>JAEDIV010000217.1 GCA_016296675.1 Clostridia bacterium
CTGTAGGGGACGGGTTTCCCGTCCCGCTGTGTTGCTTTTTTGAGGTTTTATTCTTCATGAGACAGACCCTTTTGTTTTGAAAACTTTCATCTTATATAGCTTATGAAATGATCCTTCGTCAGTTCATAATCCACCGCCGACTGGAGGTTTCCCATCTGGTCGCGCCAGGAATCGATCCGAACGCCCGTCTTCTGAAATCCGAGCAGCTCATACACATGCTGGGCGCGGGTGTTGTTCAGGTTCGTATCCAGAAGAATTTTCTGAAAGCCCATGTCAAACAGCGAGCGGATCAGCAGGCTCAGCGCTTTTCTTCCGATGCCCTTTTCCTGCCTTTCTTTTTCACAGATCTTGATGCCGATCTCAACTGCCTTGTTTCCGGTGTTCCGAAAGCTCATCTCCCCGATGGGCGCGTTTTCATATTCCAGGATCAGGCGGCGGCGCGTGTCGTCTGTATCGGTTTTGATGCTTTCCCAGATTTTCTCTTCATTGGTTCCAAGCCCCATCGGAAAGCCCGCGTGCGCCATCACGCTTCCGTCGTTCCACCACGCAGCCAGGCGCGCGCAGTCAGAGTTTTCCGCATTGCGGATGGTGATGTTTTCGTATACTGCGTACATCCCTTTATCCCCTTTCCAGCCGGATCAGATATTCGTCCGTGTCCTCTTCCGTCATTCTCCCGCCCGTTTTTGAAAATCCGTGCCTTTCGTAAAACGCAATGGCGCGCTCGTTTTTTTCAAGCGCCCAGAGCGCATACGCACCCTTTTCACGAACCGCATGCATCAAAAGCGCCTCCCCGATTCCCTTTCCCTGCAAAACCGGCTCGACAAAAAGCTTTTGAATCTCTTTCTCCTTTACGCGGATAAAGCCTTTTACGCATCCGTCGTCGTATACAAAGGTATTTTTGATCATGTCCGGATTCTTTCTGTAGATTTCCGACAGCGCCCGGGTCGTATATTCCCGAAAATAGAATCCGTCGTTTTTGAAAATCGGATAGAAATTGAGCCGGTAATTGAAAACTTCAATTTCAGACAAGCGGCATATGTCTCTAAAATCTGCTGATCGGATATGGTTCATGGGATCACATTCCTTTGATGATTATGAGAATACTTCCAATTTGAAAAACGCACTTCGCATCCCCCCGCGGCTATTTATCAAATTCAGCTGTGACTTCGGGCTTCTTCCCGGTATCAGGCTTTACAAATACGCGCGCTTTTCCAAAGTGCAGGCGCACTTTCCAGTCAGGTCCAATTGTTTTTCCGGTTTTCACATATCCGCCCATGGCCGGATCTGCGGTCTCATTCGTCTGTATGACGGCAGTTATTTTGTTGCCGCCTTCTTTAAAGCGTGCATGGAAGCGGTACGGACGAGCGTGGTTTACGGGAATTCGGTCTTCCGTCTGGACATTGCTTCCGACAAATTCGCCGTTTACATAAATCTCCGCATCCCCGCCAAGGCGCTCAAATTCGATGTACTCATACCCCGAAACGCCCGAAACCGTGGTTTCAAAGATGCGGGGAAGGCATACAAAGCTCTGCTTGCGTTTTTTCATTCGAATAGGCAGCGATGAAAACTTCTGTTTCTCCCTTTTATTGTATTCGTAAAACCGCGCAGGCGCGCCGGAAGCATCCCTGCATTTTTCAAACCCGAAGTGGTTGAAGTGCTCCATATCGTTTTCAAACGCAAATTCCCAGCCGGAATTGAACAAAACAGATTTCATCTTTGAAAAACCCTCTTTGCAAAAATCCCGTTTTTTTCATTATAGCACCCGCGCAAAATATGCGTCAATTGAGAAAAGGATTGACATTTGCTCTTCCCTTTGCAATAATGAATGTGGAATCCAACATCAAGACAAAGGACGGAAAAGCAGATGAAAGTTGCAATGATCGGTATGGGCGGCATCAGCAGCACGCACCGCGCATGCTGGAAAAAAATTAAGGACGTTGAAGTCGTCGCCGTTTGTGACATAAGAAAAGAAAACGCAGACGCCGCGGCCGAGGATATGGGCGCAAAGGCCTATTATTCCTATGAGGAAATGGCGAAAAACGAAAAATACGATATTCTGGATATCTGCCTCCCCACATATCTTCATGCCGAACATGCCGTAAAGGCGCTTGAAAGCGGCGTGCATGTCATTTGTGAAAAGCCGGCTTCTCTCAAAATCGAGGATATCGACCGCATCTACAACGCCGCAGAGGAAAACGGCAAAAACGTGATGATCGCGCAGGTCGTGCGTTTCTGGAAGGAATATCTGTATCTGAAAGAAACCTATGAGTCCCGAAAATATGGCCGCCTCATGTCCGGCCGCATGACGCGCATGGGCGGTACGCCCGTTTCCAGCTGGGACGACTGGATGCGCGATCCCGAAAGAAGCGGTCTTGTGCCGTTCGATCTTCATATCCATGATCTGGATTTCATCCTCTACACCTTCGGAAAGCCCGACGGCATGCAGCGCTTCCGCGCCAAAAACGAGAAGCAGGATTATTTCGAAGCCATCTACCAGTATCCCGATTTCTTCATCGCTGCCGAGGCCGCATGGTACGACTGCAATTATGTTTTCCAGTGCTCGTTCCGCTTCCAGTTTGAGCGCGCGGTTCTTGAATTCAAGGACGGCAAGCTGACCGTCTTTGAGCAGGGGGGAAACACCTTCTGCCCGTTTGAAGCGCAGAGCGAAAAGGGCGACGGCTATGTGCCCGTAACCAACGCCTATGACGATGAAATCCTCTATTTCCTGGACTGCATCAAAAAAGGCGTTCCCTGCGACAAGATCAAAAGAGAAGAACTCAAGCATGTGCTGAGACTCATCGAGCAGCTTGCATAAAACCAAAGCA
>JAEDIV010000218.1 GCA_016296675.1 Clostridia bacterium
CCGCAAACGTTGTCGATCGGGAGAAGGAGCTTAACGCCCTTCTCTTCGGCTTTGGCCATCAGTTCCTTGGCCAGCTCGATGCGCTCTTCGTCGAGAAGGGACTTGCCGATCTCTTTGCCCATGGCCTTCTGGAAGGTGTAAGCCATGCCGCCGCCGATGATGAGGGTGTCAACCTTTTCGATGAGGTTGGTGATAACGCCGATCTTGTCCTTAACCTTGGCGCCGCCGAGGATGGCAACGAAGGGACGCTTGGGCTCTTCAACTGCGCTTCCTAAGAAGTCGAGCTCTTTGCCGATCAGGAAGCCGGCAACTGCGGGCAGATATGCGGCTACGCCGGCGGTGGAGGCGTGAGCGCGGTGTACGGTTCCGAACGCATCGGAAACATAGATTTCAGCCATGTCGGCCAGCGCCTTGGCGAAATCGGGATCATTCTTTTCTTCTTCGGCATGGAAGCGAACGTTCTCAAGGAGAATGGCTTCGCCGCACTTTACTTCAGCGGCAAGCGCCTTGGCGGATTCGCCGATAACATCGCTTGCGAGCTTTACTTCGAAGCCGAGCTTCTCAGAAAGGCGCTTTGCAACGGGGGCGAGGGAATACTTCATGTTGAACTCTCCCTTGGGACGGCCAAGGTGGGAGCAGAGGATAACGGCGGCGCCATTGTCAAGCAGATACTTGATGGTGGGCAGCGCAGCGTTGATTCGGGTTTCGTCGGTGATGTTCTTGTCCGCATCCAGCGGTACGTTAAAATCGCATCTTACAAGAACTTTCTTGCCCTTTACGCAAATGTCCTGAACAGTCTTCTTATTCATAATTTCACTCCCTTTATTGATCTTGATGTTATTTTACCACATAGTGGGGAAACGTAAAAGAAATTTCATGTTATTTGACGTGAATCTTTCGTGGTGAATTATCGGTCTTTTCGGATTAAATCGTAAATCGCCGTCGCCGCGCCCTCGTCAATGACGAGTAGATCGTGCTTATGATGCCTGGTAACAGCCAGAATCGCTTCGGCTTTTCTCGCGCCGGCTGCAACGCCGATGACGGTCGGAATGGTTTCAACGGCCTCAATCGGAATCCCCAGACCCGAAGCGGATGAGAGGTAATTTCCATGCGCGTCAAAGCAGAACCCCAGTGCCTCCGCCGTCGCGCCTTTTTTGATCATCTGATCGCGATCGGCTTTGTTCATAAGACGGTTTTTCGCCATGTCGTCGGCTCTTGCAATGCCGTACAAAAGAACGTCGGCTCGCTTTACGGCTTCAAGCGGTTCGCTGATCTCCTTGAGCTTGATCAGTTCTCTAAGCGCATCCGCCGTCAGGCTGTCAGGAATATACAACGCTCTGTGCGTACCGCCGAGCTTATCTGCGATCTCCTCTGCAAGCGTATTGGCCTGCGTTTCAACCGCCTGTCCAAGACCTCCGCGGGCAGGAATCACGGTAACTGCGATGTTCTGTCCTCTTGGAATATTCTGGGCAACCTGCTGAACCGTCGTTCCGCCGGTTACCGCAACAATTGATCCGTCGCGCACCGATTTTCTGAGTCTCATGCCGGCCACGCGCCCGACTTCAGAAAGCACTTCCCTGGATTCGTCCGCATTACCCGGCACAATCTTGACTCTCTCCACATGCAAAAGTATCTGAAGCTGAATTTCCATGGATTCAAGGCCCAGCTTATTTCTCACAAGCTCCTTCACGCTGTCAATAAGCTCATACGCGCGGTTTGTAAGCATCATCCCGGCCGGCGTCACATCAATCAGCCCCGCCTCGCGAAGCGCATCAGTGATCACTCTGGCCTCGCGCTCGGAAAGCCGCATTCTCTGTGCCAGCGCCCGCCTTCCCACAGGCTGTAAAACCGAGATTCTTTCAAGCACCATTGCGCGAGCAACGATGCCGTCCATCAAATCCGGCGCAAGCTTCTTAAGCAGCTTGGTCGTGGGATCCATGCAGCCTGCGCCTCCTTTGCAAGCGGGCATATTTCATCCCGCCATGTACAAAACTTACCCAAAAAAGTATATCATTAAAAACAGTCTTTGTCCAGCTTTTTCATATGGATCCCTTTTATACACTTATCTTTTTTCCCGTTTTTCCGATTCTCCATTGCCCTTTTATCATTATGTGTGCTATAATAAATTATCCAATTCACGATCAGGAGGTATGACACGTGATCCGAGTTACCATTTATAATGAATTTGTTCACGAGCGCACGCACGAAAATGTGCGCGAGGTTTACCCTGACGGCATACATATGACGCTCTCTCGCGCGCTTCAGTGCGAGGATATCGAAGTCAAGACCGTAACTCTTCTGGACGACCAATGCGGTCTTACGGATGAGACGCTTAAAAACACCGATGTTCTGATCTGGTGGGGACATATGGCGCACGGTGAAGTGCCGGACGAGGTTGCGCAGCGCGTCCGCGATCATGTCCAGATGGGCATGGGCGCGATTTTCCTCCATTCCGCGCATGAATCCAAACCCTTCAAGCTCCTGATGGGCACTCCCTGCTCCCTCACCTGGCGCGAGGACGGCGATTTTGAGCGCGTCTGGGTCGTCAACCCCGCTCATCCCATCGCGCAGGGCATCGGTAGATTCATCTATCTTCCCCATGAAGAAACCTACGGCGAACCCTTCACCGTGCCGGAACCCCTGGAGACCATCTTCATCGGCGGATACGAGGGCGGCGAAGTTTTCAGAAGCGGCATGACCTATGTTCGCGGCAACGGCAAAATTTTCTATTTCCAGCCCGGCCACGAAACCAATCCCACCTTCAAGATTCCCGAAATCCAGAAGGTCATCAAAAACGCAGTCTACTGGGCCAATCCCATTTACC
>JAEDIV010000219.1 GCA_016296675.1 Clostridia bacterium
TCAGGGGATCGGCCCTTCCCATCAAAAAAGGTACTTTTTTGATGGCTTGAAGCGGCAGAAATGCCGCTTAAAATGTGATGCGCATCTGATGCCAGAGGGCGCCGCCGTGTTCTGACGAGGAAACACCTTCATCGATAAAACCAAGGCGCGCATAAAAGGGAATGAGCGCTTCTTTGCAAGTCAGGATCACGCCTTTTCGGTTTTGTTTTCTTGATTCATCAATTGCCCGCCTTAAAAGCTCGGTCGCATATCCTTTTCCGCGATACTTCGGGTGCGTGAGCACGCCGAAAATCATCTGCCATGCGCCGTTTTCGTCATGCATGCCGGCATTTTCAAACATTTCATCGGTGAGGATTTCTTCGTCTGTAACAAAGCCGTTCACGCAGGAAACCAGCGTATTTTCATCATACATGAGCCAGAAGTGGTTCGGAAACACCTTTAAACGATTTTCAAAGCTTTCAATGGGCGCAGCTTCAAGTGGCGGAAAGCAAGCCTTCTCAAGAAGGGCGATGGCGGTCAGGTCACTTAATGATGCATGGGTTATACGCATAATGCTCTTGAATCTCCTGTAGTTATTTTTTTAAAAGCCGCATCGCATTCAGAATTGCGATTATGCATACGCCGACATCTGCGAAGACTGCTGCCCACATGGAAGCGAAGCCTACGGCGGAGAGAGCGAGCACGAGGAATTTGACGAAGAGGGCAAAGACGATGTTTTGGATGACGATTCGGTTTGTGGCTTTTGAAAGCTTGATGGCTTCGGGGATTCGGGTAAGTTCATCCGTCATGATAACCACGTCAGCCGCTTCGATTGCCGCGTCGCTTCCGAGGGAGCCCATGGCGATCCCAACGTCTGCGCGGGCCAGAACAGGCGCATCGTTCATGCCGTCTCCGACGAAGGCGGTTTTTGTCTTCTTGGAGGCATTTTCAATGAGTCGTTCAAACTCCGAAACCTTGTCGCCGGGAAGAAGCTCGGTCACGGCTTCATCCAGCTGAAGATCACGACCCACTTTTTGACCGATTTCATCTTTGTCGCCGGTCAGCATGATAAGGCGCTTTGCGCCAAGGGTTCGAAGAAGCTGGATGGCATAAGCGGCTTCCGGCTTGACTTCATCTGAAAGCATGATTGCGCCTTCGTATTTTCCATCGATCAGCACATAGACGGTTGTGCCGGAGAAACTGATTTCCGGAACAGGGAGATTCTGGGATTCCAAAAGGCGGCGATTTCCGCAGGCGATTTCACGTCCGTCGACAACAGCAAAAACGCCCAGCCCGGGAAGCTCGGATACGGAAGAGATTCTTTCTGCATCAATCGTGCCTTCTGCTGCCTTTTGAATGGCTTCGGCGATGGGGTGATGGGAAAAGTTTTCGGCATGCGCGGCATAACTCAGGAGCGCTGACTCGCTGAGCGTTTCCGAATTGACGCTTTGCACTTTGAAAACGCCTTTGGTGAGCGTTCCGGTTTTGTCAAAGACAATGGAAGTGATTTTGGAAAGTGCGTCCAGATAATTGCTGCCTTTGATGAGAATGCCTTGGCGCGATGCGCGGCCAAGACCCGCAAAATAGGACAGCGGGACGGAAATGATCAGCGCGCAGGGACAGCTGATGACCAGGAATGTGAGCGCGCGGTAGAGCCAGTCGGAAAAGACCGCGCCGGCCATGAAAATGGGGGGAAGAAATGCAAGGAGAACAGCCAGGATGACGACTGTGGGGGTATACCAGCGGGCAAAGGATGTAATAAAGTTTTCGGATTTTGATTTTTTGCTCGCAGCATTTTCCACAAGATCGAGAATTTTGCTGGCAGTAGATTCTTCAAAATCCCTGGTCGCTTCCACGCGGATAAGGCCGGTCAGATTGATGGAACCGCTCAGGACTTCATCGCCGGTAAGAACATCTCTAAGCTTGGATTCGCCTGTCAGTGCAGATACATCGACGGATGATGCTCCGTCTGTGATAATACCGTCCAGGGGAATGCGCTCCCCGCTTTTGACAATGAATGTATCGCCGGGATGGATACTGGAGGGATCCACCTCGATGATTTCTCCGTCCTGATCGATATTTGCGTGATCCGGACGGATATCCATAAGGGATTGGATGGATTTTCGGGATCGGTTAACAGCGATGCTCTGAAAGGTTTCGCCGATCTGATAAAGGAGCATAACGCTTACGGCTTCCGGATATTCGCCGATTGCGAACGCGCCGGCGGCGGCGATGACCATCAGGAGGTTTTCATCAAAAATTTCACCGGAGAAAAGGTTTCTGACGGCGCTCAGAAAGACGGTTCCGCCTGCAAAGAGGAGGGAAAGGATATAGAAAGCAAGGGAGATGTATGTATTTTTAATAAACAGCGCAGGAATGAAAAACAGAATTCCAAGCGCGATTCTCGCAATTCTTTTTTTGTTCTGGCGCATAATCAGATCCTCTTGATATCGATGTCACGCTCCACCTTTTTGATGATTTTTTCGGCGGAAGCAAGGATTTCTTCCATTTTATCTTCGGCAGCCTCAATGGAAAGCTTGGTAGTCATGAAGTTCAGAGAGGCGTTTTCGACGCCCTCGAGTTTTGCGACAGCTTTTTCAATTTTCGAAGCGCAATGCGCACAGCACAATCCGTTCATAAGCAGCGTTTTTTTCATAAGATCAGCCTCCAATATTCAATATAGTTGAGCGTTTACTCAACTGTATATATTATAGTTGAACATGTGCTCAATTGTCAATAGAAAAAAACAGGCGCGGAAAAATTCCGCGCCAGAGATCATCAACAAACCTCCGGGAGAGGTATGGAGAGGGAGCGCACTTCCTCTCCA
>JAEDIV010000220.1 GCA_016296675.1 Clostridia bacterium
GTTATCTGCAGCCGGATGATGTGAACGGCTACGGATATCTGGAGGCAATCAGGCGTGTGTTCAAAGGGGAATAAAGGAAAATGCGTGCAATCGCATAAAAATGGAGAGGGAAACTATCCCCTCTCCGTTTTTTTTGAAAGCGTTTGATCTCATTAAATCGCAGGAAATTGCGGGACGGGAAACCCGTCCCCTACAATTCTATCAGACGGCTTGCATCCTGCGTATGGCAGAGGTTAAAACTCAAATACCTTATACGGCTGAGCCATAAACGCGGGAATGGAAAGCTCGGCTTTCGCGATTTTGAGCGCGTCTTTACGCAAAACATCGTTGATATGCGTGATCATGAGCTGTTTTGCGCTTGATTCCTTTGCAACGCGTATGGCGTCGTGGACGCTTGAATGGCGGCTTACTTCATTTTGTTGGCCTACGGGTTTTGCGCCGGAGGAGGCTTCGTGAATGAGGAGGTCCGTATCGCGGAAGAAGTTTCCGAACTCGGGCATATAGCGCGTATCACCCGTGAAGGATACGTTGTGTCCGGTTTCCTTGTGGGTGAAGCGATAGACAAGACCGGGTACGGCATGGTCTGACGGACGGGTCTGAATGAAGAAATCCGGGTGATTTGAATATGCGTCGCCGTCGTCCATTTCGATGATTAACGGCATGCCGCACACTTCCGCGCTGTCTCCGGGCGCGTTGTGCGTATTGAAATGAAGCGCCAGCATGACCGCGTCACGTACGGCCTTTTTAGGGCCGATGATTGTAAGCCCGTCATATCGTCCTGTTGCGGCGCGGAAATAGAGAAGAAGCGGCGCAAGCCCCATATAATGGTCGGCATGCATATGCGTAAAGCATACGGTATTCACAGTTATTGGGTCGACGTCCATCTGAAGCAGATGATGAATCACGCCCGGGCATGCGTCGATCAGGATTTTATCGGACAGTGTATAGCAACTGTGGTCGTTCATTTTGGTCTGCAGCCAGTTTGTTGAGCCAAGCACGCGCACAAAGGTCTTTTCCATGTTTGTCCGTCCTTTCTGCTTAATACGCTTTTAAAAGTGATTTTTCGGATGTAAGTTTTCCAAAAACCATGCGCGGCATAAGCGCAGTATTTCTGATTCCCGTCAAACGCGTTCATAAACCGCACGTCGATTTGCACTATGAAAATCTGCCTTGCCTGGATTTGAATTCAGCGGATTTCAGTGTTCAGCGCCGCCTTTATATGGGCTAATTATAACATGATGCATGTGTTTTGTCACAAGAAATCCGATTTGTTTAACGATATTTGGTTGACGTGAAGGGAATTTTTCCGATAGAATGAGAAAAGCTTTTGAAAGAGGGACAGAGATATGAATCGTGACAGAGAAATACTCGGAACTGCGCCGGTGGGAAGGCTTCTTTTTCAGCTTGCGCTTCCTACGGTGCTAGCGCAGATTATCAATATGCTTTACAGCATTGTTGACCGCGTCTTTATCGGCCATATTCCTCAAATCGGCGCGGCGGCCTTAACGGGCGTTGGCGTATGCACGCCCATTCTGATGCTGGTGTCGGCGTTTTCCGCCTTGGTAGGCTCGGGCGGCGCGCCCCGCGCGTCCATCTGCATGGGAAAAGGCGATAAGGATACGGCAGAAAAAATTCTCGGGAGCTGTTTTACGGCTCTGATCGGAATTTCGCTTGTCCTGGCGGCGGCGCTTCTCATCTTCGGGCGCGATCTGCTCATGATGTTCGGCGCGAGCGGAAACACGATTGAATATGCTGTGAGCTATATGAACGTATATGCAGTTGGTACAATTTTTGTTCAGCTGACGCTCGGTATGAATGCGTTTATCACGGCGCAGGGCTTTTCCAAAATCAGCATGGCCACAGTGGTCATCGGCGCGCTTTTGAATATTGTGCTTGACCCTGTGTTTATTTACATTTTCAATATGGGTGTTCGGGGCGCGGCGCTTGCGACGGTGATTTCCCAGGCGGTTTCCTGCGCGTGGTGCGTAAAATTCCTGTTCGGAAGCAAGTCATCACTCAAAATCCGCAGAAAAAATCTGAAAGTGGATTTCAAAATACTGCTTCCGTGCTTTGCGCTGGGCCTTGCCACATTTATCATGCAGGGCAGTGAAAGCGTGATCGCGGTATGCTTTAACGCCTCCCTTCAGAAATACGGCGGCGATGCCGCGGTCGGCGCGATGACCATCTGCACAAGCGCAATGCTGTTTGTCATGCTGCCCCTAACCGGCATCGGACAGGGCGCGCAGCCGATCCTGGGCTACAATTTCGGCGCGAAAAACAGGGAAAGGATGCTCAAATGCTTTAAGCTTCTTCTGATTACCTGTTTGACCTATTCCGTTGTGCTTTGGGCGGTTCTTATGCTGTTCCCGGAGACGATTGCCAGTATTTTTGCCAATGATTCTTCTCTTGTCGGCTATGCGGGCAAGGCGGTTCGAATCTATTGCGCGGGCCTTTTGGGTATGGGCATTCAGATTGCCTGTCAGATGACGTTTGTGTCTATCGGAAATGCGCCGTGTTCGATCATCGTCGCGGTGTTCAGAAAATTCGTGCTGCTGCTTCCCCTGATTTACATCCTGCCGGCAATTGCGCCGGACAAAGTGACCGGCGTATATCTGGCTGAGCCGGTCGCGGATGTGATTGCGGTCATATTCACGGCAATACTCTTCTTTTTCCAGTTCAGAAAAGCGCTTGGCAAGCTGAAGGAGTAAACGATAAAACCCGCCTTTTTCGAGGCGGGTTTTCAGATCATCAACAAACCCCTGGGTGTGGTTTGGAGAGGGAGCGCACTCCCT
>JAEDIV010000073.1 GCA_016296675.1 Clostridia bacterium
TGGAGAGGGAGTGCGCTCCCTCTCCATACCTCTCCCGGAGGTTTGTTGATGATCTAAAGCGCCTTGCCAAAGATAAGCAAAGCGCTTTTTTGTCTTTACTTTTTGAAGTATTCAACAGCGGATTTGAACATGCCAAGGTCATAGTCACCGGGTACGTTTACATACAGGGGGAGATTGTGGCCAACGCGTTCCGCATGAGCCATTTTACCGAATACGCGACCGTCAGGGGAAGTCACGCCCTCGATTGCAAATACACTGCCGTTGGGATTGGCAAGAATCGTCGTTGCAGCGTCGCCGTTTTCATCGCAGTACTGCGTCGCGATCTGTCCATTTTCGATCATCTTCTCAATAACGTGCTTGGGCGCTACAAAGCGGCCTTCGCCGTGGGAGATCGGAGCAGCGTATGCTTTTCCGAGGTCTGCATTTTTGAGCCAGGGAGAAAGCTTGGATGCAACGCGGGTTCTGACGATTTTGGACTGATGGCGCGCGATTTCGTTGAAGGTGAGGGTAGCTTCGCATTCCTCGGCTTCTCTGATTTCGCCGTAGGGGATAAGGCCAAGCTTCGTCAGCGCCTGGAAACCGTTGCAGATACCGCCGATTAAGCCGTCGCGCTCTTTTAAGAGCTTCATGGTGCTTTCTCTGACGATGGGGTTTCTGAAAAACGCAGTGATGAATTTTGCGCTTCCGTCAGGTTCGTCGCCGCCAGAGAAACCGCCGGGAATAAAGATGATCTGCGCGCGGTCGACAGCTTTTGCAAATGCAGATGCAGAATCTTCAACAGCAGTCTTGGACTGGTTACGGATAACAACGATCTCAACATCGGCTCCGGCGCGAAGGAAAGCGCGCTCGGTGTCATACTCGCAGTTTGTGCCGGGGAAGGCGGGGATGACGACCAGGGGCTTTTCGATCTTCTCACCGCGGTAGGGGGCGGAAGAAGCGCTGTAGGAGAAATTCTCCTTCTCATTTACGCCCTTGGTGAGCGTCGGGAAAACGTTTTCAAGCTTGCTTTCATAAAGATGCTCAAGTTCGTCCATGGAAACGGTGCCGCTTTCAAGGGTGAAGTTTCTGTCTTCTGTTACATAACCAAAGACATTTTCATGTTCGCAGTCACAGGCATATTCCACAACGATAGCGCCGATGGTGTTTTCAGAAAGCATGGTGTCGTTTACGCTTCTGAATCCATAGCCGTTTCCGATTGCCATTTTGAAAACTGCTTCGCTTGCACCAAAGCGGGAAACTGCCATTGCGGAAACGGCGCGGCCGCTTCTTAATAGCTCAGTTACGTGATCGAAGTTCTTCAAGAGGCTTTCCGTGTTGGGAAGTCCGTTTTCGTCCATCTCGGGCACAAAGACGGCAACAGGAGATCCGGACTTCTTGAATTCCTGAGAACGGATCTGTGCGGCTTCGCAAACGCCGACAGCGAAGGAAACAAGCGTCGGAGGAACATGAATGGATTCGAAGGAACCGCTCATGGAATCCTTGCCGCCGATTGCGCCGTAACCAAGATCGAGCTGTGCTTTCAAAGATCCGAGAAGCGCGCACATGGGTTCGCCCCAGATTTTGCTTTCGCCGGTCATTCTCTGGAAGTATTCCTGGAAGGAGAAGTGGACATTGTCTCTTCCGGCGCCGGAGGCTACAAGCTTTGCGACAGAGGAAACAACGGCGAGATATGCGCCGAGGTAAGGATTCTTTTCGGAAATATAGGGATCAAAGCCATAGCTCATAACGCTTGCGGTTTCGCTTTCAGCGCCGCGAACGCTGATGCGGGATGCCATGACCTGGGAGGGCGTCAGCTGACGGCGTCCGCCGTAAGGCATAAGAAGAGACATGGCGCCGTTCGTGGAGTCGAAACGCTCGACAAGGCCGCGCTTGGAGCAGGCATTAAGATCGGATACCATTTCTTTTAAGGATTCAGCGGTTACAGGTTTTACTTCTTCCTTCACGGAAGGCATCTTTTCGATTTTTGCTTTTGCATGCTTGGGCGCGCCGTTTAAATCGATGAAGCTTCTGTCGATGTCTACGATCTTCTGACCGTTCCAATTCATGACGAGCTTCTTTTCTTCCGTCACGGTGGCAACAACCGTTGCTTCAAGGTTTTCCTCTTCGGCAAGCTTCATGAAGGTATCGAGATCTTCAGGGGAGAGGACAACCGCCATGCGTTCCTGGGATTCGGAAATGGCGATTTCGGTGCCGTCAAGACCTTCGTATTTCTTCGGAACTGCGTTAAGGTCGATATTGAGTCCGTCAGCAAGTTCTCCGATCGCCACAGATACGCCGCCTGCGCCGAAGTCGTTGCATCTTTTGATAAGACGGGAAGCCTCAGGGTTTCTGAAAAGACGCTGAAGCTTTCTTTCTTCCGGCGCATTGCCTTTCTGAACTTCTGCGCCGCAGGTAGCAAGGGATTCAACGGTGTGCTTTTTGGAAGAGCCGGTAGCGCCGCCGCAGCCGTCGCGGCCGGTTCTGCCGCCGAGAAGAACGACCTTATCGCCGGGAGAAGGAACTTCGCGGCGAACGTTTTCTGAGGGCGCAGCGCCGATTACAGCGCCGATTTCCATTCGCTTTGCCTGATAGCCGTCGTGATAGATCTCGTCTACAAAGCTGGTTGCAAGGCCGATCTGATTACCATAGGAAGAATAGCCTGCGGCAGCGGTAGTGACGAGCTGGCGCTGGGAAAGCTTTCCGGGGATGGTTTCAGAAAGCGGACGGGTGGGATCGGCTGCGCCGGTTACGCGCATGGCCTGATATACATAGCCGCGTCCGGAAAGGGGATCGCGGATTGCGCCACCGATGCAGGTGGCTGCGCCGCCGAAAGGTTCGATTTCGGTAGGATGGTTGTGGGTTTCGTTCTTGAAGAACAAAAGCCAATCCTGATCTTCCCCGTCGATCTTCGCCTTGATGCGAATGGTGCAGGCGTTGATTTCTTCGGATTCATCAAGATCATTGAGCTTGCCGCTTGCTTTCAAGGCTTTTGCGCCGATGGTCGCAATGTCCATAAGCGTAATGGGTTTATGCTCGCGGTTTAATTCCTTGCGTGCGGCAAGATACATATCATATGCTTCCTGAACCGCCTTGTCTTCGATAATGACTTCGTCAAATTCAGTCTGGAAGGTCGTATGACGGCAATGATCGGACCAATAGGTATCAAGCATGCGGATTTCGGTGATGGTGGGATCGCGGTGAAGAGAGGCGAAATAATCGCGGCAGAAACGAAGATCGTCCCTATCCATGGCGAGGCGGAAGCTACTTACAAAATTATCCAGTTCTTCCTCGGGCATGGAAATAAAGCCGTTCAGCGTTTCAACCGTGGTCGGAATTTCATAGGTCTCTTTGAGCGTCTCAAATTCAACTTCACAGGCGAGGCGCTTTTCAACGGGATTGATGACATGAGCGCGGATTCTGGCTTCTTCATCGTCCGTCAGATTTCCGCCCAAAAGATATACGGTTGCGGTTCTTACCGGAGGACGGTCTACCTGCGCAAGAAGCTGGATGCACTGGCTGGCAGAATCGGCTCTCTGGTCATACTGGCCGGGAAGAAATTCAGTAATGAAATATCTTCCTTCATGAGAAGGCATGGTACGGAATGCAGTATCTACCTGAGACTCGGAAAAAACATTGGTGATGGCGCGTTCAAAAAGCGCTTCATCAATGTTTTCTACATCGTAACGATTGATAACGCGAAGGGAAGTGAGGTTTGTAATTCCAAGGAAGGAGTTGATTTCACTCAGAAGTGCGCGGGCTTCATGATCAAAGCCGGGCTTTTTCTCAACGAATATTCTATAAACCATGTTTACTCTCCCTTCAAAGCGCGTTGACCAATATCTGTGCGCATGTGCTTTCCTTCAAAAGTAATCTGATTTGCAGCAAAATAGGATTTCGAAATGGCGTTTTCAAGCGTGTCGGCTTTTGCAACAACACCAAGAACTCGTCCGCCGTTGGTTACGAATTTGCCTTCATCATTCAGCTTTGTTCCGCTGTGATAGACAAAAGCAGTTTCTTCTGATGCGCCGAAATCAATTGCAAAGCCTTTTTGATATTTTTCCGGATAGCCGCCGGAAGCAATCATTACGCAGCAGGTGGATGCTTTTTCAAATTCGACCATGGAAGGGGAAAGCGTTTCGGTCTCGACTGCGCGCATGATGTTGAAAAGATCGCTTTTCAGAAGCGGAAGCACTGCCTGTGCTTCAGGATCGCCGAAGCGACAGTTGTATTCAATAACTTTGGGACCATTTTTGGTGAGCATCAAGCCGAAGTACAGGCAGCCTTTGAATGGACGGCCTTCCTTTCGCATGGCTTCAATTGTCGGTACGAAAATTTCCTTCATGCACCGCTCGGCGATTTCAGGGGTATAAAGGGGATTGGGCGCAATAACGCCCATGCCGCCGGTATTGAGACCTTTATCACCGTCCAGAGCGCGTTTGTGATCCATGCTCGAAACCATGGGAACAACTGTTTTTCCATCGGTGAAGGAAAGAACAGTGACTTCAGGGCCTTCCAAAAACTCTTCGATGACGACGTTTGCGCCGCTCTTTCCGAATTTTCCGCCGAGCATCATTTCACGGATCTCGGTTTCGGCTTCAGAGAAATTCTGGCAGATCACAACGCCTTTTCCAAGCGCAAGACCGTCAGCTTTCAAAACGATCGGGTAGGAAGCGGTTTTGAGATAATCAACCGCCTTTTCGCAATCGGAAAATGTCTCATAGGCTGCGGTCGGAATGCCGTATTTTTTCATGAGATTCTTGGAAAATATTTTGCTGGCTTCGATCTGCGCAGCTTTTGCGTCAGGACCAAAGCAGGGGATTCCAAGCTCATTTAAGCGATCCACGCATCCAAGCGCGAGCGGGTCATCCTGCGCCACAACGGCAAAGTCGATTTTGTGCGACTTGGCAAAATCAACAATAGCGTCTATGTCAGTAGCAGGAATCGGATGACACTCGGCCATCTGTCCGATGCCGGCGTTTCCGGGAAGCGCATAGACGAGTTCAACCTCTGGATTCTTTTTAAGGGCACGGATGATCGCATGTTCGCGTCCGCCGCCGCCGACAATCAGAAGATTCATTTGATTAACTCCAATTCATTAGTGATGGAACAGACGAAGACCAGTGAAGGCCATGGCAACCCCGTATTTATTGCAGGTATCGATAACGTGATCATCGCGGATGGAGCCTCCGGGCTGAGCAATAACGGTTACGCCGCTTTTATGAGCGCGCTCAATGTTGTCGCCGAAGGGGAAGAATGCATCGCTGCCAAGGGCAACGCCGGAAACGGTAGCCAGATAGGCTTTCTTCTCTTCAAGGGTGAATCTTTCGGGCTTTTCGGTGAAGTAATTCATCCATACTTCGTCGCCGATAACGTCTTCACAATCGGTCTCGGAAAGATAAAGATCAATGGTGTTGTCGCGGTCAGGACGCTTCAGATCCTCGCGAAGGGGAAGATTCAAAACCTTTTCGTGCTGGCGGAGGAACCAGTTATCCGCCTTCTGACCGGCAAGACGGGTGCAGTGGATGCGGCTCTGCTGACCTGCGCCGACGCCGATGGCCTGTCCGTCTTTGACAAAGCAAACGGAGTTGGACTGGGTGTATTTGAGGGTGATAAGGGAGATTACGAGGTCGCGCTTTTCTTCATCGGTGAGGGTCTTGTTTTCAGTCACGATGTTGGAAAGCATTTCAGAAGTAATCTGAAGATCGTTTCTGCCCTGCTCAAAGGTTACGCCGAAGCACATTTTCTTTTCGAGCGCTTCCGGCTGATAATTGGGATCAATCTCAATTACGTTGTAAGCGCCGTTTCTCTTTTTTTTAAGAAGCTCAAGCGCCTTTTCGGTATAGCCGGGTGCGATAACGCCGTCGGATACTTCGCGGTTGATGAGCTTTGCGGTAGCGTAATCACAGGTATCGGAAAGAGAAATGAAATCGCCGAAAGAACTCATGCGGTCAGCGCCGCGGGCGCGGGCATAAGCGCAGGCAAGCGGAGAAAGTTTATCGGTTTCGGGAACGAAGTAGATCTTGCGAAGTACATCTGTGAGTTCTACGCCTACAGCTGCACCGGCGGGACTGACATGCTTAAAGGAAGCGGCGGCAGGGAGACCGGTCGCGATTTTGAGCTCGCGGACCAGCTGATAACCGTTTAAGGCATCCAGGAAATTGATGTAGCCGGGGCGGCCGGAAAGAACTTTAACAGGAAGCTCTTCGCCGTTGGCCATAAAGATGCGGGCAGGTTTCTGATTGGGGTTGCAGCCGTATTTGAGCTGGATTTCATTAGCCATATCCAAATTCCTTCTCTTTCTTACTTGTTGCGGTTGATGACGCGGGTTTCGGATTCGCCCGAAACGAGATCACGGGTTTCAACCCAGAGAGAAACGCGGTTGTCAGCGTTCAGGTTTTCCCAGAGCTTTTCTGCAATTTCATCGATTTCACCGGAGAAAGAAATATGCTCGGGTTCACCGGTGAAGGAGGGAAGCGGATTTCCGTCGGCTGCATAGGTGTGGATGAATTTGCCTTCGCCGGCATCAATCCGATCATAGAAATAGTAGCAGCGCAGATTCTTTTTGCCGTCCTGGCAATTGGACTTAAGAACGCTCATTTTGAAGGAGAAATCGTTATCGGCGAAGTCGGCCATGAGGCTGATGCGGGGGGTAAAGTTCGGCTGATCGGGCTCAAAGCAGCGGGTATTGAGCGCATCTACAAAGGATTTGCCCTCTTTGACAAAGTCGTATACGGTATCGGTCTGATCGCCGTTGGTAACGATAATAGAGGAGCCAAGCTTTCTTACGGGCCAGTAGATGATCAAAGACGGATCCTTCATCTTGCTTTCGTCAAAAGCCTGCGTGCGCATGCCGTTTTCTTCTAAAACGAAAACGCGGTTTCTGCTGTTTTCGCTTCTGCCCATGATGAAGTATGCAAAAACGGCTTTCTTTCCGTCGGCAGTTTTTCCGGCCATGATGCCTCGTCCGGGATACGAGGTTGCGCCAGCTGCTTCAAAATAAGTGGTCATAATATGGCCTCCTTGGATTTGATAATCGATTTTGATACAATTTCAACTGCGCGGGGGAAGAGGATCCATTCCGCCTGTTCCATAACGCGTTTCTGAAGAATTTCCGGGGTGTCTCCCTCTAAAACATCTACGGCCTTCTGGGCGATGATTTCACCGCCGTCAGGGATTTCGTTTACGAAATGAACCGTTGCGCCCGTAACCTTTACGCCCTTTTCAAGCGCGGCTTCATGCACCTTTAAGCCGTAAAAGCCTTTTCCGCAGAAGGAAGGAATGAGGGCGGGGTGGACATTAATGATTTTGCCGGGGAAGGACTTGATGAAATTCTCTGAGAGAATCATCATGAATCCGGCAAGAACAATAAGATCGATGTTTTCATCAAGAACAGCTTTCAAAAGCTTGTTTTCAACATCCGTCCGTTTTTCGCCCTGAAGCTTTTCACAAACAACGGCTTTGATACCGTGTTTTTTTGCACGCTCAAGAGCGAAGGCGTCGGATTTATTGGAGGCAACAAGGGCAATCTCGGCAGAAGGAATTTCGCCTCTTAAGGAAGCGTCGATGATCGCCTGAAGATTGGTGCCGCCTCCGGAAACGAATACCGCTACGCGCGATTTCATGCGAAACGCACCTTGCTTTCAGAGGTTGCTTTTTCCATATAACCAAGAACATAAGCGTCTTCTCCGGCTTCCTTAAGGGCGGAAAGCGCATTGTCCTTTTCTTCTTTCGGAACGATGACGCAAAGGCCAACGCCCATATTGAAGGTGTTGAACATATCGCGCTTAGAGATGTTGCCGCTCTTTGCCACATAGTCGAAAATGGCAGGGGTCTTGATTGCTTTTTCGTCAATAACAGCGCAAAGGCCGTCGCCGAAAGCGCGCGGAATGTTTTCATAGAAGCCGCCGCCGGTGATGTGCGCGATGGCGCGTACGGAAGCTTTTTCAAGAAGATGGAGAACCGGCTTTACATAGATCTTGGTGGGCGTAAGAAGGGCATCGCCCAGAGCGCAGCCGAGTTCGGGAATCACTTCGTGAAGATCGCGGTTTTCGACGTCCAGCGCCTTTCTTACAAGGGAGAAACCGTTGGAGTGAAGGCCGGAAGAGGGAACAGCGATCAGAATGTCGCCTTCAACAACATTTTCGGGATTCAGAATCTTATCCTTATCCACGATACCGGTAGTATAGCCGGCAAGATCGTATTCGTCTTCGGCGTACATACCGGGCATTTCGGCGGTTTCGCCGCCGATCAGCGCGCAGCCGGCCTGAACGCAGCCTTCTGCAACGCCGGATACGATGTCGGCAACGTGCTCAGGAACGTTCTTACCCAGAGCGATGTAGTCAAGGAAGAAAAGGGGCTTGCCGCCTAAGCAAACAACGTCGTTTACGCACATGGCAACGCAGTCGATGCCGATGGTGTTGTGCTTGTCCATGAGGAAAGCAAGCTTGAGCTTCGTGCCGACGCCGTCGGTACCGGAGATGAGAACGGGCTTATTGATGCCGGTAAGGTCGAGTTCAAAAGCTCCGCCGAATCCGCCGACTGCGCCCATAGCGCCGCTGGTCAGGGTACGGGCAATGTGGCTTTTCATGAGCTCAACGGCTTTGTAACCTGCGGTGATGTCTACGCCTGCTTCGCGGTAGCTTTCGGAATAGCTGTTCTTCATTTCTATTCTTCCTCCATGATGCTCTGTTCGAACTTGGAATGATCCATTTGCTTGGGGGGCTCGATGGGATATTCGCCGGTAAAGCAGCCTACGCAAAAGCCGCTGGAACACTGGGTAAGCTTAAGGGCATTGTCCTTTGAGAGGTAGCCGAGAGAGTCAACACCGATGATGTCCCTGATTTCCTCAATCGTGTGATTGTGGGCGATGAGCTTCTCGGGTGAATCAATGTCGGTTCCGAAATAGCAGGGATAAAGGAAAGGAGGCGCGGAAGAGCGCATATGAACTTCGGTTGCGCCGGCATCCCTTAACAGCTTTACGATTCGTGCGCAGGTTGTGCCGCGAACAATGGAGTCATCTACGAGCACTACGCGCTTTCCGGAAACGGTTGCAGAAATCGGATTTAACTTAATGCGGACTTTGTTTTCTCTGTCCTTCTGCGTGGGCTGAATGAAGGTTCTTCCGATATATTTGTTTTTGATAAAGCCGATGCCGTAAGGAATTCCTGATTGCTTGGAATATCCGATCGCTGCGTCAAGGCCGCTGTCCGGAACGCCGATTACAACGTCGGCTTCCACGGGATGATCTTCAGCAAGGAGCATGCCGGCCTTCTGGCGCGCGATGTGTACGCTGTCATTGTCAATCACGCTGTCGGGGCGGGCAAAGTAGATATGCTCGAAGATACAGGTTTTTTTCGGCTTCAGTCCAACGTGGCGTTTATCAAAGCTGATGCCGTTTTTACCAATGATGACGATTTCGCCAGGCTCGACATCGCGAACAAATGTTGCTCCGATGGCGTCGAGCGCGCAGCTTTCACTGGCAAGAATCCACGCGTCATCGAGCTGACCGATGCACAAAGGGCGCATTCCGAAAGGATCGCGGGCGCCGATAAGCTTGGTGGAAGACATGATAATCAGCGAATATGCGCCTTTGAGAACATCCATGGAGGCCGCAACAGCTTCTTCGATGGAGGGAGTCTTGAGGCGTTCTCTTACGATGGAATAGGCAATCACTTCTGCGTCAGAGGAAGTATGAAAAATGGATCCGTTCAGCTCAAGCTGTTCGCGAAGTTCAAATGCGTTGGTAAGCGCGCCATTGTGCGCAAGAGACAAAAGACCCTTTACATGGTTGATAGAGATGGGCTGAGCGTTTTGACGGGGATTAATGCCGGTCGTTCCGTAACGGACATGACCAACGGCGATTTTGCCTTCGCCGAGATTCGCAAGCGCTTCCTTGGTGAAAACATCATTTACAAGTCCGCTGTCTTTGAGGCTTCTTAAAAGGCCCTGGTTGTTAACGACGATACCGCAGCTTTCCTGTCCTCGATGCTGAAGCGCAAAAAGTGCATAATAGCAATAATCAGCAACGTTCTGAGGCTTCGGAGAATAAATACCGAAAATTCCGCTCATTTGTTTTCCTCCGTGCAATAAGTGTATGAATTAAATTTTATAGGAGAATTCATCCTGAAACTTCTGATCTTTTAAGGTAACCTTCTCGGTCATATCTCTGCGCATGAGGGCGAGCTTATCGGCGATTTCGGGCTCGGAAACGGAAAGAATCTGAGCTGCCAAAAGCGCAGCGTTTTTTGCTCCGTCAATGGCAACGGTTGCAACCGGCATTCCGGAAGGCATCTGTACAGTTGCCAAAAGCGCGTCAAGACCGTCAAGGGTCGAAGATTTAACGGGAATGCCAATAACCGGAAGCGTCGTGTTAGCGGCAATTGCGCCGGCGAGATGCGCGGCTTTTCCTGCAGCTGCGATGATGGCAGCGTATCCCATTTCACGTGCATTTTTAGAAAACTCGGCCGCCGCAAGAGGAGATCTGTGCGCCGAAATCACGCGGACGCAATGAGGAATATCAAGTTCTTTCAGCTGATCGGCAGCGGCCTTTACAATCGGCCAGTCGCTGTCGCTGCCCATAATTATGGCGATCTTTTTCATGATAAAGCCTCCTGAAAAAAGTATACAAATAAATATGAATACATGATCATTGTATGTTATATCACGAACAATGTCAAACACAAAAACGTTTTTGTACGTTATTTTTCAGATGATTTTTTGTTCTTTTTGATGAATAGAGATTAAGGAATCTGGGTAAGGTAAAGAAACAGAAATGAATGTTAGGAGAAGGATAAATGAAACACGAAAATCCGAACATTAGCTTGGAGAAAAGTCCATGTGCAGGAGATCGCGAAAGCCGCAACTGCGCCTTTATTACAAAGCAGAAAAGGAGAGAAATCATTGAAAAAGTATAGTCTTCCAAGTGAAAGCGAATACAAGACAATTGTTGAAAAACACACGCCCGGATCCCCCAAACTCATGGGCTTTGCAAGAGCTTTTATAGTTGGCGGAGTTATCTGCGTGATTGGACATCTTATCGGAAAAGCCGGTGATTGTATCGGACTTAATGAAGCGACAAAACCGATGTTTACATCTTCTGTTCTTGTCTATATCGGTACGCTTCTTACTGGAATCGGGATCTATGACAAAATCGGAAAATTTGCAGGCGCCGGAAGTATTGTGCCGATCACGGGGTTTGCCAATTCGATGTGCGCTCCGGCTATGGAATTCAGAAGAGAAGGAATCATCACAGGAATCGGCGCAAAACTCTTTACGATTGCCGGGCCTGTGATTACCTATGGTATCGCTGCAAGCGTCGTATATGGGCTGATATATTGGATAAAGGAGTACGCGCTTTCATGAAAAGGGCAAAAGAGCGGACAATTGTATTTGAAAATGAGGCGTATATTACTGAGGGAGCCTCGATTGCGGGGCAGAAAGAAGGGGAAGGACCTTATGGAGATACATTCGATCAAATTATTGAAGATGATCTTCTTGGGACGGAAACCTGGGAAAAAGCGGAGAGCGAGCTTCTTAAAAGAACAGTTTTACGATGCATAGAGAAATCCGGAAAAACAAAAACAGACGTAGATGCTTTCCTTGCCGGAGATCTGAACGCGCAGATCATATCTTCAGGCTTTGCCGCGCGCGATCTTGGGATACCGTTTTTAGGGATGTACGGCGCATGTTCTACAATGATTGAAAGCATTTTAACTGGCGCAGTTTTTGTTGCATCTGGCGCTTTTCATACAGTCGTCTGTGCAGCAAGCAGCCATTTCTGTACTGCGGAAAGGCAATTCAGAACGCCGCTTGAACTCGGAACGCAAAGACCGCCGTCTGCGCAATGGACTGCGACCGCAGCAGGAGCCTGCATGGTCGAAAAAGAAAAAAGCGCTATAGAAATAAAATCCGGAACACTTGGCCGGGTAATTGATTTGAAAATTAAGGATCCTGCGCATATGGGCGCTGCCATGGCGCCTGCTGTCGCAGATACGCTGTTTGGACACCTGACGGATACAAAGAAAAGCATTCGAGATTTCGATAAGATCATTACAGGAGACCTTGGGAAATACGGACTTAGTATCCTAAAGGAAATTGTGAAAGAGAAGCTGGGAGAGGAAGCGGACGACATTTTCTTTGACTGCGGCGAAAATCTGTACAGAGACAATCAGGATGTGCATGCGGGTGGCAGCGGATGCGGATGCATTGCTGGACTTCTCTCAGGTCATATTCTGAAGGAGATGAAAAAAGGAAAGTATAGAAAGCTATTGATCCTTGGAAGTGGTGCGATGATGAGCGTGACAAGCTCTCTTCAAGGAGAAAGCATTCCGTCCATTTCCTATGCAATTTCGCTTGAGAGGTGTACAGATGGAATTGTCAGTTGAGATTATAAAAGCTTTTTTGGTCGGAGGCGTGATCTGCTGCATCGGACAGGCGCTGATTATGTACACAAATCTGACTACCGCAAGGATTCTTGTCGCGTTTGTTGTTTCAGGCGTAATTCTGACAGCTGTTGGCGTATATAAGCCGCTTGTCGATTTTGCCGGCGCGGGTGCAACAGTTCCGCTCACAGGCTTTGGGTATTCGCTTGCAACTGGTGTTCAAAAGACGGTTGATGAAATTGGATTTCTTGGGGTATTTACAGGAGGCATACAGAATACAGCGGCCGGTATAACAGTTGCTGTGGTTTTCAGCCTGATCCATGCATTGATATTCAAACCCAAAGCAAAATAGACTTTACAGGATCGAAATCATCTTTTCAGTTTCAAACTGCGCGGATATAATTCGCACAGTTCAGATCATCAACAAACCACCGGGAGAGGTATGGAGAGGGAGCGCACTTTCTCTCCATTTTCAATCGATTTTGGCGGCATGTACGGCAAAATCGCGCGTTTTCACAAAGCGTAGC
>JAEDIV010000221.1 GCA_016296675.1 Clostridia bacterium
TGTATCGTTTTCAAGGATCGTCGCTGTCGTTTGCGCTGTTCTCGCTGACAGCTTGTATATTTTATCACTTCATACCCCTTTTGTCAACCCCTATTTTTGTTAACTATTGCGTTTATTTTCATTATGGAATCATTTTTTGAAATACGGTTGCAAATAGGTATCTATATATGTATAATAGAAGTGCAACATATTTGAATAGGGAGGACATTTCCCATGCTTTATCAGATTCTCGGAACCCATTCACCGTGCCAGATTGGCATGATTGTCAAGGATATTGAGGAAAGCAAGAAAAAGGTAGCAGCGTTTTACGGCATTGAAACGCCCCCCACGGTCGGCGGCGGCGATTTTGAAATCACCAAGACCCAGTATATGGGTCAGCCTGCGCCCGACGCAAACTGCAAAATGGCGTTTTTTGAGATGGGAAACATCCAGCTGGAGCTGATTGAGCCCAACGAATTCAAATCCACCTGGCGCGATCATCTGGAAATGGTCGGCGAAGGCATGCACCATCTGGGCTTCATTGTAGACGACATCTTCAAGCGCATGGAGATGATGAAGGAAGCCGGATACAAGCTCACGCAGTTCGGCTATTACGGCGACGGAAACGGCGCGTATGCGTATTTTGACTGCACGAAGGACGTGAAGTGCTACGTCGAGCTTTTGTGCAATTTCTAATTTTTTTATTATATGTAAAAGGGCGCTGCGATTTCTTGCGGCGGCCTTTTTTTATAAATGTGTGTCAATAGGGACATCGACCCCTACAATGAATTTGTGGCAGTTTTTCGTCAGCAGCAATCCCTCAGTCAAAATCTGCGATTTTGACAGCTCCCTTTGCACAAGGGAGCCTTTTGGTGCGGCTGACAGATATTATATAAGAATCGGCTGAAGTTGTTTGCCTTCTAAGGCCGCCAGGGCAGCTTCTGTCACAAGGTCGAATTTGGAAACGAGGCTTGTGGGCTTCATTTCGGGATCGTCCTGTCCGAAGGGGACAAAATAGATATTTTTCATAGAGAGAAGCGCGCCCAGGTTTTTTGCACCGATTCCGAGGGCGTCGTTGGAAGAGACGGCGATTAAAATAGGCTTGTTGTTACGAAGCGTGGATTTGACCGCCATGGCGACGGGGGTATCGACGACGCCGTTTGCAATTTTTGAAAGCGTATTTCCGGTGCAGGGCATGACGATGGTGATGTCGGTCAGGTTTTTAGGGCCGATGGGCTCGGCTTCGCGGATCGTACGGATGATTTCGCGGCCGGTGATCTCTGAAAAGATTTTTCCGGACGCATCCGCCGGGTAAAAACGCGTATCGGTTGAAAAGGACGCTTCGGACATGATGGGAATGAGATCGAAACCATTGTTTTTCAGGCTGCGCCATGCGTCAAACGCCTTTTTGAAGGTACAGAAGGAGCCCGTCATGCACGCGCCTGCGCGGATTATGCTCATAGATTTTCGCCTCCCAAAGATCGCATAATGCTATTATACATGGCTTTTGCCGCGCTTTCGGGCGCATATCTTCCGGGCAGCGCGCTTTCCCGTTTGGCGGAAAGGCCCATTTTCAAGGCTGCATCGAGATCCACGCCGTACGGCGCGCCGGAAAGATCAAAGATATGGGCGGACTTTGAAACGCGCGCAAGCTCATTTTGAGAGAGCATGCGGTCGGGCGAGGTGACGAAGATCAGGCGAAAATCGCCGATGAGCGATGGAAGGCAATGAACCGATGCGCCGACGGCTCCTCTCGCCATGGCGCAAAGGCGTCCGCTTTCGCGCCGGGAAAACACCGTGACAATTGCATGTAAGCCAACAAGAATCTCCGTAAGCGCACGGCCAATGCGGCCAAAGCCTATGACGGCGATGTTTTCTCCGGAAAGCACAAACGGCGCGCGTTTCATTGCGCAGAAAACCGCGCCCTCGGCTGTGATCAGAGCGTTCTGATCCACAAAATCAGGATCATCCATTAGAGAGACGACATTGAACTTTTTTAGAATTTCCTCCGGCACGGGTTTTGTCGCAAGAACAAAGAGCCTTGATCCCGGATGAAGATTGGAAATCCCCGTTTCCGACACGGAATCGAAAGGATATTTCAAAATTGCCGTATCGGCATTTGAAAATTCCGCGCCGGTTTTTGCTTCCGTAACGTCCATACCGGTTTCAGACAGCATTTTATATAAATATGAAAACCGTTCATCCGCAAATGAAATCACCGCCCGCATGCGATATCCTCCTTTTTGAGATTGGATGCTTTATGCTATGTGGGAAGGAAGGAAACGGTCACATGCGGAGTTTTGATGGGAAGGCGATTGGTTTTCATAGTGATCCTATATTTCTTTCCGTTATCTCTCCCTCAGTCACCTTCGGTGACAGCTCCCTCGTCTGAGGGTGCCTTGGAGGGGCGGGGCTTTGGCTGTGATTTGCTTTTTTGTTTATTTGATGGATGTATACAGAAAACCGGTTTCATAAAAACTGGGGCTGTCTCAAAATACTTTTAAACTCCGGATTTTGTGTATCTTCATGAAACAATCTAAGATTTCGGGACGGGAAACCCGTCCCCTACAACGGAAGCGCGATGGTTTCTTCCTGTAGGGGACGGGTTTCCCGTCCCGCATTGATGCTTTTTTGAGGTTTTCTTCTTAATGAGACAGCCTCTTGTTTTTCAGTATTTGTCTTTAAATTCCTGTCTGGCTTTCAGCGTAAATCGGGTGACCATGTCTGATTTCCGATTGGTATATCCATCGCGGTCGTGGAAGAATGGAAAGCAGGATTTCACTCTCCTCAGTATACCATGCTTTCCATTCA
>JAEDIV010000074.1 GCA_016296675.1 Clostridia bacterium
ATCAAAAAAGGTACTTTTTTGATGGCTTGAAACGCGCCGCCTCAACTTCTGTGAGGCAGCGCGTTTGTTTATTTATTTCATTTATTTCATGAATTCTGCGGCGGCTTTCTCGGCAGGAATCGCCTGAAGAAAGCGCGCGGTGTAGGCGTCAAAGCCCTTGGCATCTTCCTCATCGGGTTCAACGGTCACAGCCTTTGCCGCGGCAAATACGGATTCGTTCAGATATTCTTCCAGCGTCTGTCCGGCCTTTTTGTTCACGCGGTAAGCCGCCAGAAGCGCCATGCCCCAAGGCCCGCCTTCACCGGCGGTCTCCATGACGGAAACGGGGGTTTTGAGCGCGGCGGAAAGCATCTTCTGTCCGACAACGGGCGTTTTAAAATATCCGCCGTGACCCAGGAGAGAATCCACCTTCACGTTCTCATTGTTGAGAATATCCATGCCCACTTTAAGGCCGGTCATCGCGCCCATCACGATGGAGCGGGCAAAATTGCCAAAGGACATTTTCGCGTCAGGCATGCGGACGACCATCGGGCGGCCCTCATCAAGGCCGACAACGGGTTCGCCGGACAGCATCGCCATGTTGACAACGCCGCCTGCGTCCTTTTCGCCTTCGAGCGCGGAAGTGAAAATGGCGGTATAGATATCGCCCATGGACACATTCAGGCCTGCTGCATCGGAAAAGCCCTTCAACATTCCGGCCCAGGCATTGATATCGCTGGTACAGTTGTTGCAGTGCACCATCGCGACCGGCTTTCCGGTGGGCGTCGTTACCATGTCGATTTCAGGATAAACCTTCGAAAGCGGCTTTTCAAGAACGATCATGGCAAACACGCTGGTTCCGGCGGAAACATTTCCTGTACGAACGGCAACGGCATTGGTTGCCGCCATGCCCGTGCCTGCGTCGCCTTCGGGCGGACAGAGGGGGCATCCGGCTTCGAGTTCGCCTGCGGGATCGAGCAGCAGCGCGCCCTCTTTCGTCAGGCAGCCCGCATCCTCGCCTGCATTCAGAACGCAGGGAAGGATTTCGCGGATTTTCCATGTGTAGCCCGCTTCTGATACCTTTTTATCAAAAGCCTCGATCATCTTCTGATCGTAGTCGCATTTTTCGCTGTCAATCGGGAACATACCAGACGCCTCGCCAACGCCCAGCGCCTTTACGCCGGTAAGCATGAAATGAATATAGCCGGCAAGCGTCGTCAGGAAGGATATATCTTTCGCATGCGCTTCCTTATTGAGCATCACCTGATACAGATGCGCAATGGACCATCTCTGCGGCACATTGAAATTGAAAAGCTCGGTAAGCTCCTTCGCCGCTTCGCCCGTCATGGTGTTTCGCCAGGTGCGGAATTCGGCAAGCTGGTTTCCGTCTTTGTCAAAGGCCAGATAGCCATGCATCATGGCGGATATGCCGATAGCGGAAAGCTTCGTAAGCTTCACGCCGTATTTTTCAAATACATCCTTTTTGAGATTTGAAAACGCATCCTGAACGCCTGCCCAGACGTCCTTGAGCGAATATGTCCATACACCGTTTACCAGCTGGTTTTCCCAGGTGTGGTCACCGGAGGCAATGGGCGCGTGATCTTTGCCGATCAAAACAGCTTTAATGCGCGTGGATCCCAGTTCGATGCCAAGCACTGCCTTTCCGGAAGCGATGAAAGAATTCAATTCCATATTCATTCTCTCCTTTACGATATAATCAAGCCTATACATAGGTATATGATACGCTATTTTTCTATAAATTGCAACCAATCGCGGCGAAAAATCTGCCTGTTCATCAGAAGATGATCCTCCTGTCTCAAAAAACGCTTCTATTGAAGGACAATACGAAACGTTCCTTAACGGCAGAAATACAAACCTGCGCCGAAGTTTTAAGCACAAACAAGCGCAGCGTTCTTTCTTTGCAAAACGTGCATATTCTTGACAGATACACTCCATTATTCATAATTCATTCGCTTTATTCGTATAATTATGCATCCTTTCCTATTTCCTGCATTTTCCGTTAAGATAAAGGGACAATTTCACAATTCTGTGTATCAAACGCATAAACCAATGAAATAATTCACAAAAAAGAAGGATTGCTTCTGCAAAATTCCAAATTCACGATAAATCGCGGTAAAATCGTGTCAAAAACTCTTGATGAATCGTATATAGATGCGTATAATAATACCCAACATCGGTTCAGGCGATGAACCGAACGCTACAATTAGGAGGAAACCACTTATGAAGAAGATTTTTGCTCTGGTTCTGGCGCTTATGCTGGCTATGGGCGCCTGCTCCGCTTTTGCTGAGGACGCTATCATCATCGGTATCTCCGGCCCTCTCACCGGCCCCTATGCCATGTATGGTCTGGGCGTTGTACACGGCGCTGAGATCGCTATTGAAGAAGTAAACGCACTGGGCGGCATCCAGTTCGCCCTCACCTATGAAGACGACGAAGGCGACCCCGAGAAGGCCGTCAACGCCTACAACAAAATGCTGGATGACGGCGCAGCCCTGATGGCTTCCACCGTTACCTCCGGCGCCTGCGCCGCTGTTGCCGCCGAAGCGTACAACGACCGCGTATTCATGCTGACTCCCTCCGCCTCCTCTCCCACCGTAACCGAGGACCGCGACAATGTATTCCAGGTTTGCTTCACCGATCCCGGTCAGGGCGCCGCTTCCGCGCAGTACATCGTGGAAAACAAGCTTGCCTCCAAGGTCGCCGTTATCTACAACAACGGCCTCGACTATTCCACCGGCATCTATCAGACCTTCTCCGAGAAGGCAGCCGAGCTCGGCCTTGAAATCGTTTCCGTTACCACCTTCTCCTCTGACGACAACGCCGACTTCTCCGTTCAGCTGACCGAAGCCAAGAACGCAGGCGCCGACCTCGTCTTCCTTCCCATCTACTACACCCCCGCTTCCATGATTCTCAAGCAGGCCAAGGGCATGGACTTCGCGCCCATTTTCTTCGGCGTTGACGGCATGGACGGCATTCTCTCCATCGAAGGCTTCGACACCTCTCTGGCCGAAGGCGTATATCTTCTGACTGCTTTCTCCGCTGACGCAGCTGACGAGAAGACCCAGTCCTTCGTCAAGAAGTATGTTGATCTCTACGGCGAAATCCCGAACCAGTTTGCTGCCGACGCATACGACGCAATCTACGCGCTGTATGAGGCCTGCAATGCTGCCGGCGTTACCGCCGAAATCGCAAACGAGATGGACGGCTTTGTTCCTGTTTGCGAAATGCTGATCCCCATTATGACTGAAATCACTGTCGAAGGCATCACCGGCACCATGAGCTGGCAGGCCACCGGCGAAGTCACCAAGACTCCCACCGCCGTTATTATCGAAAACGGCGCATATGTAGGCGCAAAGTAATTAAACCCCATATTGAAGCGCCGCAGAACACATTTTGCGGCGCTTCAATTGACCAATAAAGCGTATAGAGGTAATCAACGGCAGCTGTCTGCGGTATGAAATCGACCGGCTGCCGTTGATTACCTTAACGTATTGTATGGAGAGGTTATTTTAGCATGATCACTTTCTTGTCTCACGTCATTAAGGGCGTCAATCTGGGCAGCGTATACGCCGTTATCGCCCTTGGCTATACCATGGTTTACGGCATTGCCAAGATGCTGAACTTCGCCCACGGCGACGTTATCATGGTCGGCGCGTATGTTGCGTTCTGCATCATGTATTATCTTGGCATCAATCCCGTCATCGGCATTTTTGGCGCAGTCATCGCGTGCACAATTCTGGGCATGCTGATTGAGCGTCTTGCCTATAAACCCTTAAGGCAGGCCACTTCCCTTGCTGTTCTGATTACCGCCATCGGCATGAGCTATTTCCTTCAGAACATGGCACAGCTGATCTGGACGAGCAATCCCAAGTCCTTCCCGTCCATCCTGCCTGACTCTCCCATCGTTCTTTACGAAAATGGCGCGCAGCAGCTGACCATGACCCCCATCAATATTCTGACGATCGTTTCCTGCATCGTCATCATGATCGCTCTGACCCTCTTTATCAGCAAAACGAAAATCGGAAAAGCCATGCGGTGCGTTTCCGAGGATAAAGGCGCGGCGGAACTGATGGGCATCAATGTAAACCTCACCATTTCCATCACCTTCGCCATCGGTTCCGCTCTTGCGGCAATCGCAGGCGTTCTTCTGTGCTCCTCAGGTTATGCCAACCTTTCGCCCACGACCGGCTCCATGCCCGGTATAAAGGCATTCACCGCTGCCGTTTTCGGTGGTATCGGCTCTATTCCCGGCGCAATGCTGGGCGGTATCCTTTTGGGCCTTATCGAGATTCTCGGCAAAGCCTATGTTTCCAATGAGCTTGCGGATGCGTTTGTGTTCGCAGTTCTGATCGTTGTTCTTCTTGTCAAGCCCACAGGTCTTCTCGGCAAGAAAGTACATGAAAAGGTGTGAGGTAGCAATATGAAACGCAAGTATAAGCTTTTTATCGGCAACCTCATCACCTATCTAATCGTCATCGCCGCCTTTGTCATCTGCCAGAGCATGATCAAAAACGGCGAAATGAGCCGCAGCATGCGCGGCCAGATGGTGCCCATCTGCTGCTATGTCGTAATGGCGGTTTCTCTGAACCTCACCGTCGGTATTTCCGGCGAACTCAGCCTTGGCCACGCCGGCTTTATGTCCATCGGCGCATTCACCGGCATTACCGCCTCCGCATGGCTTCTTGCCAGATTCAATATCGACGATAAAATCATCCGCCTTCTTCTTTCCCTCGTGGTCGGCGGCGCGTTTGCCGGGTTTGCCGGATTTTTGATCGGCATTCCCGTTCTTCGCCTGCGCGGCGACTATCTGGCCATTGTTACCCTGGCATTCGGTGAAATTATCCGAAATATTTTAAACTGCCTCTATGTTTCCCTGGACGGCCCCAGCCTCAATATCGCCTTCAACAGCGCCGATATTCCCGGAAAAATGCTCATCAAAGGCCCGACCGGCGCAACCGGAAACCCCAAGCTTGCAACCTTCGCAGTCGGATTCGGTCTTGTCCTTTTCACGCTGTTTGTGGTTCTGAACCTTAAAAACAGCCGCGCCGGCCGCGCAATCATGGCAGGCCGCGACAACCGCATCGCCGCCGAATCCATGGGCATCAGCGTTACCAAGTATAAGATGATCGCCTTTGTCACTTCCGCAGTTCTGGCCGGTATGGCAGGCGCGCTGTACGGCGCGAACTTCTCAAGCTTTGCCGCTTCAAAATTCAAGTTTGATACCTCGATCCTTATCCTTGTATTCGTGGTTCTCGGCGGCATCGGCTCCATACGCGGCTCGGTCATCGCCGCAATCGTATTGACGCTTCTTCCCGAGCTTCTGCGCGAGTTCGACGATTACCGCATGCTGGTATACGCGGTCGTGCTCATTGTCATGATGCTTCTGACCAACAGTCCCTTTGTCAAGAGCATCGTTCAGCGCATCACAGGCATTTTCAAAAAGACAGAAAAGGAGGATGGAGCAAATGTCTGAGAAAAGATTCAAGCCAAACACCATCATGGTGCCCGTCCCCAGCCGCTCCATCGTTCCCGAGCGCGACGCGGGCAGGCATCCTGTTCTCGAAACCAGCCACCTGGGCATCGAGTTCGGCGGTCTCAAAGCCGTTGACGATGTAAACCTCGCCGTCGGCCCCACTGAAATCTGCGGCCTGATCGGCCCCAACGGCGCAGGCAAAACCACCGTTTTCAACCTCCTGACCAAGGTATACCAGCCCACCAACGGCACCATCCTTTTAAACGGCAAGGATACCTCCGGCATCACCACCGAGCAGGCCAACCGCATGGGCATCGCCCGTACCTTTCAGAACATCCGTCTGTTCAACAACATGACGGTTGAAGAAAACGTAACCATCGGCCTTCACAACCAGATCAAATACAGCCTCTTCACCGGTATGTTCCGCCTACCCGGCTACTGGAAAGCAGAGAAAGCGCAGCACAAGCGCGCCATGGAGCTTCTGGATATCTTCGATATGACCTCGCTCGCCTCCGCGAAAGCCGGAAGCCTGCCCTACGGTGCGCAGAGAAGACTTGAAATCGTTCGTGCTCTGGCGACCAATCCCTCGCTCCTGCTTTTGGACGAGCCCGCTGCGGGCATGAATCCCCACGAGACGGAAGAATTGATGAGCAACATCATCAAAATCCGCGACCAGTTCCAGATCGCCATCATGCTAATCGAGCACGACATGAACCTGGTCATGGGCATCTGCGAAGGCATCTGTGTTCTCAACTATGGCCGCGTCATCGCAAAGGGCACGCCGGATGAGATTCAGTCCAACCCCGCGGTTATCGAAGCCTACCTCGGTAAGAAAAAGGAGGGCGGCAAATGAGTCTGTTGAAAATTGACAACATCCACGTCTATTACGGCGCGATTCACGCCATCAAGGGCGTATCCTTCGAAGTCAACGAAGGTGAAATCGTAACCCTGATCGGCGCAAACGGCGCCGGTAAATCCACCACGCTCAATACCGTCTCCGGCCTCATCAAGCCCAGAAGCGGCAACGTGCTTTTTGAAGACAAAAGCTTACTCAAGGTTCACACCTCCAAGGTTGTCAGCCACGGCATGGCGCTCTGTCCCGAAGGAAGACGTATTTTCCAGCAGATGACCGTCAAGGAAAACCTGGAAATGGGCGGCTATACACGCCCCGATAAGGAAATTCCCGATTCCATCGAAGAAATGTTCACGCGCTTCCCGCGCCTTAAGGAGCGCGAAAAGCAGATCGCCGGAACGCTCTCCGGCGGCGAACAGCAGATGCTGGCCATGGCGCGCGCGCTTATGAGCAAACCCAAACTCCTCATGCTCGATGAGCCGTCCATGGGGCTTGCCCCGATTCTGGTAGAGCAGATCTTTGAAATCATCAAGGAGCTCCACGAGGCAGGCGTAACCATCCTCCTGGTCGAGCAGAACGCGCAGATGGCTCTCTCCATTGCCGATCGCGCCTATGTTCTTGAAACCGGTAAAATCTCCATGTCCGGAAACGCCGACGAGCTGCTCCATAACGACGCCGTGCAAAAAGCGTATCTGGGTTCTTAAGTTCAAGGGGCTGCTGCAGATTTTTTCCTTCTGCAACAGCCCCATTTGTTTTATACGTTTTGTCCTTTCTATTTCCTGCCCCGCGTGTTATAATGTAATAAGCAATTCAAAGGAGACATAATCATGCCCGGATACAGAAATCATTTTGCGGATATCAGCAAAACCGATAGTGAAGTTCAAAATCGCCTAAATGATCTTTTTCACACCATTTTCTTTGACGAGAACGAAAAATTCTATTTTGAAACGCCGGACGGCTCGATGGCCTATATGCTTGACACCGGAAATATCGACGCCAGAACCGAAGGCATGAGCTACGGCATGATGATGGCGGTGCAGATGAACCGAAAGGACATTTTCGACAAGCTCTGGAAATACGCCGTCACCTATATGCTGCATAATTCAGGCGTATACGAGGGCTATTTTGCATGGTCGGTCAATCCTGACGGCACGCGCCGCGCCCAAGGTCCTGCGCCGGACGGCGAAGAATACTTCGCCATGGCGCTTTTCTTTGCTTCCGCTCGCTGGGGCGACGGCGAATATCCGTTTGACTACATGAACCAGGCCAGAACCATCCTCCGCCACTGCGTGCATCAGGACGAAATGGTCAAAGGCGGAAACACGATGTGGGACAGAGACAATTTCCTCATTAAATTTGTGCCGGAAACGCCCTTTTCCGACCCATCGTATCACCTTCCGCACTTTTACGAGCTGTTTTCCGAGCGCGCGGATGTATGTGATCGCGAATTCTGGAAAAAGGCCGCCTGCGCAAGCCGCGAATACATAAAGGCTTCCGCGCACCCTGTAACCGGCATGTGCCCGGAATATGCGGAATTTGACGCTTCGCCCCGCCACATGTTTAAAAAGGACATGGACTATTATTCCGACGCATACCGCGTGGTCATGAACATTGCGCTTGACTGCGCATGGTTCGGCAAGAACGAAAGCCTTTCAAAAATTGCAGAAAACCTTCAGAAATTCTTCTATGAACACACCGAATTCGGCGTTTACGGAAGCTATATGCTCGACGGAACGCCCCATCCCGAACCCGCCATGCACCCCGTCGCCATCACGGCAACCCTCGCAGCAGGCTCCATCGCATCTGAAGGCAAATATGCCGATTGCTGGCTTGAACGCTTCTGGAACACGCCGCTCAGGAAGGGGGGACGGCGCTATTACGACAACTGCCTGTATTTCTTCTCCTTTATGATGCTGGCAGGTGAATACAAAATCTACTGAAGAAGGGTTCTGTCTTTATGAAAATTCCCTTTCGAAGTCCCATGCTGCTGGGAACGCTTGCCGCGCTGATCGGAAACGGAATCTTCGGCTTCAGCTTTATGTTTTCCCGCATAGCGCTTTCCGTTTCGTCTCCCTTTGTCATGCTGGCATGGCGATTTGCTGCGGCGTTTGTGTTTATCAGCGTGCTCTGCTTTGCTTCAAAGCGCAAAAACATGTCCGGATGGCTTCGCTTTCAGATTCCCAAACGCGATTTTATCCCGCTTCTTCCATTGGGACTCATTCAACCGGTTGTGTATTTCCTGTGCGAAAGCTACGGAATCTCCATGACCAACGCCACCGTTTCCGGCATCATCATAGCGCTGATCCCGATTGTCGCGCTTGCGCTGGGCTTTATCATCATGAAGGAAAGGCCGTCTCTTTCGCAGATTGCGTTTTCGCTGATGTCGATTGCAGGCGTAATCGTCATGACGCTTCAGCAAAGTTCCGGCGGCGATATCCGTCTTTTGGGCATCATTCTTCTCATCGGCGCCGTCATCTGCGGCGCGGCATACAACATTTTAAGCCGCCGCTTGTCCAGCCGTTTTTCCGCGCTTGAACGCACCTACGTCATGATGCTCGTTGCTGCGGTATCATTCATTGTTCTATCGGTCATCGAAAACATTTCCTCTCCCAAAGCGCTTCTGTCTCCCATTGCCGATATCCGTTTTTTGTCCTCCATCGTCTATCTTTCCTTATTTTCATCCATCCTCGCCTTTCTCATGCTGAACTATGCGGCAACGGTGCTTCCTGTGTCCAAGTCCACCGCCTTTTGCAATATCACAACCGTGCTCTCCGTATTCGCAGGCGTCATTTTCCTGGGCGAAAGCATAACGCCCGTATCGCTCATTGCGGCAGGTATCATCATCCTCGGCGTATTCGGCGTTCAAAAAACATAGTGATGAGGCTTTTTCATGGGTATTTCATCCGCTCCCATTGTTCACGAGTTTTCAGGCGGAAAATGCCTTGAGCGAATGAAATATGTGTTCGCTGTCAACTGCGTAAAAAAACCGCTTGCCGTCTGCTTTGAAGATAAAGACGCATGGGAGCATCCGATTTTCGCGGTACGTGGCGACCGGGTTAAAAGATCCATGACCCGGCAAGAGATGCCGTCCTTACCGTTCATTCTTTTGAAAGCGAAGACGGCATATGCCGAACCGCGTTCGCTTCCATCGACAACCAGGGCCACGAATGCCGCGAGCACACATGCGAACAGGCATGGAAATTCATGTCAGAATTCACCCGATAAGAAAAACCCGAAGAAAGCGTCTTCTGCCTTCTTCGGGTTTCCCTTATTCCTGTATGCCCCACAGCGCCTCTCCGTCATCGGATATCAAGGTCATCGCAGTGACACTGCCCTGCGCATATACATATCCCTTCCAATCTTTTTTGAAAAGGGACAGCGTTATTTCGTCTCCTTCGCGCGCGGCGTTTGTCTCCGTCAGCGATTTTGAAATTCCGTACACGACGCCGTTATTGAAGCGTGACTGGTATACAAATTTCCAATTTTCTTGAAGCTCGCTGGCACTTTTTATATGCTCTCCGTCATATTCCAGCGGCCAGACCATCAGTTTTCCGTCCTTATTCGCAAAAAGGCGGCGGATCTGGAGAAACGGCCTTGTGCGAACTCCCTCAGGCCGCGCATGATTTACAATGTAGACACTTCCGTCTTTATCGTGAAGGAGGCTGTTGTGTCCGGTGGCCTTCACGCCATCAATTCCCGGAAGATCGAAATTGTATCCGCCCGAAATCTTATCGCCCGGATGGTGAACGGGATCCAGGTCGGTCATTTCAAAGTCCTGGGAATCCGTGTACGGCCCGGTAATATCATCGGCATAGCCGACGCGAATGTGATAATCCCAGTTCAGATCGCCCCAGGAGGTAAACAGGATAAATTTATCGGACGCCTCGTGATACCACACATATGCGCCTTCAATCGCCCGATGATTGCCGCCGGCAATGCGCTTGCCCTCATGAAATTCCGTTTTGAACCCTTCCTCATTCAAGGGCAGAATCCGTATGCCGCCAAAGAAACTTCCGTAAATAAGGTAATCCTTGCCGTTCCGGTCCGCGCACACACAGGGGTCAATGGCGTTGGCCTGCGTAAAGGTACGGCTGTGCTGGGAAACAACCACATCGCCCGCATATTCATACGGCCCTTTGGGATTTTTCGCTTTTGCCAGACCAATCACACTCTGCGTCGTTCCAAACCGGCTGGCGCACAGATACAACCGCCATTCATCTCCCCTTTTCACGAGCTCCGGCGCCCAGAATCCGTCTGTGTCCGCGTGCCGTTTTACGGATGCCGGCGTTTCCTTAAGAAGGGAAAACGGCTCCGACCAGTTCAGAAGGTCCGTACTTGTCCGCGCCATCACGCCCTTCACACGCAAATCCGTGGAAAGCCCCAGATATTCATTTTCAAGCGCAATCAGAAGCGGATCATGGAAAGGCGCGTTCATACAATGCCTCCTCAGGGATATTTTTAATATTATATCATTTTCCCTAAAAAAGTAAATCCGCTGTGCAAAAGATGACAACTGAGCGTTATAAAAATAGAAAACCCCTCTATCATTTTGTCCTCTGATCGTATATAATGGATTTATAAATCTATACTTGGAAGGAGCGATCCTCATGTCTGCCATGGAAAAAATCAAATCTCGAATCGCGCCGCTCAAAGAAACCCTGTCCGTCTATCCTGATCTCTGGGATATTTTCGAGCGCTGCTTTTTAAATACCATCGAAACCACCGTAAAAGAAACCGAGACCGACACCTTCGTAATCACCGGCGATATTCCGGCGATGTGGCTCAGAGACTCGACCGCACAAGTACTTCACTATGTGAGATTTGCCGATGACCCGGAAATCGCAAAGATGATCGAAGGTCTTCTCTCCCGTCAGGCCGACTGCATTCTGCGCGACCCCTACGCCAACGCCTTCAACCGCGAAGAAAATTCCTTCAAGCCCTATAACGACTTCCCCCGCGCAAGCGACTGGGTATGGGAGCGCAAATACGAGATTGATTCTTTGTGCTATCCGATGTGGCTGGCGGAAAAATACATAAACAAAACCGGAAACACCGCCTTTTTAAGCGGCATCTTCCATGAAGCCATCAAGACCGTTTTAAAGGTGTTTGCAACCGAGCAGAACCACGAAAAGAGCGACTATCTTTTCATCCGCTCCGACTGCCCGCCGTCCGACACCCTTTCCCACGAGGGCAAAGGCGCGCCCGTCAAAGTCACCGGCATGACCTGGTGCGGCTTCCGCCCGTCGGACGACGCGTGCGTTCTGGGTTATCTCATTCCCTCAAATCTCTTCGCCGTGCGCGCGATGAAGTCGGTAAAAATGCTTTTAAAGCTTTTAAACGATGAAGATAGCTATAAGGAAGCCGCGCGCCTGGAAAAGGAAATCGCAGAAGGCGTCGAAGCATACGGAAAGGTTCAGCATCCCGAGCTCGGCGAGATCTACGCCTATGAAACGGACGGCTACGGCAATTACGTTTTCATGGACGACGCCAATGTCCCCAGCCTCCTCGCCCTTCCCTACCTTGAGGTATGCGAAAAGGACGATCCGCTCTACAAGCGCACCCGTGCATTCGTGCTTTCAAAGCACAACCCCTATTATTATGAAGGCGCACTCGCCAAAGGCGTTGGAAGCCCCCACTCTCCCGCCGGCTATATATGGCCCATCGCCCTGTGCGTACAGGCCATGACGTCAACAGACGATACAGAAATCGCCTCTCTTCTTAAAAACGTACTCGCTACCACCGGCGGCACGGGCTTTATGCACGAATCCTTCGACCCCAACAAGCCCGAAGATTTCACCCGCCCCTGGTTCGCCTGGGCCAACAGCATGCTTGCGGAGACCATTTTAAGGCTGTACGAAGAAGGCAAGCTTGAAAAGATCCTTAAAATGGCGAAAAACATGTAATACAAAGACAAACAGGAAGCCAACCGGCTTCCTGTTTGTCTTCAATGCCAATTCGCTGGTTTTCTCCAAATCAAAATCGATCACGCACAAGTGCAGTGTATCGTAAAGCTACCCATTATAATCTCTAATAATATAAAGCGGCTACTTGTTCGCAGGTTGTTTATACCACGTTAATCCACCTCATCCTCGCGTGGAACGACCATACGCCCGAAGAGATCTCGTATCCATCCCCCATTTCAATCCACATCCCCTCGCAGGGAACGACACGCTGGAATAGGCATACGCCCAGCCGGAAGTATAATTTCAATCCACGTCCCCCTCGCGGGGAACGACACTCGCGGGCGACTTCCTCGCGGATCATGGGAATTTCAATCCACGTCCCCCTCGCGGGGAACGACAAGCCATACTTTGCAACCGCGTCCGCATCCTGCACATTTCAATCCACGTCCCCCTCGCGGGGAACGACAGCACGCGGATATTGGCTCCGGCTGTCACAGAGATTTCAATCCACGTCCCCCCTCGCGGGGAACGACGTGTCGGCAATCATAAAATTCCCTCCGGTTTCGGATTTCAATCCACGTCCCCCTCGTGGGGAACGACCATTGCGTTTTTGAATTGCTCATTGGAAAATGTATTTCA
>JAEDIV010000075.1 GCA_016296675.1 Clostridia bacterium
AAATCGTTAAGACACTGGACGATATTTCGCATAAGACCGCCGGAATAAGGCATGACTTCTACGCAGGCGAGCACGTTTGCGCCTTCAAGAGACATGCGTCTTGCCATGATCAGACCGATGTCGCCGGAGCCAAGGATCACGACGCGCTTTCCGCACATATACCCTTCAAGATTCAGATATCTTTGCGCAGTTCCCGCTGTGAATACGCCGGATGGACGGTCGCCGGGAATGCCGATTGCGCCGCGCGTTCTTTCGCGGCAGCCCATGGCGAGGATAACTGCGCCCGCTTCAATTTCCATATAGCCGTTTTCCGCGCTTACGCATACAACGCGCTTGTCGCCTGTCACATCCAGAACCATGGTATCCGTTAAGCAGGTTACGGACGTGCGCTCAAGCATTTTGATAAAGCGTCCCGCGTATTCAGGGCCGCTGAGTTCCTCTTTGAAGCGGTGAAGGCCGAAACCGTTATGAATGCACTGATTGAGAATGCCGCCGAGCGCCTTGTCGCGTTCGATGATCAGAATGTCGCTTACGCCGGCTTCGCTGGCCTTGATCGCTGCGGCAAGACCTGCAGGGCCGCCGCCGACGATGACGAGATCGCGCTTCATAATGCCGCCTCCTTTTTGATTTCTTCGGTGAGGATGAAGCTTCCTTCCTTGTCTTTCAGGATAGAAACAGGATCAACGCCTCTTTCCCTTGAGAGAATTTCAAGAACCCGCGGACCGCAGAAGCCGCCCTGACAGCGTCCCATGCCGCTGCCGGCGCGCCGTTTTATGCCGTCAACGGAAACGGGCGGAACAGGGGAATGGATGGCCTGAACGATTTCGCCTTCGGTAATGGTTTCGCATCGGCAGATTACGCGACCGTAGAGCGGATTTTCAGAAATGAGCGCTCGCTTTTCATCGCTTGAAAGATGCTTGAACCTTACGACTTTGCGCGTCGTAACGGGATTTTCCTTTTCAGTAAGCGCAAGACCGTTTTCGGACAGAATCCTAACCGCTTCTTCGCCGATTGCGGGCGCGCTGGTGAGACCCGGAGATTTGATGCCGGCAAGATCCAAAAAACCGGGCGCAGCCATCATGATGATGAAATCGTCCTTATCGGTGTTGGCGCGCATGCCGGCAAAATTGCGGATGGCGTTACGGTAGTTGATATCGGGAACGGATCGTGCAGCGGCTTCCTTTACGTACTGAAGGCCGTCCATCGTCGTGTTTACACGGTGTGCGTCCTTGCAGGAGACTGCGTTCGGGCCGACGATCAGATTTCCGTGAACGGTCGGGGAGACGAGTACGCCTTTTCCGAGCTCGGACGGGCACTGGAAAAGAACGCATTTTGCTTTTTCGCCTTCAGCTTTGTCCATCAGATAGTAGTCGCCGCGGCTGGGCTTGATGGTAAAGGCGGGCGGAGCTACCATTTCATGAATGACTGCGCTGTCGACGCCTGCGCAGTTGATCACATAGCGCGCCTGCACATCGTCAGTTGCCGTTGTAAGGCGATAGCCGTTTTCGATTTTCGAAATGGCGGTAACCCCGGAATTGAGCCGGATTTCACAGCCGTTCAGGACCGCGACTTCCGCAAAAGCCAGCGCGTATTCCCAGGGATTGATGATGCCTGCAGAGGGGGCGTAGAGCGCGCCCAATACTTTGTCTGAAACGTGAGGCTCCATTTTCAGGATCTCTTCTTTGGAAAGAATTTTCTGGCCGGGAACGCCGTTCTTTTCGCCGCGATCATAGAGCGCACGGACAGTGTCCATCTCTTTTTCCGAAAAGGCCAGAACAAGAGAGCCGTTTTTGATGTAGGGAACATCCAGATCCCTGGAAAGCGTTTCGGCAAGCGCGCATCCGCGCACGTTAAGACGCGCCATTTTTGTGCCGGGCTCGGGATCGTAACCGGCGTGAATAATTGCGCTGTTTGCGCGCGTGGCGCCCAGAGCAATGTCGTTTTCCTTTTCCAGAACAACGATGTTCAGTTTGTATTTGGAGAGCATGAAAGCCGTGGCTGCGCCGGTGATTCCGCAGCCGATAATTGCGACGTCAAACATGGAATCATCTTCCGTCCCTTCGTATTTGGATAATAAAAAAGAGCACGCGAAACACAGCCATTGCTGTGTGCCTCGTACTCTCTAAAATCTCCGTATTCGGTACCAATCAACGTGACTGAATTATAGCATATCGATGACTTTTTTTCAATCGGAAAGCGAAAAATTACAGATTTTTTTTCACAAATGCACGATTGAGCTCAATCAGTTTGCAGTTGGTTACGGAAACGGCAATAGCGCCTGCTTCAAGGGCGTTTATTGCGTCTGAAGTATCCCGGATCAGGCCGCCGGTAATGAGCGGCGTTCCGACAAGGGAAGAAGTGACTTCGCGGATGATTTTCGGCATTGCGCCGGGAATGACTTCGATAAAATCGGGGTTGTTTTGTCTGATCTGTTTGGATATATTGGAAAGCGCAAGGGAATCCAGAAGGAAAAAACGCTGAATTGCAATCAGCCCCAATTGCTTTGCGCGCTTGATGATCACGCTTTTTGTGGAAATAACGCCAGCTGCAAGGGTGCGGCTTTTGATGTAGTCGACGGCAGACGCCGTTACAGACAGACCGTCGATCAGATCCAGATGCACAATTGCAATGCGTCCGGTGTCCGTGATTTTTTGGACGATGCCGGTAATATCAAGGATGTTTCCAAACAGCACAACCACCACGTCGCAGGAGGTTTCAAGACATGCGTCAAGCCCGGATTCGTCCTTGGCGGCTGCGATCATAGGAGAATTTTTAAGCGCCTTTAAGAATGCATCTTTGTTCATGAAATCAGTTCCCGTATCTTTCCCAGACGGTGTTCTGGGCGTAGTTTGCACGCGTTTTGGAAACGGAGGAGCGGTTTGCAGGTCCTTCGTAGTGATAGCAGAAGTACCATGCGGCGTCGTATGCGCCCTGCGCGCTTTCAAATACGTTGTTCTTCAGATAATTCATAACCATCGGATAATGCTTTTCAAGCTCGTATTTCATGAACCACAGCTGGCCTTCAAGCGTATCCGGGTTATATCCGTTTGTGGCGCAGAAAGTGGTCAGCCGGTTCCAGCGGGTGTCAAACCACTGGCAGATGCCGTAGCTTCTTCCATTGTCGCCCAGAGCATCGGTTCTGAATCCGCTTTCATATTTGATGTTTGCGATGATGCCGCAGGCGGCAGCTTTATTAAGCTTCATTTCCTTGATGATAAACTGATAGATGATTTTTTCGTTGGTAAGGGTGGTGTCGGTCAGATAGCTGTCCTGCGTATAGATGCGTTCAAAACCGCTGATTTTTGCATAGCCCTTCCGGCCGTTCAGTTCTATGTATGCCCAGCCTTTTCCATAAGCGGAAACGTTCACGACCGTACCTTTTTTGATCGAACCGAGAGATTTGGAAGAGGTGGAGGAAGAGGCGTAGACTTTGACGGATGCGCTTTTTACGCGCGCCTGAAAGTTTACATATACGATACCGGATGCGGAAGAGGGGGATTCTTCTTTTTCAGCGGATTCGATTACTTTTTTGATATCATTTGCGTGGATATAGCCGATATTTCCGTTTTTTTCGACCATTGCACAGATGCTGTTTTCATACTGAAGAAGATACATGGTTGTGCCTTTTTTGATGGACGTATAGCTGGAGGAATAAGAAGGTTTTGCATATACTTTGCAGTCGCGCACTGCTTCAACCATTGTTCCGATAGAGGAGACGGTAGCAAAGTCACGAACGCGCACATAACCGGTTTTGCCTTTATAGCTGATTTTGGCTACGCCTTCATCGTATTCAAGTACAGTGACAATGGTTTTGTTGGGAAGCGTTCCAAGTACGCCGGACAGGAATTCACTGGAATAAACGACAGCTTTGTCAGCTTTTACGTATGCTGAAAAGCTTGCGTCAGCAGAAGCGGAAACAAGAAAAACAAAAAGGAGAGTCAGCGCTGCAAAGCATGCGCGGCGAAGAATTCTAAACATAAAGAGGCCCCTTTCGCAAGGAATTGCAAAATAATTATAACACATTTGAAATATTATGCAATATATGTTTTGCAAAAGGGGCGCTGAAATGGAGTTAAATCTCCATTCTGAAGGCGCGAAGGCCGTTTTTGAAGGTTTCTTCAGCAGCGTATTCGGGGTCGATACCGCGGATTTCGGCAAGCTTCAAAAGCACATGCTTGACAAATGCGGGCTCGTTTCGTCTGCCTCTTAAGGGAACGGGCGCCATATAGGGGCAGTCTGTTTCAATCAGAAGGCGGTCAAGCGGCGCATTTTTGCAGACCTCTGTGAGCTTGGGAGCGTTTTTAAAGGTGAGGGAGCCGGAAAAGGAAATGAAGAGGCCCATATCCAGATAGGTCTTTGCGCTTTCCCAGCTGCCGGTGTAGCAGTGCATGATGCCGCCGGGCATTCTGCCTGCGCGCGCCTGACTGGTCAGGATATCGGTCGCGTCGCCGTGCGCTTCTCTTATGTGGAGGATGACGGGCTTGTCAAGCGTATAGGCCAGATCCAGCTGGCGTGCAAAAACTTCCTTTTGAACGTCTCTCGGGGATAAGTCATAATGATAGTCAAGGCCGATTTCGCCCAGCGCCTTGACCTTATTAAACGTCATCCATTCGATGATGTTTTTTTCGATGACGTCATTATACCGGCTTGCGTCGTGGGGGTGAACGCCGGAAGCGGCGTAGAGGAAATCGTGATTCTCGGTAAGGGCATACACCTCGTCAATTGGACTTATGCCGTCATGAACGACAACCGCTCTTTGCACGTTTTCTTCGTGCATGCGATGAATCACATCGTCTCTGTCCTCGCTGAAGCGTTCGTCATTGATATGACAGTGGGTATCAAAAAGGCGCATTGGGAAAGCCTCCTCAAAATGAAAAGCCGGAAGCGCGCCTCCGGCTTGTGAAAAATGTTTTGCTTATGCGTTTTTGCTACCTTCGACGATCTTTTTGCCGCTGGAGGCGCCGATTCTGGAAGCGCCTGCGTCGATCATCGCTTTTGCGGTTGCGTAGTCGCGGATGCCGCCGGAGGCCTTAACGCCCATGTCAGCGCCGACGGTCTTTCTCATAAGGGCGATATCGCTGACGGTTGCGCCGCCGGTGGAGAAGCCGGTGGAGGTCTTTACGTAATCTGCGCCGGCAGCCTTGGCAAGTTCGCAGGCCTTGACCTTTTCCTCATCCGTCAGAAGGCAGGTTTCGATGATGACCTTGACGAGTTTTCCGTTGGACGCCTTTACAACGGCTTCAATGTCCTTCTGAACATAGTCGTAGTTGCCGGCTTTCAGCATGCCTACATTGATGACCATATCCAGCTCTTCTGCGCCCTGCTTCTCAGCATAGGCGGCTTCAAAAGCCTTGACCTCAGATGCGTTCATGCCGAGAGGAAAGCCGATGACGGTGCAGACCTTAACGCCGGTGTTCTTCAAAAGCTTCGCTACCAGAGGAACATATGCGGGGTTTACGCAAACGGAAGCGCAGCCGTATTCGATGGACTCTTTGCAGAGATTTTCGATAACGTCGGGCGTGCAGTCGGCTTTCAAGGCGGTGTTGTCGATATAAGTCTGAATTGCGTTCATGGTGAACCTCCTAACAGATACATTGATTGCAAAATCCCTTGATGTATGCTATTATAACCAAAACAAATCCTTTTTCAAGGGAGAAATGGTTACGGTTTGGAAGGAGCGTGAAGTTCGGATGAAAAAATGGATGATTCTGATTCTTGTTATGTGTGTATTCGCTTGTGCATATTCGGAGGAAGCGCCGAACGGAGCCACGCAGACTGTTTATTTTCCAAGTTTTGACAGAAACGCGCTTCAGGATTTACAGTATGTCATATACCCGGAAAAGAGCGGACTTTTGCTGTCAGCGTATTCGGATGATTTGGAAATCACGATCACGGTTGAACAGGATGAGGACGCAGTGAACGAAGAGGTGTTTCTTGCTGGATATCTTGCCGGCATAACCCGCTATGCGGCTTTTGTAAATGAGCCGGTAATCGAAAACTGGGAATCGCCCGACGGAAAGACGGGCAAAATGACCGGAATTACCTACCGCCACATAAAGGCCTCTGAAGACGGGGAAACCTTTTATACAGATGCATTTTGCGTGAAGGCGGAGGATATGTATCTTTTGACCGTGTTCAATACCTGGGCGGAGGATGCGGAAGATACACTTAAGCGCATGGAAGACGCATTTTTTGAATCGTTCCGGCTTGAAAAAAGAGAAGTATCCAATGTGTATCTTGCACAGGTAAAAAATGCGCGCGCGGATGAAAACGGAGATCAGTATGTTTCTCTGGATTTTTGCACTGTCGTGTACGACGAGAGCATATTTACCGTCTATGCGCAGAACAAGGTTGAAGAGAAAATGGAATACAGGTTTGCCTCTGACGCTTTGATCTGGATGCCGGATACCATCAATTCGCTGTATACCATGCGCTTAACGCTGCCCGGCGCGGATGAGATGATCGAGACGTCGGCGGCATATTACGAAAAAATGGGATTTGATATTATTTATCAGGTTATGTTCAACGCTGAGAATGAAATTGTCTGGATGATGCATTATAATGCGTTTTAGATGATTGATTTTTAATGATTTTTCGTATAAAATATATGGGTTAAAAACTACCCTTTCGGGGCTTGGAGGACACGGCAATTGGCACAGGCACCTAAAAATAGAATCAGGAATTTCTGTATTATTGCGCACATCGATCACGGCAAGAGTACTCTCGCCGACCGTTTGCTTGAAAAAACAGGCGTAATGGCGCTCAGGGACATGACGGATCAGATTCTGGACAGCATGGAGCTTGAAAGAGAACGCGGCATTACCATCAAGTCGAAGGCCGTCCGTATGCCCTATAAAGCGCCGGACGGAGAGGAATACGAGCTCAATCTCATCGACACGCCCGGCCACGTCGACTTTACCTATGAAGTTTCCCGCGCGCTTGCGGCGTGCGAAGGCGCGATTCTGGTCGTAGACGCGTCGCAGGGCATTGAAGCGCAGACGCTTGCCAATGTATATCTTGCGCTCGATCACGACCTTGAAATTCTGCCCGTTATCAATAAAATCGATTTGCCCAGCGCGCAGCCTGACGTCGTCAAAAAGGAAATCGAGGACGAAATCGGTCTGGACACCGAAGGCTGTCCTCTGATCTCTGCGAAAGCCGGCATCGGCATCGAGGATGTCCTGCGCGATATCGTCGATCGCGTTCCACCGCCCGAGGGCGACCCGGAAGCTCCGCTTCAGGCGCTCATTTTTGACAGCTATTATGACAACTACCGCGGCGCGATTTCTTCCGTACGCCTTAAGGAAGGCACGGTTCACGTGGGCGACCGCATCCGCATGATGGCCAGCGAACATGAGTTTGACGTAACCGAAGTCGGTGCGTTCACGCCCAACGGCTATTATCCGACCAAAATGCTTAAAGCCGGCGACGTCGGCTACATTGCTGCGTCCATTAAGGACATCGCCGATATCCGCGTGGGCGACACGATTACCAATGCCCTAAAGCCAGCCAACGAACCGCTGCCCGGCTATAAGCCTGTTCTGCCCATGGTCTACTGCGGCATTTATCCTGCGGATGGCTCGAACTACGAGGCGCTTAAGGATGCGCTTGAGAGACTGCGCTTAAACGATGCTTCCCTTGCCTTTGAGCCCGAAACCTCGGTTGCGCTCGGCTACGGCTTCCGCTGCGGCTTCCTGGGCCTTCTCCATATGGAAATCATCCAGGAGCGCCTGGAGCGCGAATTTGATCTTGATCTGGTCACCACTGCGCCTTCTGTTGTGTACAAGGTTCACAAAACCGACGGCGAAGTGCTTTCCATTGACAACCCTACGAATCTTCCGCCGGTCAACGACATCGAATTTATGGAAGAGCCGTATGTCGATGCGCACGTAATTTCGCCTGCCGATTATGTGGGCGCGATCATGGAGCTTTGCCAGGAAAAGCGCGGCACGTTCAAGGACATGAAATACATCGACGGCGGCCGGGTTGCGCTTTCGTATGATCTGCCCTTAAACGAAGTCATTTACGACTTCTTTGATACGCTTAAGAGCCGCACCCGCGGTTATGCGTCCTTTGACTATGAGCTCAATGGCTACGTGAGAAGCGATCTTGTCAAGCTCGACATGCTTTTGAACGGCGAAATGTGCGACGCATTGTCGATCATCGTTCATAAAGACCGCGCTTATGCCAGAGGCCGCTCCATCGCCGAAAAGCTCAAGGATGCGATTCCGCGTCAGCTTTTCGAAATTCCGATTCAGGCGGCCATCGGCGGAAAGATTATCGCCAGAGAAACCGTCAAGGCATTAAGAAAAGACGTTCTTGCCAAGTGCTATGGCGGCGACATTACCAGAAAAAAGAAGCTGCTTGAAAAGCAGAAGGAAGGCAAAAAGCGCATGCGTCAGGTCGGCTCGGTTGAAGTGCCCTCCGAAGCGTTCATGGCTGTTCTCAAGATGGATTAATATGAAAGCCTCCATTTATGTTCACGTTCCCTTTTGCAAAAGCAAGTGCGCATACTGCGATTTTGAATCCTATGCGGGCAAACTGGACGCAGCGGATGAATATATTTCGCGCGTGCTCTCGGAAGCAAAACGGGCGAAAACAGAATACGGCGCGTTCGGCGTACCCTCCGTCTTTATCGGCGGGGGTACGCCTTCGTTGCTCTCGAAGGAACAGATCGGCCGCATTGTATCGGGCCTTTCAGACCTTTTCACATTTGAAAAGGATATAGAAATTACGCTCGAAGCCAATCCGGGAACGGTGGACGAACAAAAGCTTTCCTATATAAAAAAGACTGGCGTCAACCGCATATCCTTTGGTGCACAGGCAGCGCAGGAACATATACTGAAATCACTTGGAAGAATTCATACATGGCCTGATGTTGAAAAGGCGGTAAAGCTTTCTCAGGACGTAGGGATAGGGAACATCAATGTGGATCTTATGTATGCGCTTCCGGGACAGACGATGGGCGATTTTCTGGAATCGGTGGAGAAGGCCTATACGCTTGGCATTAAACATCTTTCCTTATACAGCCTGATCCTTGAAGAAGGCACGCGGCTTTTTGAGAGCGCTGAAAGGGGAGAGGTTTTGATTCCCGGGGATGAAGAAAGCGTTTCGATGCAGGAAAATGCCATCCGGCTTCTGGACGGGATCGGCATGAAACGGTATGAAATCTCCAACTATGCCTATCCGGGCTATGAGTGCCGCCACAACATCGTTTATTGGACGCGGGGAGATTATCTGGGTCTTGGCTGCGCGGCGCATTCTCTTATGAATGAAGTGCGTTTTCTGAATCCCCCGTTTTCTTCTTATATGACGGGAGAAGAACACATAGAGAAGGAAGCAGTTGATGCTGTCGGCCGAATTGAGGAAAGCATCATGCTTGAAACGCGCATGACGCGCGGGCTGGATGTGGAGGCGTTTTCAAAATCGTTCGGCGGGGAAATCACGGAAAAAGTATTGAAGCAAGCAGACAAACTGATTTTGGTCGGTTATGCAGAAAGAAATGAAAGATACCTTTCGTTTACGCGGGAAGGCATGAACATTCACAATGCCTTGGTTGTAAAACTGATTGAGAAGTTATAAAATCATTTTCTTTTATCAATCCTGATAAGAAACGGACGCTCAGGGACGGGATGCCTGCGACAAAGAATTCTGCAGGGACATTTCTCTTGGGCGTCCGTGCTGTTTGCCTAAACCTATGACGGAGCAGATCATTACAAAATTGTGCCTTTTTTTCATGAAATCCAACTTTAACATGTTTTTTTGTCCCCGCCTATTGACAAACTACCCCGGAGAGTGCTAATCTATGCAATGTGATTAGCACTCGGGCTCGATGAGTGCTAACGACGAAGGAGGTGAGCGCATGACGCTGGATGATCGCAAGTTTATGATCTTAAAGGCGATCATTGACGATTACATCCTTACGGCTGTTCCGGTTGGATCAAGAACCATTTCCAGAAAGGCGGGCGTCGGTTTTTCACCGGCAACCATCCGAAACGAAATGAGCGATCTGGAAGAGCTCGGATATCTTGCGCAGCCGCATACTTCGGCAGGACGCATTCCGTCCAACAAGGCATACCGCCTGTATGTAGACAGACTGCTTCAGCTTGGGGGCCTGAGCGCGGAGATGAAACAGCGGATCGATCAGCATATGAACCAACGGTCAAATCAGGTGGAAGAGATGATCCGCACCGCTGCTTCAGTGCTTTCAGATGCGACGCAGTACACTTCCGTGATTGTTGCCCCGCAGATGCACTCCTTGCGCATAAAGCGCGTTCAACTGGTTCCGATTTCGGACACAGCGGCGCTCATGGTTGTGGTAACCAATGCCGGCATCGTGAAGGACGCGGTTATCCGCGTTCCGGAGGGAATCACCCCCGAGCATCTGTACCGTATATCCGAAATGCTGACGGGTGAGCTTCAGAACCACACGCTCAGCGAAGTCAGACAGATCTTTGCACAGCTTTTTCGCGACCTTTCCAAGCACAGGCGTCTGCTCGGCGGCGTGATGAGCGCAATGGAGGATAAGCTGATAGAGGATGCGCCTGAGGATATCGTCATCATGGGGCCAACAAAAATGCTGAATTATCCCGAATACAGCGATGTAGAAAAAGCGAAGAATATTCTGTCCGTATTCGAATCGCGCGACCGGCTGCTGAATGTCCTTAAAAAGACCGGCGGCATGGAAATTTCCATCCGCATCGGCCCTGAAACCGGAATCGAGGAGCTCAAGGATTGTTCGCTGGTTACGGCGACCTACAATGTCGGTCCTCACGGAAAGGGAACGCTGGGCATCATCGGTCCTACCCGAATGGATTACGGCCGTGTGATCAACGTTATGGGATATATGGGACAGGTTATCAGCAATCTTTTATCCGGAGAAGAGCTATGAAGAAAAAGGGGAAGACAATGAATAATCACGAGGAAACGGTTTTGAACGAAAACGCTGTAAACGAAAGCGAAAAAGCGCAGACAGAGGAAACCGTTCAGAACGCCGAAACCAATGAAAATGTCGAAGTGCCTACGCAGGAAGAATGGGCCGAAGCGCTCAAAAAGTGCGTAGAGGAAAGAGATACTTATAAGGATATGGCTTTGAGAAGCCAGGCGGAATTTGCGAACTTCAAAAGAAGAAATGCAACCGTCAGAACCGATGCCTATGATGACGGCGTGCGCGAGACCATCTTCGCGATCCTGCCCATCATTGACAACCTCGAACTGGCCATCAAGCATGCTGAACAGCAAAGCGATAGCGACGCGATGGTTGAGGGCGTAAAAATGACTCTTCGCCTGCTCATGGACGCGATGGGCAAGCTTGGACTGGAAGAAGTGGAATCGGAAGGCGTTATGTTTGATCCCGAAAAGCACAACGCCATCATGCGCGAGCCCGGCGGGGAAGCGGACATGATCGCCGAAGTCTTCCAAAAGGGCTATAAGGTTAAGGATAAAATCATTCGGTATGCAATGGTAAAGGTTTTTTCCGGGGAAGAATAAAAACGAATTCTATCAATCAGTAGGAGGATAAATATTATGTCTAAGATTATCGGTATTGACTTAGGTACCACCAATTCCTGCGTAGCCGTTATGGAAGGCGGCGAACCCACTGTTATCGCCAACGCTGAAGGCAACCGCACCACGCCTTCCGTCGTTGCTTTTGCCAAGAACGGCGAGCGTCTCGTCGGCCAGGTAGCAAAGCGTCAGGCTGTTACCAACCCCGACCGCACCGTCATCTCCATCAAGCGCGAAATGGGCACGAACTTCAAAGTTTCCGTTGACGGCAAGGACTATACGCCCCCGGAGATCAGCGCCATGGTTCTTCAGAAGCTGAAGGCCGACGCCGAAGCTTACCTCGGCCAGCCCGTCACCGAGGCCGTTATCACCGTTCCTGCGTACTTCTCCGACGCTCAGCGCCAGGCGACCAAGGACGCCGGCCGCATCGCGGGTCTGGATGTAAAGCGCATCATCAACGAGCCCACCGCAGCCGCTTTGGCCTACGGCCTTGATAAGGGCGAAGTTCACAAGATCCTTGTTTACGACCTTGGCGGCGGAACGTTCGACGTTTCCCTCATGGAAGTCGGCGACGGCGTATTCGAAGTTCTCGCAACTGCCGGCAACAACAGGCTCGGCGGCGACGACTTTGACAATCGCATCATCGAGTGGATCGTAGCCGAATTCAAGAAGGAAAACGGCATCGATCTTAAGAGCGACCGCCAGGCTCTCCAGCGTCTGAAGGAAGCTGCTGAGCGCGCCAAGATCGAGCTTTCCGGCAACCTCACCGCCAACATCAACCTGCCCTTCATCACTGCCGACGCAACCGGTCCCAAGCACCTTGACATGACCCTTACCCGCGCCAAGTTCAATGAGCTGACCGGCGACCTCGTCGAAAAGACCATCGTTCCCCTCAATCAGGCGTTGTCCGACGCAGGCCTCACCGCTTCTCAGATCGACAAGGTTATCCTGGTCGGCGGCTCCACCCGCATTCCTGCGGTTCAGGAAGCTGTTCAGCGCGTAACCGGCAAAGAGCCCTTCAAGGGCATCAACCCCGACGAGTGCGTAGCCGTGGGCGCTGCCATTCAGGGCGGCGTTCTGGGCGGCGACGTGGAAGGCATCCTGCTGCTGGATGTAACGC
>JAEDIV010000076.1 GCA_016296675.1 Clostridia bacterium
TGTACGTCAAAATCGCGCGTTTTCACAAAGCGTAGCGACTGAAAACGCTTCCCCTATCCGATCCCCGCCCGGAAATCCCGAAGGATTTCAGGGGATCGGCCCTTCCCATCAAAAAAGGTACTTTTTTGATGGCTTGAGGCTTCCGCCCTTTTCCTGTGCCGATCCTAAAAAAATGAACACAAAATGTGTTGAAATCCTCATGGAAATCATATATAATATATGCTGTTATGCGCCCGTAGCTCAGTGGATAGAGTGTTCGACTCCGACTCGAAAGACCGTGGGTTCGAATCCCGCCGGGCGCGCTCCCGCGCAAGAGTGCTCTTGCGCGGCTTTTTTGATCAAAAATATGCATTTTCTTCCGGTTTTGTGACTTTCCAACGTCAAAAATTCACATTGCAATGGTATAATTTTATAAACCAAACCACAAGGAGCGATTTACTATGTCTGTCCGTACCCGTTTTGCGCCCAGCCCGACCGGCTATATGCATCTGGGCAATCTGCGCACTGCCCTTTACACCTATCTGTACGCCAAGAAAAGCGGCGGAAAATTCATTCTGCGCATTGAAGATACCGATCAGGAACGCGAAGTGCCCGGCGCGGTTCAGATTATCTATAACAGCCTGAAAACTGCCGGCCTTTCTCACGACGAAGGTCCCGACATCGGCGGCCCCGTAGGCCCCTACATCCAGTCTGAGCGCAAGGACACCTATCTGCCCTTCGCCAAGCAGCTGGTTGAGTCCGGCCACGCCTATTACTGTTTCTGCACCAAGGAGCGCCTCGAGGAAGCGCGCGCCGAAGCCGAGAAAAAGGGCGAAAACTTCAAATATGACAAGCACTGCCTCCATCTTTCCAAGGAAGAGATCCAGGCAAAGCTCGACGCAGGCGAGCCCTACGTCATCCGTCAGAACATCCCGACCGAGGGAAAAGCTGGCTTTGACGATGTGATCTATGGACATGTCGAGGTAGACTGCGATACGCTGGACGATAACGTTCTGATCAAGGCCGACGGCCTGCCCACCTACAACTTCGCCAACGTCATCGACGACCACTTGATGGGCATCACCCACGTCATGCGCGGTAACGAATACCTTGCCTCCGCCCCCAAGTACAATCTGCTTTATAATGCGCTGGGCTGGGAGCCGCCGACGTATGTGCACCTGACCCCCGTCATGGTGGAAGGCACCATGCGCAATAAGAAAACCGGCGTTTATGTCTTTGAGACGGACGAAAACGGAAATCCGGTTCTCGACGAAAACGGCAATCCCATCAAGGCGATCGTGAAGCGCAAAATGTCCAAGTCCCAGGGCGACCCCTCCTTTGAGGACCTGCTGGCCGACGGCTATCTTGTCGACGCCATCATCAACTATCTGGTGCTTCTGGGCTGGTCTCCCCGCGGCGAGCGCGAATTCTACTCCCTGAAGGAACTGGAGGAAGCGTTCGACCTGGAAGGCCTTTCCAAGAGCCCGTCCTTCTTTGATATCGTAAAGCTCAACTGGTTCAACGCCGAATACATCAAAAAGCTTTCCCCCGAAGCCTACCTTGAGCATGCCCGTCCGTGGCTCAACAAGGTGCTTTCCGAGGACAAGTTTGACTACAAGCGCCTGTGCGAGCTTCTTCAGGGCAGAACCGAGGTCTTTAACCAGCTGCCCGAGATGATCGATTTCCTTGCCGGGATGCCCGAGTTTGAAAGCGACCTCTATACCCACAAGAAAATGAAGACCAATCCCGAGGTTGCCCTCGACGCGCTTACCAAGATCCGCCCGGTTCTTGAGAATCTCACCGAGTGGACGGAAGAGAAGCTTCATGACACAGTCATGGAAGCGATCACCGAGTTCGGCATGAAGAACGGCCAGATGCTCTGGCCCCTTCGCATCGCCATTTCCGGCAAAATGAGCACGCCCGGCGGCGCATTTGAAATTGCGTATCTGCTGGGAAAAGAAGAGACGATGAAGCGCCTTGACGCCTCCATCGCCCGCCTCCAGGCATAATGTTTCCCGATTACAAAAGAAGCATATTGTCCGTCACCGCCTCAGTGGCAGCGTTTTTCGGCGCAAAGACGCCGTATCCGCCGCTTGAGGAAATTGCGGACGCCCTCAATGAGAAGGACACGAAAAACGTCGTCCTTCTCTTATTTGATGGAATGGGCGAAAATCTCCTGAAAAGGCATCTGCCGGAGGATGCCTTTTTAAGAAAGCATGATTTCGGTCCCATCTCCACCGTCTATCCCTCCACCACCACCGCCGCGACCACGTCCCTTTGGACAGGCATCGCGCCTGGCGAACATGCATGGCTTGGATGGAGCCTGTATTTTAAGGAAATCGGGCGGCAAATTGATACGTTTTTGGGCCGGGACAGCTTTACCGGCGAAAAATACGCGCCTCTTTTTCCTGCCGAGGCCTACATTCCCTTTCAAACAATTTATCCGTCCGTGAATCATGCATGCGAAACCCACGCGCTTTTTCCTTTCCCGACGAGCGCAGGAAAGGGCGCGAAAAACCGCATAACCTATTCGGGAAACAGCGACCTTGTAAAACACATAAAATCCGCCGCCGAAAGAAACGGAAAACAGCTGATCTGCTGCTATAACATCGAGCCCGACCACACCATGCATGACTGGGGCGTAAACGCGCTTCAGACAAAAACCGCTTTTGAAAGGGCAAACGATATCTCAGAAAAGCTCTCACGCGAACTTGGAGGCGACACGGTATTCATCGTCACTGCGGACCACGGGCTTGTGGACGTTACGGAAAATATCGAAATCAGCGAAATTCCCGAAATCATGGATACGCTCATCATGCCTCCTTCCATCGAGGGCCGCGCCGCGAGCTTCTTTGTCAAATCCTCCATGAAGCACATCTTCCTTTCGGAATTCAAAAAGCGCTTCGAAAATGATTTTGAAATTCTTACACACGAAGAGGTGTTTGAAACACAGCTCTTAGGCCTTTTTCCACCGCACAAAAAGACATCCGACTTCATCGGCGATTTCTTTGTGCTTGCAAAAGGCGCAAAGAGCATCAGATTCTCAGCACCCGCTTCAAAGCGCGGAAGCGATCTCATCGGTCAGCACGCCGGGCTTACCGAAGACGAAATGCTGGTGCCCGTCATACTGTTCCGGGGTCAGGCATAAAACACACCGCCAAGATGCAACTTTTTCCGCATTTTGGCGGTGAAAATCTATAAAACAGGGAAATATTCTCCTTTGACGGTATACCATTTTCTGCGATTTTGTGTTATACTGTTAATATGAATACCCATATGGCAAGGAGGCAACCGCATGAAGAAAATCATCTCCATTATCCTCACCGTCCTGCTCGTCCTTTCCCTTGCAGGAAACGCATATCTTTTGGTCGATAAAAAGAATGCGGCAAACGAGCTTGATGCGTTTGAAAACACCAAGAGCCAGCAGCTCGCCTCCTTAAACGCAAAAATTGATCAGGCAGAAGCCGATCTTCTGGCTGAAACCGAAAAGTACAATCAGGCGCTGGAAGCCATTCAGCAGATGGATGAACAGGCGCTGTCGCTTCATCAGGAAATCGAATTGATTTCGGTTAAGCTTTCCGAGGCCGAGAACAACGCGGCCAATGCCGAAGCTCTGCTTTCTGAGGCCGTCGCCCGCGCAGACGAAAACGAACTTCTGCTCAGCGACAAGACAAAGGAAGTCGACGCTCTGATGGCAGTCATCGAAGATAAGGACGCCGCCTTTGCTTCCCTCACGGAAAGCTATCAGCGTCTGGAAATCGAAAATAAGGAAGCCAGCGAAAAGCTCCTCTCCCTTGAAAAGGAAAACGCCGAAAAGGCGCTGGCTGCCTCCGAGCATGAAACTGCTTTTGCCTCTCTTGAAGCCTCCCTTGCCGAACTCAATGAACTCAGCGCCAACACCCAACAGGCGCTTGATCAGAAAACGCAGGAATACGAACAGCTGAAAGCAAAATATGACATCGGCGTACAGACGATTGCGACCTACGAAAGCGAAGTTAAACGTCTTGAAGCAAGCATTCAGGATTTAAAGGGCGAAGCTGAAACGCTCAAGGCCTCCATTGCAGGCATGCAGGCCGAAATCGAAGCCATCAAGGCCGCAGCCGCCGAAGCAACGCCGGGCGACGCACAGGCAGTCATCGAGCGCACCGAGCAGACCCTGCAGGCGCTGAGCGAATCCACTGATACGCTGGACAATATGGAATCCGCCATCCAAAACACCGAAGCCTTCTCCGGACAGATTGCACAGACAGCCTCTGAAGCTGCCTTCAAGGAAGAAATCGATACGCTTAAAAACGCGCTGACCGCAAAGGAAGCCGAAATCATTAGCCTTTCCGAAACCGTCTTAGCGCTCGAAGCGGAAAAAGCCGCCCTTGAAAGCCAGCTTACCGAAGCCACCGAGTCCAACCTGAAGGCTGCAGAAGAGAAGCTTTCTAAAACCTTGGCGCTTCTTGACGAAGCGAAGAAGGCCGAAGAAGCGCTGACCGCTGCTGTTGCCGAAAAGGAAACCGAGCTTGCCGCCGCCGTCGCGCGCGCCGGTGAACTGGAAGCCGAAATGGAAAAGGCCATGGCCGCGCTTAATGAAAACAGCCGCCTCACGGAGGAGACCACGCTCGCACTCGGCAAAGCCGAAGCTGCGCTTGCGCAGGCAGCAGAAGAGAATGAAACTCTGAAACGCACGCTCGAAACTGCAAACGCCAGGATCGAAGAAACCGAAAAAGCGCTTGAAAACGCAAACGCCGAAATTCTGAAAGCAGAAGAACTGGCCGCAGAAAACCTTGCTGCCTATGAAGCGGAAAAAGAAAAATCCGCTGCCCTTACAGAAGAACTCGCCGGCGCGAAGGCCGCATACGATGCCGAAAGCGCCAAAACCGAGGCGCTCACCGCCGAGCTTGCCAGCGTAAAAGCTGCGCTGGACGAAAAGGCCGATGCCCTCAGCGCATGCGAAATCGCCCTTGGCGTAGCCAAATCCGGTCTTGACGATGCCGCTGCCGCCCTTGAAGACACCGAAAAGCTTCTCTTCGACACCCGCGCGAAGCTTGAAAAGACCGAAGGCGAGCTTTCCGAAACAAAGGCTCAGCTTGAAAGCACGATCGCAGAGTACGACGCCTATATTGCAAAGCGCGGCAATACCTTTACTGCGGAAAACGAAGTCGGCACGGGTATCAGCGAAATCAAGGTCTCGGAAGGTGGAAAGGCCGTCATTAATTTCACCAATACCTCTGATCGTCCCATCAATCTGTCGCTCGTTACAGACAGCGGAACCGAGCTTTTCAAAAAATATGTCTACCGCGGCGCAACCTTGACCGAGGTTCCGATAGCGGAAGTGCCCGACGGCGAAGCCTGTTGGCTCAAGACGGAATATCTGGACGGAAACGGCCGCGTTCTTTACAGCCTCCTGACGCCGGTTGAAATCAAGGCAGAATAATTTCACCATCAAGGGTCTGTCTCATTAAGAAGAAAACCTCAAAAAAGCAACACAGCGGGACGGGAAACCCGTCCCCTACAGGAAGAAAACAGCTTCTTCGTTATGTAGGGGACGGGTTTCCCGTCCCGTAATCTTTGATCATTTCATGGAGATACACGATTAACGGAGTTTGAATGTATTTTGAGACAGCGCCTTGTCTGAAGAGATCCTTTCATCAAGCGCGAATGCATACATTTTTCGCATTTTTCGCGCTTATTTTCTTTTCCGTGCCTGATCGATGATCACGCCGGCAATCTTCTTTGCCGCGCCCCGGGGCAGAATCTTCTCTCTCGCTTCCATCATCGCCTTTGTAATCTCCGGCTTTTTCAGGATGTCGTCCACGGCTTTTGCCACTTCTTCATCCGTTTTCGGGCAAAGGGCTATGCCGTTTTCCTTGAGAAAGCTTGCATTGTGGCTCTCCACGCCCTGAATCGGATGCACGATTACCAGCGGTCGGTTGAGTTCAAACGCTTCCGTCGTCGAAAGTCCGCCAGGCTTTGAAATCACGACGTCACATGCGCGCATCAGCTTGTAAAGCGGCTTCACAAACCCTTCTATCCTGAGTTTTTCTTCAGGCAGATTCATGCGGGCAAACTTCCGCCTGAGCTTGGCATTGCTTCCGCAGACAACGATGATCTGCGTGTTTTCCTCCTGCTTTTTCAAAAGTGCTTCCACGGTCGAGGGCATTTTTCCCGCGCCCATGCTTCCGCCGGCCACAAGCACATGCTTCTTGTTCGGATCAAGGCCCGCTTCCTTTTTCGCTTTCACGATATCATCCTCGGCACAGATGGACGGATTGACCGGGATGCCCGTCGCCATCAGCTGCGCGCCGTTCACGCCGAATTTCTCATATCTTTCGCTCAGGCTTTCTGTCGGCGTAAAAATCATGTCGATCTCCGTATCGTTCCAGAACGGCTGAACATCATAATCGGTGATGATGCCGCCGATCCACTGGGAAATCGCGCCATTTCTACGAAGATGGGTCAGCTGCTGCGCAGAAAAAATATGTGTTGTGAGGATCGCATCCGGGGTTTCCTTCTGGATGAATCGCGCAAGACGCTTGGCCTCAAACTTATTGATGTCATACATGAACGTCTTTCCGTTCAGACGCGGAACACTATAGGAAGCATTGTAAAACAAGCCGAACAGCCACGGCAGATGCTTGACCAGCCAGACATAGCCGCCGCAGACCGCTTTGGACAGAGAGGGACGAATGACCGCATAACAGTCATACACCTCCGCCTCCGCGCCCTCCTGGCGCAGCGCTTCGGCTGCAGCATTGGCAGCAGCATCGTGTCCGCCACCGCAGCTTAAGGAGAAAATCAGAAACTTCATACATCAAAACTCCCGTAACCGGAATAAACGCATATACATATATGTGTATATTACCACAAAAACGACCGCCTGTAAAGTAAAACGGACCAGGACGCATCGCCCTGGCCCGTTTTGTCTAACAATTGTCGTCATCAGATTCCCTGTACTGACCAGGGGGCATCTGATATTTTTTCTTGAACACGCGGTTGAAATAGCCCGCGTCCGAATAACCGCACATCTTCGCGATTGCGGACACAGAAAGCTCCGTAGTCTTCAAAAGCCTGCAGGCTGCTTCAAGGCGCACGCAGTTTAAGGTATTGATGAATGTTTCGCCGTTTTGCTGTTTGAATACATGGGAAAGGTACGGCGGACTCAGATTCATGATCTCCGCTGCCTGAGCAAGGGAGAAATCGTCCTTCATGAAGTTTTCTTCGATGACTTTTTTCGCTTCCTCGCCGATGGTAGAGGTACTGGCGCTTTTCATGGCGGCCACGGTCTGCGAAATCTCATCTGTCAGGCGGATGACTTCTGCAAACAGCGCCTCGGTAGGCTCGCTGTTTGAAATCAGCTGTGTGATTCTTTCAATTGCGCTGTCCACATTCTCTCCGGAAATCTTCCATTCATTCAAAAGACGCAGGCATGTCGTGACAATGCCGTAGGTCATGATCTGCGCATGCGTTGCAGGCGCGTTTTCGACATTGTCATACAGCCGCCGGATCTCCTTGTGAATGCTGATCGTATCGTCCGCCCTGAAATGCGAAATCAGTTCCTGCTCATCCAGCTGGGTGTATACATCGTTTTGTTCAAATCCTTTGAGCTCCTCGATTAAAACGATGTCCTTGTGCTGCCAGGCACGGGCATAGGTGAGCGCTTCCATTGCCTTTTCAAAGGACATGTGGATTTCAGCCGTATCTTCCGTGGTATTTCCGGCGCCGACATGCGTTTCAAGCGCCATTTTATCCTTCAAAAACAGGCATATATCTTCAAGCAGGCCGTAAATCTGCGTATGCGGCGTATTGATAAGCAGCAGAATCGCGTCCTGCGAACACTCGGCGCAGTAAATTCTTTCCTTGTCGCAATAGCGGTTTTCGATCATCGCTGCAACAGAATATCTCAAAACCGCGCCGGCTTCGTCTGCCTCTCCTACATGCATGCACGCAACAGTGAAATAGCGGGCGGTAAACTCGACGCCGTATTCGTTCAGCGTCTCCCGCGCAATGCCGGCATCGGTCGTTGCCATCTGAAGTATGAGGCTGCGCCTTAAAAGAGGCAGCTGTTTTTGAAGCTGACTTGTCAGATTTTCGGATGTTTTTATGATATCGGATGCCGCGTTCAGGATATGATCATACTCGGTTTCGCGATAGCTCATGCTTTCCGTGCTGTTCAGCCCAAGCTTATGAAGCAGGCGGCGAAGCGGCGAATAATTGATATAGATCATCACAAGCGACAAAACGCAAATGCCCGCCATCTCAATCAGCAGCATTTTGAGAATGTGATTCTTGGTAGATGTAACCTGCTCGAGATATACGCTTTCACCAAGCGTCAGATAATATACCCTGCCATCGCCGCCGGCTTTTGAAACTGTGAGCGTTTCCTTACCGTCAGACACATTCCAGCCGGCAGGCAAATTCTTTTGCATGCCGTTTCCGATACTCAAAAGGGTTTGTCCGTCAGCTTCAATCGTCAAAGCACCGTCTTCCAGCATGCTTCCTGAGGAAAACACCTTCTCAATCAGCCCCGCGTCCATATAGGCAATGATTGCGCCAAGATTGGACGTGATGGGCGCAGTCAGCTTGAATTCAAAAAGCCATTTCCCCGAAGCGTTTGAATACCGCGCGGGTTTTACACCGAAGCCTTCATTGATATTAAGGTTTTCACGCCATTCTTCCTTGGTCATACCCTCAAAGTCCAGAAACGCGTCGTAAAAGCCCTCTGTCCGCCGGCAGGAAGAACTGTACAAAACAGTATCCAATTTCCGTACATATACGCCCATTTCGTACACATAAGGGTTATAGACATTGCCCTTGCTGATTTCCTTCTGGGCCTGGATCATGCGATAGTAGTCGCTTCCGTCCATGGGCGTAGTCCTATAAAGGTACAGATTCACATTCTCGTCAAGGCTCAAGGAAATCATCGCCTGATAAATCGTATCAAAATAGTTTTCTACGATGTATACCGCCTGCGTAAGGTTCGCAAGCGCCTGCTCCTTGGCGCGCTCCCGCTCCGTTTGTAAAAGCCGTCTATGGGAAACAGCGGCAAAAGCCAGGGACACGACGATCAACAGCAAAAAAGAGAGCACCAGCATGCGAAACGCTTTATGCGCCCTGAGCTTTTTCAGATAATTCGTCCGCATATACCTTTCGCCTGCCTTCCATCATTATTTTAAAATTATATCATACATTGCTTCGCCTATCCAGTGTCCAGCAGGGCAAAATTCATGGGATTTCCTTTAAAATCATGGGATAAAATTTTGAAATTCGAAATCAAAAAAATTCCCAATTGAACATGTATGCAACCTATTGTACAATAATACATAAGGTAAAATGGTTTCCTGTAGCTTTTTACCAGTTTAGAACCAATTCCATCACATCCGAAGCCATTCATTGAGCTCGCCTGATAAAGGAGTGAAGAAAATGAAAAAAAAGAACATCATCTTCTATTTTTCCGATCAGCAACGATGGGATACCATGGGCTGCTACGGCCAGAGGCTTGATGTCACGCCCAATCTCGATAAGCTCGCGCAGGAAGGCACCCTTTTTGAAAACGCCTACACCTGTCAGCCGGTTTGCGGTCCCGCGCGCGCATGTGTGCAGACGGGCCTGTATGCAACCGAAGTCAATTGCCACAAAAATAATCACATCCTGCCCATCGGCATGGACACGCTCGCCCGCCGCATGATCGCAGGCGGCTATGAAACCGCCTACATCGGCAAGTGGCACCTGGCCTCCATGGAAGGAAGCTCCTACAGAACCCTGCCCGTTCCCGTCGAAAGACGCGGCGGCTATGAATACTGGATGGTCGCAGACGCGCTTGAAGCCACCAGCCACGGCTACAACGGCTATGTGTACGACGGAGACATGAAAAAGCACGAGTTTGTCGGCCACAGAATCGACTGCATCAACGCCTTCGCGATTGATTATCTTCACACCTACAAGGAAAGCGGCTCCGAAAAACCGTTTTTCCTCTTCGTCTCCCAGCTCGATCCCCATCACCAGAACGATCACAACCGCTATGAAGGCCCCGACGGCAGCAAGAAAAAGTTTGCAGACTACGACGTACCGGGCGATCTTATTGGTCTTGACGGCGACTGGAAGGAAAACTATCCCGATTATCTGGGTCAGTGCAATCTTCTGGATCAGAACATCGGAAAGCTCATGGATACGCTGGACGCGCTGGATCTTAAGGACGACACCATCATCCTCTATACCTGCGACCACGGAAGCCATTTCAGAACCCGAAACGCCGAATACAAGCGCGCATGCGAAGACGCTTGTCTGCATATCCCCCTGATCGCATGGGGCGGCCCGTTCATGGGCGGCGGCAGAATCAACGAGCTCGTCAGCCTTCTGGATATGCCGTCCACCATTTTGGACGCCGCCGGAATCGAAGTGCCCGCTCACTACAGAGGCGACAGCGTTCTTAAGCTCGTAAAAGGCGAAAAGGAAAACTGGAAGGACATGGTCTACGCCCAGATCAGCGAAGCCCAGACCGCCAGAACCGTTCGCACCCTGAAATACAAATACGCCGTTCGCGCGCCGCAGTTCGACATAACCCAGCCCTACAGCGAAGTCTACTGGGAAGACAAGCTCTACGATCTTGAAAAAGACCCCCATGAACGAAACAACGTCGTTTCCGATCCCGCTTATGAAGATGTCCGAAAAGAAATGCGCGAAAGAATGTACATCTCTATGGCCAAAGCCAACGAACCCAGATGCAGCATTTTGAACTGCGAAGGAAAGGAGCCGAATCAATGAGTATGAATCATGCTCCCGCCAAAGGCGGCGTACGCGCTTATCTCCATTTTTTAAAGCGCGACTTCATCCGCTACCGCGGACTGTACTTCATGTTCCTTCCGGTCATCGTCTACTTTATCCTGTTCCACTACATGCCCATGTACGGCGCGCAGATCGCCTTTAAGGATTTCACGCCCAACGGCGGCATTGAAGGAAGCGTATTCGTCGGCGTCAAGCACTTTGAAAGCTTTTTTAACGGCTTGTACTTCACGCGCCTTATGAAAAACACGCTCCTTCTGAGCGCGTACCAGATGCTCTTCGGCTTCCCCGCCCCGATCATTCTGGCGCTGATGATGAACGAACTGCGCGTAAAGGCGTTCAAGCGCTTCGTTCAGACCGTTACTTATCTCCCCTACTTCGTATCCCTCATGGTTGTCTGCTCTCTCGTTATCAACTTCTCCGCCTACAACGGCCTGTTCAACGACATTGCCGTGCTCTTCGGCGGCGAACGCACCAGTCTTCTCCTTCAGCCGCAGAACTACCGCCCCCTGCATATCGGAAGCGGTATCTGGCAGAACCTCGGCTGGAACTCCATCGTATACATCTCCGCTCTCTCCGCAATCGATCAGGAATTGTACGAAGCCGCAGTCATCGACGGCGCAGGCAGATGGAAGCAGACGCTTCACGTAACCCTGCCCGGAATCCTGCCCACCATCGTCATCATGCTCATCATGCGTCTGGGCCAGGTCATGAACATCGGCTTTGAAAAGATCATCCTTCTTTATAACGACGCAACCCTCGAAACCGCAGACGTTATTTCCACCTACGTCTACCGCCGCGGCCTTCTGGATGCTTCCTACAGCTTCTCCTCCGCTGTCGGCCTGTTCAACTCTGTCGTCAACACGTTCCTGCTCGTAACCGCCAACGCCATCAGCAACAAGCTCAACGATACGAGCCTGTTTTAAAGGAAAGGAGGGTGAACAATGCTTAATAAGAGAACCAGAGGCGAAAAAGCCTTCAATGTATTCAATATTGTTTTCCTGTCCGTCCTGTCCCTCATCATGCTCTATCCCATTTTGTACGTCGTGTTTGCCTCCATCAGCGATCCCGTCAAAATCGTTCAATCCAACGGCATTCTTTGGCGTCCGCTGGGCTTTACCACCCTCGCCTATGAAATGGTGTTTCAGAACCGCTCGATCCTGACCGGCTATGTAAACACCATCTATCTGGTTGTCGTCGGCACCATCCTGAATGTATTCTTTACCGCCATCGCCGCCTATGTTCTTTCCCGAAACGGCTTTTACTGGAAACGCCTTTTCAATTTCATGGTCGTTTTCACGATGCTCTTCTCCGGCGGCCTCATTCCCTTCTATCTGACCATTCAGCGTCTCGGTCTTCTCGACTCCACCTGGGCTCTGATCCTTCCAGGCCTTCTGACTGCATACAACCTCATGATCATGAGAACAAGCTTTGCAGCCATTCCGGTGAGCCTTGAAGAAAGCGCCAAGATCGACGGCGCAACCGACCTTGTCGTTCTCATTCGCATCATTCTCCCGCTTTCCAAGGCGATCATCGCCGTAATGGTGCTTTTCTACGGCGTAAGCCACTGGAACAGCTGGTTCAACGCCTCGATCTTCATTCAGTCCAGAGAAAAATTCCCGCTGCAGCTTGTGCTTCGCGAAATCCTGATTGCCAACGATACGTCCGCCATGGCCAATGATCTTGGCGCGAACGACCAGGAAATGATCGCCGAAAACATCAAGTATGCGACCATCGTAGTTGCGACCCTTCCCATCATGTGCGTGTATCCTTTCATCCAAAAGTACTTTGTAACCGGCGTTATGATCGGTTCT
>JAEDIV010000077.1 GCA_016296675.1 Clostridia bacterium
CTGATTGGCGCAATGGCAACCCTTCGGGATCTTGAGCTGCATCCCGCGCTGAACGCTTATTCGGAAAACGCCGTAAAAAACGCCGTCAAGGACATCGTCGGCGTGCAGTTCCGCAACATGGCAACCCTTGGCGGAAGCCTTTGGGGCCGGTTCGGCTTTTCGGATGTGCTGACCGTCTTTCTGTGCATGGACGCCTATGTCGAGCTTTATAAAGGCGGCGTCATGCCCCTTGAGGCATTTTCAAAAATGAAGCCTGACCGGGATATCCTTATTCGTCTGATCGTCAAAAAAACGCCCGGCAGATTCGCATATACCGCAATGCGCAATCAGCGCACGGATTTTCCAGTGCTGACCTGCGCCGTTTCAAAAATCGGCGATGATTACATGGCCGCAATCGGCGCGCGTCCCAGCCGCGCATTGATCGTAAGAGACGATCAGGGACTGCTCAAAGGCGGCATAAACGGCGAAACAGCCAAAGCATTTGCCGCTTACGCATCCGAAATCACGCCCACCGGATCCAATCACCGCGCGAGTGCAGAATACAGAAAACATCTGATCAAGGTGCTTACAAGCCGCAGCATTCTTCAGTTGGGAGGCGAAGAATAATGGAAGTCAGGATCAAACTGAACGGAAAATTTGTCTCCGGCCACATTGACGCAGATCTTATTCTGCTCGATTTTCTAAGAGCACACGGCTGTGCAAGTGTCAAGCGCGGCTGCGAAACCTCCAACTGCGGCCTGTGCACCGTGCTCATGGACGGAAAACCGGTTCTTTCCTGTTCCATGCTGGCTGCGCGCGCCGACGGACATGAAGTTTATACCCTCGAAGGCCTTGAGGAAGAAGCATCCGGCTTCGTCGGCTTTATTGCCGATCAGGGCGCAGACCAGTGCGGATTCTGCAATCCCGGATTCGTGATGAATACCATCGCCCTTCTGCGCGAAAACCCGGATCCTACGGACGATGAAATCCGCGCATATCTCGCCGGCAATCTCTGCCGCTGTTCGGGCTATGAGGGACAGCTTCGCGGCATCCGCAATTACTTGAATAGCCGCAAGGGATAAGGAGGCAGACATGGAACACAGACAGTACAAATCCATCAACAAATCTGTCCGCAAAAAGGACGCTATGCAGCTGCTGACCGGAAAGCCTGTGTATACCGACGACGTCACGCCCGACAATGCGCTCGTTATTAAAATCCTTCGAAGCCCCCATGCCAATGCCGTCATCGAAGAAATCAATACAGATATCGCCAAAAAGGTTCCAGGCATTGTCGATATTTACACCTGGCAGGATGTTCCGAAAAACCGATTCGCCATTGCCGGACAGACCTATCCTGAGCCTTCCCCCTATGACCGCCTGATTCTGGACAGACATGTGCGTTTTTCCGGCGACGCCGTGGCCATTATCGCTGCAGAAAATGAAAAAGCCGCCCTTAAGGCCATGAAGCTGATCAAAGTCAGCTATCAGGTGCTTGAGGCTGTTTTGGATTTCCATACTGCCAAGGATAACCCCATTCTCGTTCATCCGGAAGACGACTGGTTTCCGTCCTGCCCGGTCGGCGGCGACAACAAGCGAAATCTCGTCGCCAGCGAAACCGAGACAAGCGGCGATGTGGACGCCGTCATGAACGAATGCGATATCGTGCTTGATCGCACCTACCACACCCGCGCCTTCAATCAGGCCATGATGGAAACCTTCCGCACCTATACGGATCTCGACCGCTACGGAAGGCTGCACGTCGTCTCCTCCACGCAGATCGTATTTCACACCCGCCGCATCCTTTCCAATGCGCTCGGCATTCCCAAAAGCAGAATCCGCGTTGAAAAGCCGCGCATCGGCGGCGGCTTCGGCGCAAAGCAGACAGCGGTGTGCGAAGTTTATCCCGCATTCGTCACCCTCAAAACCGGCCGTGCGGCAAAACTGATCTATACCCGCGAAGAAAGCCAGATTGCAGGATCCCCCCGCCACGAAATGGAAATCCACGTCCGCATCGGCGCCTCCAAAGAAGGCAAAATCCGTGCGCTGGATCTTTATACTCTCTCCAACACCGGCGCATACGGCGAGCACGGTCCGACCACCGTCGGCCTTTCCGGCCACAAATCCATTCCGCTGTATACTTCATCCCTGGAAGCCTACCGCTTCGCCTACGACGTCGTATATACCAACCATCAGTCCGCCGGTGCATACCGCGGCTACGGCGCGACGCAGGGCATCTTTGCCGTCGAATCCATCGTAAACGAGCTGGCGGAGAAGCTCCATATGGATCCCACCGTATTAAGAGACATGAACATGGTCAAGGAAGGCATGGTCATGCCTGCATATTACAATGAGCCGAACAACGCCTGTGCGCTGGACAAATGCATGGAAAGCTGCCGAAAACTCTTCGGCTGGGAAGAAAAATATCCCGTGCGCGACATGGGTAACGGCAAGGTGCGCGCATCGGGCGTCGCCATGGCCATGCAGGGCTCCTGCATCTCCAATGTCGACGTCGGCTCGGCCACCGTCAAGCTCAGTGAGGACGGCACCTATAATCTTTTGATCGGCGCCGCCGATATGGGCACCGGCTGCGACACCATTCTTGCGCAGATGGTCGCCGAATGCATGGACTGCAATGTCGACGACGTAGCCGTCTTCGGCGCAGACACCGACGCATCCCCGTACGATTCCGGCTCCTACGCCTCCTCTACAACCTACATCACCGGAAAAGCCGTCGAGAAGGCATGCGCGGATCTGAAAAAGACGATCTGCCGGATCGCATCGGAAATGCTTTCATGCAATAAAGATGAAGTGGTTTTCGAAAGCGACCGCGTGCGCTGCGTGGCCACGAATGAAACCGTCTCGCTCAAGGATATCGCCTATAAAACGCAGATCGGAAACACGCAGCCGGCAGAAGCCACGGCAACGCATTCCTCTCCCGTTTCGCCTCCGCCCTATATGGTCGGCATGGTTGAAATTGAACTGGACAAGCTGACAGGCCAGGTAACCGTACTTGATTACGCAGCGGTCATCGACTGCGGCATCCCCATCAATCCCGCGCTTGCACGCATCCAGGCCGAAGGCGGTCTCGTGCAGGGCATCGGTCACGCGCTTATGGAAAACGTCACTTATGACAAAACCGGCCGCCCCATCGAATCCTCCTTCATGCAGTACAAGCTCCCAACGCGCCTGGATATGGGAACGCTTCATGTGGAATTTGAACACAGCTATGAGCCCACCGGTCCCTTCGGCGCGAAATCCATCGGCGAAATCGTCATAAACACCCCCGCCCCCGCCATCGCTCACGCCATCTACCGCGCAACCGGCGTCTGGCACCCGGAGCTTCCCATCACGCCGGAAAAAATCGCCATGTCGATATCTTAAGACTGATCCGCCGTTTTCCCTTTGAACCAGGATAAAGAGCCGGACGCAATATCGTTTTCGTCCGGCTCGTGTGCATTTTGGAATTTCATATCGTCTCATCATTTTATCGCCACAGTAAATCAGTATTTTTCCTTTTGAAAACAAAAATAACTGGATTTCCGGAAATAATTCTGCTACAATATCTCACATCCATTCAATCTCCCCGGAAAGGAACGAAACATTATGAGCATCCGAATCGGCATCATCGGCTATGGCAATCTTGGCCGCGGCGTGGAATGCGCCATTCGCCAAAGCAGCGATATGGAACTTAAGGCGGTTTTCACCCGTAGAAATCCCGAAAGCGTAAAAATCCTGACCGAAAGCGCAGCCGTGCGCCACATTGACGACATCAAAAACTGGCAGGGTGAAATCGACGTCATGATCCTCTGCGGCGGAAGCGCCACCGACCTGCCTGTTCAAACCCCGAAATATGCATCCATGTTCAACGTCGTGGACAGCTTTGACACCCACGCGCGTATCCCCGAGCATTTCGCCAATGTAGATGCAGCCGCACAAGCTTCCGGAAAAGTGGGCATCATTTCGGTCGGCTGGGATCCGGGCATGTTTTCCCTGAACAGACTGTATGCCGGCGCTGTCCTGCCCTCCGGAAACGATTATACTTTCTGGGGCAAGGGCGTAAGCCAGGGCCATTCCGACGCCATCCGCCGCATCCCCGGCGTCAAAAACGCCAAGCAGTACACTGTGCCTGTGGAAGAAGCGCTTGCCTCTGTGCGCGCCGGTGAAAATCCCAGTCTGACCACCCGCCAAAAGCATACGCGCGAATGCTTTGTCGTGCTTGAAGAAGGCGCAAACGCCGGCGAAATCGAAAACACCATCAAAACCATGCCCAACTATTTCGCCGATTACGACACCACCGTCCACTTCATCACAGAAGACGAACTCATCAAAAACCACAGCGGCATCCCGCACGGCGGATTCGTTATGCGCAGCGGAAAAACCGGTTGGGAAGGCGAACACAACGCCTTTATTGAATACAGCCTGAAGTTGGATTCCAACCCCGAATTCACCTCCAGCGTCATCGTCTGTTACGCCCGCGCTGCCTACCGCCTGTCCAAAGAAGGAGAAAAGGGCTGCAAAACCGTATTTGACATCGCGCCCAAATACTTAAGCCTCATGACAGACGATGAAATGCGCGCAAAGCTTCTGTGAGAAACGCGCGGACGCTTTAAAATAACTTCATAGTACACAAAAAGCCAGCCGCATTCAGATTGATTGCGGCTGGCGTTTCTTCAGGCCGATTCTTTCATAAATTCTATTGTAATTGCTGTTCCTTTGCCGGGACTGCTTTCAAGCGACAATCCGGCATGGTGAATCAGGGCAATATGCTTGACAATCGCAAGGCCCAATCCTGTGCCGCCGGTTTGCCGGGAGTGACTTTTATCCACCCGGTAAAACCGTTCGAATACATGCGCGTGATGTTCCTGCGCTATGCCGATACCCGTATCGGAAATCACAAAACATACGCCATCGCCGTGCGCCTGTATATGCATGGTAATGCTGCCGCCTTCGGGCGTATATTTGACGGCATTGTCAATGAGATTAAAAAACATCTCTCTGAGCATGACGGGATAACCGCTGACATGAACCTTCTCGCCGAGAAGCGTGATAATAAGATTTTTTTGCTTTGCAGCAAGCGCAAAATCGTCCATCAGTCCCTGAAGGAGCGAACGCAAATCCACAGATTCCATTTGACCGAAATCATGTTTTTCGTCCAGCTGCGAAAGCTCAAGAATATCATTGACCAACGTAATCAGCCGCGCAGATTCCTTTAGGATCATCCCGGCAAAATGCTGTATATCTTCAGGTCTTGCAATGCCGTCGCGGATGATCTCTGCAAATCCGGAAATCGCAGTAAGCGGCGTCTTTAATTCATGAGATACATTGGCTGTAAATTCCCGTCGGCTTTCCTCTGCTTTGAACCGCTGAGTAACATCCAGAATCAGCAGTACTGCACCGCGAATTTGTGCATTGCACATTACAGGGCTGACGAAGATCTGATAGTGGCAGTCGTTATGCTGTGTTGTCAGATTTCCGGCATCCCCTTTCAGCGCCTGCTGCACCAAATCATAAATCTTCGCATCCCGGCTGATCGAAAGCAAATTCTCACCGATATGCGATGAAGCCGCGACATCGAATATATCCGCCGCGCTCTGATTCATGGAAAGAATATGTTCCTTTGCATCAAGCAGGATCATGCCCTCTCGCATATTATCCATGATCGCAGAGAGTTCCGAACGCGCCGTTTCCAGCGCCTTTACATGCTCTCTGATTTCCCCGTGCTGTTTTTCCATTCTGCTCAGAAGCGGCGCAAGCTCGTCATATGCATCATTCTCCAATGGCGCATCAAGATTCAGCATATTGATTGGCGCCACAATACGTCTGGCCGCACGCTTTGCAATCAAAAGCGACAAAAGCACAACGCCAAGCAGCATTCCGATAATCAGCGGCAGCACGCCGACAAAAGCGCCGGCAACGGAGAGGCGCGTATTTGCAATGCGAAGCACCTGCCCATTATCCATCCGCTCAGCATAATACAATGTGGTTAACGCCATTGTGTCGGACGGCCGGGTGCTTTCGCCTTGTCCTTCTATAAGCGCCTTTACAATCTCAGGACGTAAGGCATGGTTTTCCATACCGGCAAAGTCAGCAGCATTATCAAAAATAACCGTACCATCGCCTGCAACCAGCGTAATGCGGTTATTGGTTGAAAGGCTTTTAAGATATTCATTGGGATCCGGCGAAATCTCCATCGCTTCGATGATATAGCCCGCTTCCTGCATGAGTTCCTGGCGAACGCTGTCTTCATGAGCATCGTACATCGCCAAAACAATCAAAGCTGCAGTAAGGAGCACCGTCAGTATCGCTGTGAACACGACATTTCGAAAAATACGTTTTCCCATTTTATTTGCCCCCAAAGCGATATCCTACGCCGCGCACGGTTTCAATCAGGCAGCTCAAATCGCCCATTTTCGACCGGAGCGTCTGAATATGCACGTCAACCGTTCTGGTTCCGCCGCTGTAGGCAATATCCCAGACTGCTTCAAGCAAATGCTCACGGCTAAAAGCCCGCCCCGGATTCTCCATCAAAAGGCACAATAAATCATATTCCTTAAGCGTCAGGGGCAGCGGCTTATTGTCCAAATAAGCGATATGCGCGCGTTTATCAATCGACACGCTTCCGATCGTCAGCGCATCCGCCTGTTCCTTGGGCGTAATTCTGCGAAGCCGCGCACGAACGCGCGCAATCAGCTCCGCCATGCCAAAGGGCTTTGCGATATAATCATCCGCGCCCAAGTCAAGGCCTTTGACCTTGTCAAATTCCGTACCTTTGGCGGTGATCATAATAACAGGAATGTCCACTGTATTTGAGTTTTCATGAAGTCTCGAAAGAATATGCAGCCCGTCTTCGCCGGGAAGCATGACGTCAAGCAGAATAAGCTCCGGAAGTCCGATTTCCATTTGAGACCAGAAATCGGCAGGAGCAGCAAAGCCCTTTGTTTCCATCCCCATCTGACAAAGCGTATATACTACCAGCTCGCGGATACTGTCGTCATCTTCAACATAGTAAATCATGTAAGAAAAACTCCCTTGTGTTTGCCAGTCAGGGCAAATTCCACCCATTCGGCAATATTCTCTGCGTGATCGCCAATGCGTTCATAATACTTCGCGATCAAAAGAATATCCATCGCCTGCGGCCCTGCATTTGCATCCATGTGAATCCGATCGATCAGTTCACGTTTTACAACGGTGAAAAGTTCGTCAATTTCGTCATCCATCTTTATCACCGACCGGGCAAGCGCCAGATCCTTATTGACATACGCATCAAGGCTGCCGCGCACCATCTCAATCACCTTCTGGCTCATCCGGGGCAAATGATCAATTTCCTTTATGAAAGGCTGATCCGCAATATAGATGATGATATCCGCAATATCTGCAGCCTGATCGCCGATACGCTCCATATCTGTAATCATTTTATTCGCTGCAGAGATGAAACGCAAGTCTTTTGCTACAGGCTGCTGTTGTAAAATCATTTTTATACACAGACTTTCGATTTCCCTCTCCATCTGATCCACCTCCTGATCCGCGACAATCGCTTGTTTTGCTGCGGATACATCCTGCTTGACCAGAGCCAATGTTGCGCTGCGAATGGAGCTTTCAATCAATGCTCCCATCTTAAGAAGATGGCTGTTCAGTTGATCCAGCTGATCATCAAACCGATTTCTCATATTCTTCCTCCCTATCCGAAGCGCCCGGTAATATAGTCTTCCGTTCTCTTGTCCTTCGGAACCGAAAACAGTTTTTGTGTGTTGTCGTATTCAATTACTTCGCCCAAAAGGAAAAATGCCGTCCAGTCGGAAATGCGCGCTGCCTGCTGCATGTTGTGCGTTACCATAACGATTGTGTATTGCTTTTTGAGCTGCAGGGCGAGATCCTCGATTTTTCCGGTGGAAATAGGATCGAGCGCCGAAGTGGGTTCATCCATCAGCAAAACTTCCGGCTCCACCGCCAGCGCGCGGGCAATGCACATTCTCTGCTGCTGACCGCCGGATAAACCCAGCGCATTTTTCTTAAGCCGATCCTTCACTTCATCCCAAATAGCCGCATTTCGAAGACTGCGTTCAATGATATCGTCAAGCTTTGCCTTGCTGCGCACGCCATGCGTTCTGGGACCAAATGCAATGTTGTCGTAGATGCTCATAGGAAAGGGATTGGGCTTTTGAAATACCATGCCCACGCGCTTTCTGAGAAGGGCAGCATCAATATCTCGATAGATATTCACGCCATCCAGAAAAATCTCTCCGTCAATTCTACAGCCTTCCACCAGATCATTCATGCGGTTCATGGATTTCAGAAGCGTCGATTTTCCACAGCCGCTGGGGCCGATAAAAGCAGTGATTTCATTTTCACGGATCGAAAGGCTGACGTTTTTCAATGCGTGAAAATTGCCGTAAAAAAGATTCAGCCCGGAAATTTCAATCTTGCTCATGCTTTGTTTCCTCCGATACGTCTGGCAATGAATTGAGACATGCCGTTGATGATAAAAACCATGATCAACAGTACTACAGCGGTTGCATAGCTCTCGTCCATGTGCAAACCTTCCGTAGAAATTGCATACATATGAACTGCCAGCGTGCGGCCAGAATCGAACAAACTGTCAGGCACCTTCGCTACCGTACCCGCCGTATAAATCAGAGCCGCCGTTTCGCCCACAATGCGACCAAGTGACAGTATCACACCGGAAAGGATGCCGGGAACGGCGGAAGGCAGAACAACCTTGAATGTAGTGCGGAGTCTTCCTGCACCCAGACCAAAGCTGCCCTCGCGAAAACTGTCCGGAACCGCCAGCAAAGCTTCCTCGGTAGTGCGCATTATGGTAGGCAGCACCATGATTGAAAGCGTAAGCGCACCGGACAAGAGCGATAATTTCATTTTCAGCGCAACAACGAAGAACATGGAGCCAAACAAGCCGTAAATGATGGACGGAATGCCGGAGAGCGTTTCTGCAGTCATGCGGATAAGCTTCACCAGCTTACTTCCGCGCGGCGCATACTCTGTCAGATAGATTGCGGCGCCGATCCCAAGCGGGACACAAACAATCATGGACAAAAGCGTCATAAGCAGCGTATTGATGATCGAAGGAAGCATGGACACATTATTGGAATTATACTCCCACGCAAACAATTCCGGCGTCAAATGCGGCATGCCTTTGAAAAGAATATACCCTGCAATCAGCACAAGCACGCCAACAGAAAACATCATGCCCGCATACACCGCCGCGCGATAGATTTTTGCCTGAAGCCTTGCCATCATTCTTTCCTCCGTTTCAGAATCAGCGTCAAGCCATTGATCAGGAGAATGAAAACAAACAGCACAACCGCCGTTGCAATCAGGGCTTCGCGGTGGATATCCGCAGCATATCCCATCTCCATGACGATATTGCTGGTCAGGGTTCTAACTCCTTTCAGAAGGCTCTTCGGCATGGAAACGCGGTTGCCGGCCACCATCATAACCGCCGTCGCTTCCCCGATTGCGCGGCCGATGCCAAGAATAATGCCCGCCATTACACCGCTTCCTGCCGCAGGCAGCACCACATGAAACACGCTGCGCTCATGCGTCGCGCCAAGCGCCAGCGCTCCTTCATAATAGTTGTCCGGGACAGCATTCAGCGCAGATTCAGCGACGGTAATAATGGTCGGCAGGATCATCATGCCAAGCAATATGCTGGCAGTCAACAAAGACGAACCCGTGCCGCCGAAGATTTCGCGGACCGCCGGCACCAGCACCACGAGGCCGAAAAAGCCATATACAACCGATGGAATGCCCGCCAGCAGCCGGACTGCCGGGCGAAGCATTCCGGCCACGCGCTTGGAGGCAAACCGGGAAAGGAACAAAGCAGTCAGAAGTCCCGCCGGAACGCCAGTGATCAATGCGCCGGCTGTAACATAAACCGATCCGAGAATAAAGGGCAGGATTCCGAAAAGTTTCTGACCAGGCTTCCACTTTTCTCCTGAAACGAAATCCCAGACGCCGATTTTTGCCATGCCGGGAATACCGCCCGCAAACAGAAAAACGCAGATCAGCGCAACTACCAGAATCGAAACAAGGGCCGTGAAGGCGAACACTGCTTTCGCAGCGCCCTCCTTCATAGCCGAACATTTGACTTTATTCATCGATTTCGCTCCACTCGGTGATTTCGCCCACATAGATGTCGCGCACCTGCTTTGTGGTCAGACCGTCCACAGGGTTGTCAAGATTCACAATCACTGCGATGCCGTCCATCGCAATGGTCATGGGAATCAAACCGGCTTCGATTTCGGAATCCTTGAGCGCGCGGGAAGCCATGCCGATGTCGCATACGCCGTCGCGGGTAGAAGTCATGCCGGATGAAGAATCACTCTGCTGAAGTTCGATTTCAACCTTGGGATTGATGACCGCATATGCCTCGGTAAGCTTTTCCATCACAGGGGTTACAGAGGAGGAACCTGCAATCACAATCTTGCCGGACACCTTTCCCCCTTCAAAAGACGGAGCGTTCTTCGCCACTGCAATGTATCCGTTTTCCTCAATAACAGCCTGACCCTCAGCGCTCATAATGAAAGCAAGAAAATCAGAAGCGGCATCGCTCACATCAGCCAGGGTGGCAATGTTGAAGGGGCGAGCGACCTTGTAGGAACCATTCTTGATGTTTTCTACAGAAGCCTCGGCGCCATCGATCGACAAAGCCTTTACGGTATCATTCATGGAACCGAGCGAAATGTAGCCAATGGCGCATTCATTACCGCAGACACTGGTCATCATAACGGAAGTGGAATTGGTGATGTCGCATTCGTCGGTCGTATAGTCAATTTTCCTGCCATCCGCGTTCTTCTGCTCGATGCCAAATAGTTCAATGAATGCACCGCGTGTACCGGAACCATCTTCACGTGAAATAACGTTGATCTCCTCTGCCAGCGCAAACGCGCAAGTCATCATCAAGACAAGAATCATGCTAACTGTTTTCTTCATGTCAATTACCTTCTTTCATTGTTTTATCCCCTTGGAACAATAAAAGAATAGCACCTGACCATCTCAAACAAATACGCTTTTTGTAAGGTTTTTATCAAGTGTCAATATTTTCACTTTCACATAAAAAGAGGATGACTCCCAAAGGAATCATCCCCGTATCTCTGTTAATGCGCTTTCAAAAGCAGCGCTCAGGATCGCACATCCCTAATTCGTCTCATCAGTAGCGAATCATGTAATAAAGAACATATCCCCAGTTCAGAAGTCCATGCAGAATCGCCCAGCCGACGGAATGCCTGTTCATATAGGATATAATCATCGCCAGCACAACTCCGAACGCGGCAAGACGCTCAGGATATCAGTTGACGGCGAAATGAAAACGCCCGCGCCTCCACACCCAGCGGTGTACCTCTTCGCCGGAATTCGCTGCGGCTCCTTTCCGTAGATAAGATACTCAACAGACACATCAAAATACTCTGCGATCTTTGTCAGCGTCTCAATATCCGGCTGAGTCTTCCCCGTTTCCCCCACTTAAAGAAATTGGTTATGTATGAGTGCCTACGCCTACTTGAATAGGCACCCATATCCTTGTTTTTACTCAATTTTGCCGATAAAGCGGTAGTAGATGTCAATATCCTGCTCACGCATACCGTCCACGGTGGTTGCTTCGTGAATGACGATTTTCTCAATCAGCGTATTCAGAAGCTCCGCTGTCAGTTCGGTGGGATTGGCGTACTGCTTGATAAGAGAAATCCAAGTTTCCGCATCGACAGTTGTTTGTTTTTCAGCTTCAAGCTCTGTAGTGAGCCTTTCAATCTTCTCGGTAAGCTCCTGCTGCTCGGTCTGATATTTCTGAGACATCATGTTGAAGTTGTACTCCGTGATACGACCATCCGACCAATCCTCATACAGCTTCGCAAACTTGCGGTCAACCTCTGTTCTGCGCTTTTCTGCTCTTGTAAGCTCTGCGCTCTGCCTTTTGGCGTTGGCGGCAAGTTCCTGTTCGCTACCTTTCAGCAAACGATGCAGAAGCTCCTTTTCATCCAACTGCGCCTGTTTTGCCAAGTCTTGTATTCTTGTCAAAACGTAGGTATAGAGATAATCATAGCGGATATAGTGGGCAGAACATTGCTTCAAACCTTGACCATATTGGCTGCAAGTGTAGTGGCTGTACGGATTTTTGTTTTGGTTGTTCGTACCGAAGCGCATCGACCATCCGCAATCCGCACACTTCACAAGCCCCGAAAAGATTTGCGTGGTAGCGTCCTTTTGCTGTCTGCGACGGCTGGCGATCTGCTTTTGCACCTGTTCAAAGACTTCCTTGGAGATAATGGCTTCGTGGGTATGTTCCACTCTAAACCATTCTTCCTGCGGCTTGCGTACCTTTTTCTTGTTCTTGTAGGAAATGTTGGTCTGCTTGTTGTGTACGCTGTTGCCGATATAGGTTTCGTCTTT
>JAEDIV010000222.1 GCA_016296675.1 Clostridia bacterium
GAGGAAGTGCGCTCCCTCTCCATACCTCTCCCGGAGGTTTGTTGATGATCTGAAAACTCCGCCGGATTAATACGGCGGAGTTTTATAAAGAACGATTTCTCTTATTTCGCAGCCTTGGCCTTTTCAACGAGGGCGGTGAACGCCTTGGGATCGTTGATGGCGAGTTCAGAGAGCATCTTGCGGTTGATGTTGATGCCGGCGACCTTCAGGCCGTTGATGAGCTTGGAATAGGAGATGTCGTTGGCACGGGCAGCAGCGTTGATGCGGGCGATCCACAGACGGCGGAACTCGCGCTTCTTCAGCTTGCGGCCGATGTATGCATAGCGAAGCGAACGGCGAACCTGCTCGCTGGCTGCACGGTACTGCTTGCTCTTCGCTCCAAAGTAACCTTTGGCGAGCTTAAAGACTTTACGATGCTTTTTCTGTGCGTTAACTGCACGCTTAATTCTTGCCATTGATGATTCGCCTCCTTACTTGTACGGAATCAGTTTCTTCATGGTGCGGCCTTCGGTGGCGGTGAGGTACGCAGCCTTGCGAAGGTTACGGGTACGCTTGGTGGGCTTTTTGGTGAGGATGTGGCGCTTAAAGGCCTGAGCATGCTTTACCTGACCGGACTTGGTAAGCTTGAAGCGCTTTGCTGCGCCCTTGTGCGTTTTCTGTTTGGGCATGGGATGTTCCTCCTCTCGTTATTCCTTCTTAGAATCGCGCGGACCGACCATCATGGTCATCTGTCTGCCCTCAAGGGTGGGGCGGCGTTCGACCGTGCCGTAGTCCTTAATGCGCTCGGCAAACTCCTGCATAACCTGCATGCCGATTTCGCTGTGAGCGATCTGGCGGCCGCGGAAGCGGATGCTTACCTTCAGCTTGTTGCCGTCTTTTAAGAATTTGACTGCCTGACGGAACTTTACGTCAATATCGTGATCTTCAATCGTGGCAGACAGCTGGATGCCCTTCGTCTCCATGACCTTCTGATTCTTCTTGATCTCGCGTTCCTTCTTGGACATTTCAAAGCGGTATTTGCCGTAGTCCATCAGTTTGCACACCGGCGGGCGGGCGTTGGGCGCAATGTTTACAAGGTCCAGCTCCTGCTCTTCAGCAAGCTGAAGTGCCTGCGCGGTAGGCATGATGCCAAGCTGTTCGCCATTCTGATTGACCACGCGAACTTCCCTTTCGCGGATCTCTTCATTGATCATCAGATCGTTGATAGGACACACCTCCAAGTTACGTCTTACACGAATAAAAAAAGACCGATGCTTTCAAAGCACCGCTCCAACACACACCAGGGCGCACAAAGCTCCCGGGATTATATATGTGTGAACCAAGCTGGCTATGCCGCATGGTGAGAAGCGGTAACTTCTGCTTTGACTGTGAGATCATACCATATTGCAAGGGCTTTTGTCAATATGGAAAACGGGAATTCACTAAAAATATACATTTCTTCTTGCATATCCGGCGAAAATCCCTTACAATAGGAGTATACCATAATGGAAGGAGTTTGGCAATGGCTGATAAACTTTTAAAACGCAGCGAGGTAAAGGTTGAAAACACGTGGCGCCTTGAGGATATTTATGAAAATGAGGAAATCTGGGAAAGCGATTTTGCAAAAGCAAAGGAAATGATCGGGGAGCTTTCCCAATATGAAGGCAAGCTTCAGGATGAAGATAAGCTTCTTGAAATGCTTAAGAAAAATTATGATGCAGAGCGCGTGGTTGAAAATCTGTTCTGCTATGCCAGAATGCGCCGCGACGAGGACAACGCCGATACGCGCTATCAGGGCCTTGTTGCCAGATGCGGAAGTCTGATGACGGAGTTTTCCACCAAGCTTTCCTATGTCGCTCCTGAGCTTTTAAGCGCGCCCGAAGGCTATCTTGAAAGCCTTATGGACAAGGAAGCGTTTTCCGATTACACCACGATGATTGACAATCTCATCCGCCGCCGCCCGCATACGCTTACGGCTGAGGAAGAAAAGATCATCGCCATGGCAGGCGATGTGACGGGTGCGCCTTCCAATATTTACAACATGCTCAACGACGCCGATATGCGCTTTGGCGAGATTACCGGTGAAGACGGAGAGAAGGTAAAGGTAACCCATGCCAATTATATTCCCCTCGTCATGAGCCAAAACAGAGACGTTCGAAAGGCAGCATTTGACGCGCTTTATACGACCTATAAAAGCTATTCCGCGACGATCCCTGCGATCTATTCTGCCAATGTCAAAAAGGACATCTTCTATGCAAGATGCGGAAAATACGAAAGCGCGCTTATGCGTTCGCTTAAGCCCGACTGCATTCCCCAGAGCGTTTATGACAATCTGATTCTTGCGGTCAATGAACACGTTTCTTCCCTTCAGAAGTTTGTCGGTATCAATGCGCGCTTAAACGGCATTGACAAGATGCATTTTTATGATCTCTATTTAAGCCCGAAACTCGGCTTTGACATCAATCTTCCCTTCTCTGAGGCCTATGACATGGTCGTCGATTGCCTGAAGGTTCTGGGTGAGGACTATAGAGAAGTGCTCATCCGCGCAAAGAACGAGCGCTGGATCGATCCTTATGAGAACGAAGGCAAATCCTCCGGCGCATACAGCTGGGGAACGTATGACAGCCATCCGTACGTACTGGTCAATTATAAGGAAGACCTTGATCACC
>JAEDIV010000078.1 GCA_016296675.1 Clostridia bacterium
TCATGGAGATACACGATTAACGGAGTTTGAATGTATTTTGAGACAGCGCCTTTTAATACAGAAGATCCTCGTCCGTTTTTTCGATCTCGTCCCAGAACAAGCTGAATTCCTTATTTGTGATGAGTCCGTTTCTTGAAAGAATTTCAAAATCATCGCCGTGCCACGTGTATCTGACCTCAGTCTCCTGAAAGCCGTTTTTCAGATAAAACATTTTTCGCCTGCGCCTGAGGAGATTATCCTTCGCCGCTTCCGTTTCACATTCTATGTCCACAATCACGCGTTTGTCCTTGCATTTGTTTGAATACTCTTCAAGCACATTTGCGCCAAGGCCCTTGTTCCTTTTTTCTTCCACGATGGTCAGATAGATGATATGCGTGATATCGCCCACATCGAGCGTGCAGAAAAAACCGGCATATTCGTTTTCATCCATGACGGCATACATCGCTCCGATTGACTGGCCGGGCTTTAGAAGATACTTAAGCTCCTTTCTTTCGTTTTCCGGAAAGGATTCACGATAGAGGAGGAGGCTTTTTTCAAAAAGCGGATCGAAAGTATCTTTGATTCTGCATATATTCATGATTCTATCCTTTGAACAATAAACGGCGGTCAATCTTCTGACCGCCATTTATCTTTATCTTCTCAAATAGTCTCCCTTTTCAATACCGGCGGGGGCGGGCATGGTGAACAGCATGCCGGGCATGGGGGCGGAAGCAATGTTTTCGCCGTCCATGTTTTTCATATCCTGCGCCGTAAAGGAAAGGCCGAGCTTTCCGGGAGATACGCATTCAATCGTTTCGCCTTCGACGATCTTGTTTTTGACTTCGACCAGGATTCTGTCGCCCTGTCTTTCAAGAACGGGGCCTGCGTATTCCTTGTCGTGCAGATAGCTCGCGGGCGCGTTTTTCTCGGTGATGATTTCGCCCTTATAAAAGCCGGTGGAATAGGGGCGGTGGCTTACGCATTCGAGCTCTTTTAAGCAAATATCAAGATCTGCTCCGTCCAGATACATTCTGTAGGCGTTTACGACGCTGGCCACATAGTAGGCGGTTTTCATTCTGCCTTCGATTTTGAGGCTCATAACGCCGGCTTTCTGGATTTCATCGATCAGCTCCATGGCGTTTAAGTCGTAGGAGGACAGAATCGTTACGCCCTTTTCATCCTCTTCCACAGGGAAATACTGGCCGGGGCGCTTTTCCTCAGTGAGGGCAAACGTCCAGCGGCAGGACTGCGCGCAGCCGCCTCTGTTTGCGCTTCTTCCGGTCAGATAGGAAGAAATCAGGCATCTTCCGGAATAGGCCATGCACATTGCGCCGTGGACGAAGGCTTCAAGCTCCAGATCCTTGGGCGTTTTTGCCCGTAATTCCGCGATCTGGGGAAGGGAAAGCTCGCGCGCCAGCACGACTCTGGATGCGCCCATTTCATAATAGGCGGTGGCGGATTCGTGGTTGGTGCAGTTGGCCTGGGTGGAAACGTGCACTTCCATATCCGGGCATTCGCGCTTGATGGCGCGGATGGAGCCCATGTCGCTTACGATCATCGCGTCGACGCCGGCATCCTTAAGCTGTTTTGCGTAGTCGACGATGGAAGCAATTTCATTCGGATACGTAAATGCATTGGCCGCGACATACAGTTTCTTATTTAAACCATGCATGTGGCTTGCCGCATTTTTGATGTCCTCCATCGAGAAAGCCGTTTGCCCGGCTCTTAGCTGAAGGAGGGGGCCGCCGATATACACTGCGTCCGCGCCGTAGCGCGCGGCGGCGATCAGGCTTTCCATGCTGCCGCCCGGCGCAAGCAGCTCTAAATTCTTGAATCCGCTCATACGTTGAACCTGAACAGCGTAACGTCGCCATCCTGCATGACGTATTCTTTGCCTTCAGAACGGACAAGGCCTTTTTCCTTGCAGGCGTTCATGCTGCCTTCGCGAATGAGGTCGTCATAAGAGACGATTTCCGCTCTGATAAAGCCCTTTTCAAAATCGGAATGGATTTTTCCGGCAGCCTGCGGCGCCTTGGTGCCGCGCTCGATCGTCCAGGCGCGAACCTCCTTGGGGCCGGCGGTCAGGTAGGAAATAAGGCCGAGCAAGTCGTAGCCGATATTGACAAGGCGGTCGAGGCCGCTTTTGCCGATGCCCATTTCCTCAAGGAACATTTCCTTTTCTTCCTTGTCGAGCTGGGCGATTTCCTCTTCAACCTTGGCGCAGATGACAAGCACCTGACTGTCCTCTTTTGCCGCGATTTCCTTTACTTTTTTGACCATTTCAAGGTCTTCCGCGCCGTCGCCTACGTCGTTTTCAGAGATATTGGCGGCGTAGACCACCTTTTTCATGGTGATCAGGAACCAGCCGTCCGCGATTTCCTTCTGCTCCTTGGTAAGGGGCGCGGTGCGGGCGGATTTTAAGTCGTTCATGTGCGCAAGAAGGATCTTCGCGGTTTCGACTTCTTCCGCGTACTTCTTTTCGCCGTTTTTCATCAGGTGCTGGGCCTTTTCAAGGCGCTTGGTGACGGTTTCGATGTCAGCAAGAACCAGCTCGGTCTCGATGGTCTCGATGTCGCGCGCAGGGTCGACGGAGCCGTCTACATGGATGACGTTTTCATCCTCAAAGCAGCGTACGACATGGACGATCGCGTCCACTTCTCTTATGTGGCTTAAGAATTTGTTGCCCAGGCCTTCGCCGCGGCTTGCACCCTTGACGAGACCTGCGATGTCGACAAATTCTAGTACGGCGGGCGTATACTTTTCGGGATGATACATCTCGGAAAGGACGTCCAGCCTGTGATCCGGCACCGCGACGACGCCGTTGTTCGGCTCAATGGTGCAGAAGGGGTAGTTGGCCGCCTGCGCGCCCGCGCAGGTAATGGCATTAAACAGCGTGCTTTTTCCGACGTTCGGAAGACCTACAACGCCAAGCTTCATAATCTTTCACACTCCGAATTTGTATATATTAAAGAAGGAATACATTCTTATCCTTACAGACTTTTCTGGTTTCTTCCGGCCATTCGCTTGCCTGCACTTCGCCGATGTGGCATTTTTTGAGAATCTGCATGCAAAGCCGGCTCTGGCCGATACCGCCGCCGATGGATAAGGGGAGCTCGCCCTTTAAAAGCGCCGAATGGAAGGGCAGGGAAGCTCTTTCCATGGCGTTTGCTTTCTGAAGCTGGTCCATGAGCGATTTTTCGTCCACGCGGATGCCCATGGAGGAAAGTTCGAGTGATCTGTTCAGCGTTTCGTTCCACACAAGAATATCGCCGTTCAAGTTCCAGTCGTCATAGTCGGGCGCGCGGCCGTCGTGACGAACGCCGCTTCTGAGCTTCCCGCCGATGTTTTCGATGAACACGGTTTTATATTTCTGGGTGATTTTGTGTTCTCTGTCCTTGGGCGAAAGATCCGGATAGAGATCTTCAAGCTCCTGAGAGGTGATGAATTTGACGGTGGGATTTATGCAGGGGGTGAGCGCGGGGAACATGGCGCACGCGGCAAGCTCCGTCGCCGCAATCACGCGCACGATCACCTGGACCGTGTTTTCAAGATATTCCCTCGTTCTGTCGCATTTATCAATGACCTTTTCCCAGTCCCATTGGTCGACGTACACGGAATGAAGGTTGTCCGCATCCTCGTCGCGCCGGATGGCGTTCATATCGGTATACAAGCCCTCGTGCATGGAAAAGCCGTACATCTTAAGCGCCTGACGCTTCCATTTGGCCAGCGAATGCACGATTTCGATGTTTTTGCCTTCCATATTCTTGATTTCAAAGGAGACAGGTCGCTCGACGCCGTTTAAGTTGTCGTTAAGGCCCGAATCCGCGGAAACAAAAAGCGGCGCGGAAATTCGAAGAAGGCGCATCGCGTCTGCAAACGTGTGCTCAAACGTATCCTTTACATATTTGATCGAGCGCTCGGTTTCCTGAACGCTTAAAAGGCTTTTGTAGCCTTCGGGGATCATGCACATATCCATAAACTACATCCCTCCCGGGACAAAACTCAAATGTACTTTTTATCATACCACAGAAATCATTTTTGGTAAAGTGTCGCACATCGATTGATCACGTAAAATTGCGCGTATCCGTTTTATGTAATTCTGCTTTATCCACCTGTTTCTCATTTTCTTTCCTAAGTTATCCACAACTTATCCATATCGCAAAAACGTCGATTTTGGCCGATTTTTGTGATAAAATCAGCGCGTACCCTTGAATTAGCCGTCGAAATCTGCTATGATAAGGATAGTTATCCACAAGCTGTTGAAAATCCACAGCAGATTGTGGATAAATATTTTGAAGGGAGCTTATTCATGAATTACGCAGACGCATCACAATACTGGAAAAAAATCCTCGCGCAGCTGCGTCAGGGGATGTCGGAGACCAGCTTCAACTCCTGGTTTTCCAAATTATATATGCATTCTGCGGAAAACAACCGCCTGATTCTGTGGTCGGAAAGCGATTTTGTCGTAACCGCGATCCGCAACCGCTATCTGGCGCAGCTCACCAGCCTCGTAGGCACCGTCTTCGGCGAGGACTACGAAGTGGTGGTCATGAATAAAAAGGATGTTGAAAACCTGAATAAAAAGGAAGAAACCTCCTTAAACATCAATCCCAAATACACCTTTGACAATTTCGTTGTCGGCCAGTCCAACCGCTTTGCGCACGCCGCCAGCGTCGCCGTAGCGAACGAACCCGGCGAAGCCTATAACCCTTTGTTTATCTACGGCGGCGTGGGTCTTGGAAAAACCCATCTGATGAACGCCATTGCAAACGCAATCAAGGAACGAAATCCCGACAGTAAAATCATCCTGACCACCTCTGAAAACTTCACGACCGAGGTCATCGAAGCCATCGCGAGAAAAAAGACGATGGAACTGAGAAACCGCATGCGCACGGTGGACGTTCTGATGATCGACGATATTCAGTTTCTTTCCAATAAACAGGCAACGCAGGAAGAATTTTTCCATACCTTCAATGCCCTTTTTGAAAAGAAAAAGCAGATTGTCATCTCCTCCGACCGTCCGCCGCACGAAATTGCCGCGCTTGAAGAAAGAATCAAGTCCCGATTCATGAGCGGACTGATCGCAGACGTAGGAAAGCCCGACTTTGAAACGCGCGTCGCGATTCTCCTTCACAAGGCGGAAACCGAAAATCTCGATATCGATCTTGAATCCATCGCCTACATTGCTGAGCGCATCGATACCAATATACGAGAGCTCGAAGGCAGCCTGAACCGCGTAAGCGCGATCGCTGATCTTGAGAAAACCGCCATCACCATCGATCTTGTCAAGCGTTCGCTTCAGAATCTCGTAAAAGTGCGCGACGAAAAGCGCATCACTACCGAAAGAATCATGGATGAAGTTGCACGGCAGTTCGGAATCACCCGCACCGACATCCTGTCTGATCGCCGCAGCCGTGACGTCGCCATCCCAAGACAGCTCGCCATCTACTTAACGCGCGAGATGACCGGCGCTTCCACGACAAAAATCGGCGCAGATTTCGGACGCGACCATGCAACGATCATGCACGCATGCAAAAAGATGCTCGAAATGATCGAAAAGGACGACGCTTTTTCCCAGCACGTGGGCGCAATCAAGCGCTCGCTCATGGAATCGTAGAAAAGTTATCCCCATCCATCCCGGATTATCACCATCACTTTCAACACCAAAAAAGTGAGTTGGCAACTGACTTTTTGGGGCTTATCCACATTATCCACAATACTACTATTACTACTACCTTATATAATATATAATACTGTTTTGGGGAGGGCCCGCTCATGAAATTCAGATGTAATTCCCACGACCTTTTGTCTTCTCTTCAGATTACCACAAGAGCCATTTCTTCCCGATCCACCCAGCCGATCCTGGAAGGCGTGCTGATGGAGGCGCTGGAAGACGGACTCAAGCTCACGGCTTCCGACGGCTCCTTTACTTCCGTTACCCGCGTTCCCGCAGTTGTCGAAGTTGAAGGCGAAGCGGTTATGCCCGGAAAGCTGTTTTCCGACGTTATCCGCAAAATGCCCTCCGGCGAGATTTCTGCTTCCATGAACAATGCCTTCATGCTCACGCTCAAATGCGCAGGATCCCGAACCAACATCGCCGGCCAGTGCGCCGACAGCTATCCGAGAGTCGAAGAAATGAGCGATGAAAACAGCGTGACGCTTCCGCAGAGCCTCATTAAGGACATGATTTCGCGCATCTCTTTTGCCATCCCCACCGAGGATGCAAGAGAAGTGCTGCTGGGCGGATATTTCAATATGCAAAACGGCCTGATCGATATGGTCGGTCTTGACGGATTCCGCCTTGCCATGCGCACAGAGCGCGTGAGCGATATCGAAAATGTCGCAAAGGCGATCATTCCTTTAAAGGCGCTGGAAGAAATTGCAAAACTCATGTCGGATGACGAGGAGAGCATGGTCACGCTCAACTTTGGCCAGAATAAACTGAGAGTCGACCTTGAAAAGGCTACCTTGTATACCCGCCTCAAGGACGGCGAATACGTAAATTACAAGGCCATCATTCCCCAAACCTTCAAAACCACCATCCGCGTATCCGCTGACGAATTTTCAAGCTGCGTAGACCGCGCGGCGCTTATGGCCATTGAAGGCAAAAACAATCTGATCAAATTCTCCATCGAGGGCGACAAGCTGTTTGTGACCTCCAATTCCGAGATGGGCGACGTATTTGAAGAACTCGATGTTGTCAACACGGGCGACGACATCGTGATTGCGTTCAACGTCAAATATCTTCTGGAGTTCAACCGCGTCATCAGCGGCAAGGAAATCTATCTGAAGTTCAATTCCCCCGTTTCCCCCTGCGTAATTTCTCCCGCAGAAGGCAACGATTTCACCTATCTTGTACTCCCGGTAAGAATCAATGCTTAATAACAGAAATGATATCATCTGTGCCGTCGCCACCGGAAACGGCGGAAGCATTTCGATTGTGCGCGTAAGTGGAGAAGGCGCTTTTTCGATTCTCAAAAAGTGCTTTTCTCCGATCAAACGCATAAAAAATGCCTATCAGCACGGGCGCATGATGTATGGAAATGTATATGATGCAAACGGCGAAACGCTCGATGAAGCGATGGCTGTTTGCTTTTATGCGCCTTCTTCCTATACGACGGAGGACGTTTTTGAAATCCAGATGCACGGCGGCAGCATGAGCGCGCAGGCGGTTTTGAAAACCATTATGGCCTTGGGCGCGCGCATGGCCGAGCCCGGCGAATTTACGCGCCGCGCGTTTTTAAACGGAAGAATCGATTTATCCGAAGCAGAAGCCGTCATGGGCATCGTGGGCGCGAGCAGCCAGATGGCCCGCCGCGCGTCCGTAAGGCAGTTAAAGGGCGGCGTGTCTGCCGGAATCGGAAAGGCGAGGGAAGAGCTTTTGGGGCTCGTTGCGCTCATTTCCGCCGCGACGGATTTCCCGGAGGAAATCGATGAAGACGTGACGGCGGCAAGGGTAAAGGAAAAGTCTCAAAAGGTGATTCAGTTTTTAAAAAGCGCCTCCGACAAGCGGCATGCGCGCATTTTACGCCAGGGTGCGTCGGTCGTGCTTGCAGGACTTCCGAACGTCGGAAAAAGCAGCGTGATGAACGCGCTTTTAAGCTGCGAGCGCGCGATCGTTACGGATATTCCGGGCACGACCAGGGATGTTTTGACGGAAAGCGTTGAATTAAACGGCATAAAACTTTCCCTGTCCGACACGGCAGGGCTCAGGGATACTGAGGATACGGTCGAAAAAATCGGCGTTCAAAGGGCGAAGGACGCGCTTGAAAACGCGGACGTCGTTTTGTATGTGCTGGACGCTGCCAGGGAAATGACGGATGAGGAAAGAGAAAATCTTTCAAAGATGGACGATAGATATATCGTGCTTCTCAATAAGTCCGACCTTGAAAGCGTGGTTGAATTTGAAAACGCCGTAACCATCAGCGCGAAAACCGGAGAGGGCGTAAAGGAACTTACCGACAGGATCATCGAAAAAATCGGCATAGACGATGTGAATGAGGATATGATGACGCTTCCAAGGCACATTGAATGCGCCAACCGCGCAATCGATGCGCTTGCGCGCGCGATTCAGTGGATTGACAGCGCGATGCCGCTGGATTTTGCTGCAAACGACTTACGGGAAGCTTTGGAGGCGCTTGGCGATATTACCGGCGAAAGCATGAACGAATCGGTCATCGACCGCGTGTTCCAGGATTTTTGCGTCGGCAAGTGAGAAAAAATATGGATTATGATATTGTTGCCTTGCCCGGCGCGCATGAAGGGCACAGGGAAAGGCTCAAGATGCGTGCGTGGGAGGACGGGCTTATGAATCTTCCTGCGCATGAGGTTATTGAGCTTTTGCTGTATTACAGCGTACCTCGTCAGAATGTAAACGAGCTTGCGCATCAATTGATCGATCGGTTCGGAAGCGTAAAGGGCGTGCTGGATGCAAGCTATGAAGCGCTTTTTTCTGTCGCGGGCGTAGGCCACTCAGTTGCAAAGAGTTTAAATGCGTTCGGACGCGCTGTTCGGGCGTATATGGATGTCCCGCGCGAAGTCATGCCCGCGATTCTGAACAGAAGCGACGCGATTTCGTATGCCACATCGCTTTTCAAAGACGACCGCCGAGCGCAGACGTGGATCGCGCTGGTCAATTCCAACGGCGTGATCGCGTATTCCGGCCGCGTGTTCACAGGCGCGATGTGGTATAACGAGCGCGTGCGCCAGTTTATCATCGAAAGGGTTTTGTCCTATAATGCGCATGAGGTGATTGTGATTTCAAGGCGGGGGCTGGATACGCCGAAGCCTTTTAACCTTGATATCGAATCGCTCAAGGAGCTGGCGGACGCGCTTATGATGGTGGACGCGTATATCCTGGACTATATCATCGTCGGAAAGACGAAAAATGTATCCATGCGCCAGGTTGCGGACATCGGAAAAAGCCGGTATGAAATGAGGGCGCAGAGCTTTTTCATCGATGAATCGGACGGCGTCGAAGAAATAATGGAAATTTCAGATTTTGATGATGTGTCAAGTTATTTAACTTGACACATGCGTTTTCCTGCGCTATAATGATCAGGCTGTATGAAAGGAAAGGGTGCGCTATGGAAAAACGGGTAGAGCTTAACCGGCTTCTCGATTTTTACGGCGGCCTTTTAACCGATCACCGGCGCGAGATCATGAGGATGTATCTTGAAGAGGATCTCTCCCTTCAGGAAGTGGCAGACAACATGAACATCACGCGTCAGGGCGTACATGATGCAATCGCCAAGGCACAGAAGCAGCTGGAAGAATACGAAGCAAAGCTGGGCCTTATGAAAAGATATCAGTTCCTTCAAAGAGCGCTCACCGAGTGCGAAACAGCGCTTCAGGAAAAAACGGAAGACGCGTTTGAAAAGGCGCTGAAGCTGATTAAGGAAATAAGAAATAGTGAGAGGTGAGCACCGTGGCATTTGAGGGCCTTTCCGAAAAACTGCAAAATGCATTCAAAAAGCTGTCCGGCCGCGGAAAGCTTACAGAAGCGGACGTAAAGACCGCGATGCGCGAAGTTCGTATGGCGCTTTTAGAGGCCGACGTCAATTACGCAATCGCCAAGGATTTTGTCAAAAAGGTCACCGAGCGCGCCGTCGGACAGGAGATTTTAGAATCCCTGACGCCCGGCCAGCAGGTTATCAAAATTGTCAATGAAGAGCTTACGGCCTTAATGGGCGGCGCAAACGCAAAGCTGACCCATTCCCCCTCCGCCCCCACCATCTACATGATGTGCGGCCTTCAGGGCGCAGGTAAGACCACCATGTGCGCAAAGCTCGGCCGCATGCTTCAGAAGCAGGGGAAAAAGCCGCTGCTTGTCGCCTGCGACGTATACCGCCCCGCCGCCATCAGACAGCTGCAGATCGTTGGCGAGCAGGCCGGCGCCGAGGTCTTTGAAAAGGGCCAGGGCAATCCCGTTCAGATCGCCAAGGAAGCGATTGAATACGCGAGATACTACGGAAAAGATCCCGTCATCATCGATACCGCAGGCCGCCTGCACATCGATGAAAAGCTCATGCAGGAGCTTCGCGACGTAAAGGCCACCGTAAAGCCCCAGGAAATCCTCCTGGTTGTCGACTCCATGACCGGTCAGGACGCAGTCACCGTCGCAGATACCTTCAATAAGGAACTGGGCGTTGACGGCGTAATCCTCACCAAGCTCGACGGCGATACCCGAGGCGGCGCAGCCATCTCCGTAAAAGCCGTTACCGGAAAGCCCATCAAGTTCGCCGGCGTCGGCGAAAAGCTTACGGATATCGAGCCCTTCCATCCCGACCGCATGGCCGGCCGAATCCTCGGCATGGGCGACGTGCTCTCCTTAATCGAAAAAGCACAGCAAACCTTCGATGAAAAGAGCGCAGAAGAGCTTGAAAAAAGGCTTAAGAACCAGCAGTTCAATTTAGAAGACTATCTTGCGCAGCTCAAGCAGCTTAAAAAGATGGGCTCCATCACCGATATGCTCAAGATGATCCCGGGCGTAGGCAGCAAGCTTCAAAACGTCGAAATCGACGAGGACAAGATTGCCAAGGAGCAGAAAAAGAACGAAGCCATCATTCTTTCCATGACCCGCGCCGAACGCCGCCACCCCGACATCCTAAACGCCTCCCGCCGCCGCCGCATCGCCGCCGGAAGCGGAACCACCGTTCAGGAAGTCAACCTCTTGATCAAGCAGTATGAGCAGGCGCGCCAGATGATGAAGCAGATGATGGGCGCCAAGGGCAAAATGCGCTTCCCCTTCAAGGGCATGCGCTAAAACACTTTCAGCGGAACACCGGAGAAACCGGATTTCCATATATGGTATATTACAAGGAGGAACACCCCATGGTTAAGATTCGCCTCAAGAGAATGGGCATGAAGAAGGAACCCTTCTACCGCGTAGTTGTTTCTGACAGCCGCACTCCCCGTGACGGCCGCTTTATCGAAGAAATCGGCTACTACAATCCTGTTGCGGAACCCGCCGTTATCAAGTTTGACGAAGAGCGCGCGAAGTACTGGATCGGCACCGGCGCCCAGCCCACCGACACCGTACGCGGCCTTCTGAAGAAGAGCGGCCTGCTGTAATCCTTAGTACGGATCAGCAGACGGGAGGAAACAGTTGAATATGGTCGAGTTAGTCAGGTTTATCGCCAAGACGCTGGTGGATAAGCCCGACGCGGTTGACGTGCGCGAAGTTGAGGGCCCCGAGTCCATCGTCATCGAGCTGCGCGTCGATCCGGAAGATATGGGAAAGGTGATCGGCAAACAGGGCCGCATCGCCAAGTCTGTTCGCTCGGTTGTAAAAGCTGCAACCATGAAGAACGAAAAACCCGTATTTGTCGAGATTATCTAAAAACAAAAAAGCACGCTGCCCGGCGGGGGCAGCGCGCTTTTTTGTTGGTCAAAGAAATGAAATACAGAAGTTCATTTTATATAGATGACTTTCTTTTGCTTTCTTTTTGCAAGTTCTGTGAACTGATATGCGCCGCCGAACGACCTTGTGATATAGGCGACAACAAAATCGGAATGATCGATCATCCATCGATTTCGCCAGGAAATCGAAAAACGGGGATGAACCAATTCAATCCCTTCCGGCAGAATAGAAGCATGAAAAAGCTGTGTATCCGGCATACGATTCAGAACTACAGCATATTGAATGTGAGGATAAAGATTAGAAAGTTCTTTTAATACAGACAGAACGTGCGCATCAAAGAAACCGTGATTTCCTACATAAAAACGATCTGCATTCTGATTTTCAATTAAAGAAATGATCTCTGAGCGAATAGAGCTTTTTATGGACGCAGGACAATCACGATGTCCGAAAAAGGTGCAGGAAGACATATACATACCTCCTATGTGGGATATATCGTAATTATACATGATTTATTTTATATTTGCGATATATCCCGCACGATATATCGCAAATTACGATAGAATTTTATTACGATATATCGCAAAGGAGGAATGCGTAATGACCACGAAAGAAGCCGTAGCAAAGCGCATTCTTGATTTATGCGATGAAAGAAACATAGCAGTCAATGCATTGGCGAATCTTTCCGGCGTATCGCCTTCAACGATCTACAGCATGCTCAATGAAAAGAGCAAAAATCCCGGTGTGGTTTCCTTAAAGAAAATCTGCGACGGACTGGAGATAACCGTAAGGGAATTTTTTAACTGCGAATTGTTTGAAGACCTTGAACAGGAAATCCAATAAAAACACGCGCTGCCCGACGGGGGCAGCGCGTCAGATCATCAACAAACCTCCGGGAGAGGTATGGAGAGGGAGATAACTTCCT
>JAEDIV010000079.1 GCA_016296675.1 Clostridia bacterium
ATTTCAGGGGATCGGCCCTTCCCATCAAAAAAGGTACTTTTTTGATGGATTGAACCTGCAAAAAAGCAGGTTCTTTTTGGTGTAAATCTTATGCATTTGGCTTCTTTTTCTTGAAAAGCGTACGCTCCGGCTTATTGTAGGTAAAGCCTTCGCCGCCGACATCGTGCACTTCGCTTACGACGATGAACGCCGTCGGGTCCTCGGAGTGGATGATGTGCTTTACTTTTACGATTTCGCGGCTGGAAACTACGCAGTAGAGCATGTCGACGTCGTTTCCGGTATACATGCCCGTGCCCTTGAAAAGGGTTACGCCGCGTTCCAGCTCGTTCATGATGCGAGCGGAAATTGCGTCGGCCTTTTTGGTGATGATGTTAAAAGCGCGGGAAGATTTGCTGCCTTCCAGGATAAAGTCCATGAGCTTGGTCGAAATGAAGATGGTGACCATCGCGTAAAGACCTTCGGCAGGGGAGAAGGCGATGGCGGCAGCGATGACGACGATCATATCCAGAATGAACAGCACCCATGCCATTGTGAGGTGGGGAATGCGCCGCTGAATCATCTTGGCGGCAAGGTCGGTGCCTCCGGTAGTCGCGTCGCCCAGCACAACAAGGCCCAGACCGATGCCCAGGATTGCGCCGCCGAAGATTGCGGCCAGAAGCGGCTCAACCTCGGGGATGGGAAGAATGACCGTGTCCAGGAACAGAGACAAAAGCGCAGTCGATATGAGCGTTTTGATGATGAACGCGCGACCTTCCTGACGCCAGCCCAGAAGGAACAGGGGAAGGTTCATAGCGAAGGACACTGCACCGATGGGCAGGACTTTTCCGCTTAAATAGTGGATAATGGTCGCTGCGCCCGACACACCGCCGGGGGCGATTTTTGCCGGAACCAGGAACATGTTATAGGAGACCGTCATGACGAAAACGCCGACTACGATCAGAAAAAGGCTTCGGATCCATTCGCGAATTTTAGGATTCATACTTCACCTCATTTATACATGGTGTGAATAAGAAAACCAAAAGATTGTTGTACCGTAGGGCGGGGGCTTGTTTCCACCAAATCGCGTCCGTTGGGACCGGGCACGCGGCGGGAGCAAGCCCCCGCCCTACGGGAGATTCATACATGTTATGGATCTCTTCGTAGGGTTTGAATATGGGTGAAAAATTATTCCTCTTCCGTTTCAACGATTGCGATGTCCAGCGCGTCCAGCTGTTCCTGTTTGACGTCTGCGGGGGTCGCCATCATGAGGCAGGCGGCGTTGGAGGCCTTGGGGAAGGCGATGACGTCGCGCAGGGATTCGCTTGCGGTTAAAATCATGGTGAGTCTGTCGATACCGAAAGCGAAGCCGCCGTGGGGAGGCGTTCCGTATTTGAAGGCGTCCAGCAGGAAGCCGAAACGGTGCTGGGCTTCTTCCTTGGAGATGCCGATCAGATCGAACATCTGGGCCTGAACGTCAGCGTTGTGGATTCGGATGGAGCCGGAGCCCATTTCGATGCCGTTCATGACAAGGTCGTACGCCTTGGCGCGGACATTGCCGGGATCCTTCTTGATGTTCTCGGCGTCCTCTTCCATCCAGCTGGTGAAGGGATGGTGCATGGCGACGTAGCGCTGTTCTTCCTCGTCGTACTCAAGAAGCGGGAACTCGGTGACCCAGAAGAGGTTGTACTTGTCAGGGTCGATCATGCCGTGACGCTTTGCGATTTCGCATCTGAGCGCGCCCAGCGCCTGGAGGACAACGGCCTTCTTATCGGAAGCGAAGAAGACGATGTCGCCGGCTTCGGCTTCGAAGACTTCCTTGACAGCCTCGACGAGTTCGGGGGTCAGGAACTTGTTGAAGGAGGATTTTGCAGTGCCGTCGGCGTTGATGATGACGTAGGGAAGGCCCTTGGCACGATAGGTCTTTACGAATTCGGCATAGGAGTCGATTTCTTTTCTGGTCATCGCGCCCAGACCCTTACAGTTGATGCCGCGAACCTGTCCGCCTTCGGCTACACAGTTTTCAAACAGCGGGAAGCCGCAGGAAGCCGCCTTTTCGGTGAAGTCCTTGATCTTCATTTCAAAGCGGGTGTCGGGCTTGTCGCTTCCGTAGTTTTCCATGGCGTAGTGCCAGGTCATGCGCGGAAGGGGCAGAGAAATGTCGATATTCTTGACATTCTTGAATACGGCGGCGAAAGCGCCTTCGACTACGGTCTGGATGTCACCCGGCTCGATAAAGCTCATTTCGATGTCGAGCTGGGTGAACTCGGGCTGGCGGTCGGCGCGGCTGTCTTCGTCGCGGAAGCAGCGGGCAACCTGATAATACTTGTCAAAGCCGGCCAGCATCAGAAGCTGCTTGTAAATCTGGGGAGACTGGGGAAGGGCATAGAAGGTACCGTGGTGCAGGCGGGAGGGCACGAGGAAGTCGCGCGCGCCTTCGGGCGTGGATTTGGTGAGAATGGGGGTTTCGATCTCGTAAAAGCCCATGCCGTCCATGTAGGAGCGGATGGTGGAAACGATCTGGGAACGAACGCGCAGGTTGTTCTGAAGCTTCGTTCTTCTAAGATCCAGATAGCGGTACTTAAGGCGCACAAGCTCGTTTTCCTCGGCCTTGTCGTCGATGTAGATCGGCGGGGTTTCGGACTTGTTTAAAAGCGTCGCGTCCTTTACGAACACTTCGATTTCGCCGGTCTTGAGGTCCTTGTTTACGGCGTTTTCTGCGCGCATGCGCACTTCGCCGACGGCGGTCAGAACATATTCTGCACGCAGGGATCTGCCCATTTCAAAGATTTCTTTTCCGCATACGCTCTCTTCGAATACGAGCTGAACGATGCCTTCACGGTCGCGCATCCATACGAATACTACGCCGCCGACGTCGCGGGTTCTCTGCACCCAGCCGGAAAGATGAACTTCCTGACCTGCGTTTTCGCGGGTTAAAAGGCCGCAGTAATGATCTCTTTTATAGGTAAGCATATGGTTTTACACTCCTTGCTTGATCGCTTTGACGATTTCGTCAAGCGGCTTTTCGATTTCTTCGTGGGTTTCCATATCGCGGATTTTCGCAACGCCTTTTTCAAGTTCGTCGCCCGCCAGAATGATGACCTTCGCCGCGCCCAGCTTATCGGCATACTTGAACTGCGCCTTCATGCTGCGCGCGCAGTGGTCAAGATCGGCCTTGATGCCGAAAATGCGAAGGGAACGAACGAGCTTTTCGCCGGCAAGGCGCGCTTCGTCGCCCATCGTGACGATGAAGGCGTCCAGAAGACGCGGCGCCTGCGCTTCAAAGCCCAGCATGTCCTGAACCATCAGAATTCTCTCAACGCCCATGCCAAAACCGATGCCGGCCATTTCCGGGCCGCCCAGCTGCTGAACGAGGCCGTCGTATCTGCCGCCGCCGCAAACCGTCAGTTCGCTGCCGTCGGGCATTTTGGTGATGATTTCAAACACAGTCTTGGTGTAATAGTCAAGACCGCGGACGATGCCCTTGTCGATTTCATATTCAACGCCGATGACGTCGAGATAGCCCTTTAATTTTTCAAGGTGGTTTGCGCATTCGTCGCACAGCATGTCGAGCATTGCGGGGGCGTTCTGAATGAGGGCCTTGCACTTTGCTTCCTTGCAGTCGATGATGCGCATGGGATTTCTGTCAAATCTTCCGCGGCAGGTTTCGCAAAGATCGGGAAGCAGCGGCTCAAGGAACGCCTTGAGCGCGTCGTTATAGGCCTTGCGGCAGGTGGGGCAGCCGATGGAATTGATGCGAAGGGAAAGGCCGTGCACGCCGTTGCCCTCTAAAATATCCATCGCCAGACGGATGATTTCGGCATCAATGGAAGCATCCTTCGCGCCGAAAACCTCTACGCCCAGCTGATGATGTTCGCGCAGACGGCCGCTCTGCGGCTTTTCGTAGCGGAACACGGGGCAGGAAACATAGTACATCTTCTGCGGAAGCGGCTCGGCATACAGGTGCGCCTCAATCATGGCGCGCGCAACGCCTGCGGTTCCTTCGGGCTTCAAGGTGATGGAGCGGTTGCCCTTGTCCATGAAGGTATACATTTCCTTCTGAACAACATCGGTCGTATCGCCCACGCCCCTCTGGAAAAGCTCGGTGTGTTCGAAGACCGGGGTGCGGATTTCGCGGTATCCGCCCAGCGCACACATGCGGCGCATGGTATCTTCGATTTTATGCCAGCGATGGCTGTCCTTTGGAAGCATATCCTGGGTGCCCTTAGGCGCCTGAGTGAGCATAAAAAGTGTCATCTCCCTTCAAATCTATGGAAAAACCATCATCATTCAATAAAAAAACCTCCCGGCCCTCTGTAGGGACGAAAGGATACTTCGCGTTGCCACCCTGCTTGAACGGAATCAGTCTTCCGTTCATCTCAAGCCTCTTTTATCGCAGAGGACGCGCCGCAGTTTCCCGCGCGAGGCTCACGGGCCGTCTTTCGCATCTCCCTTTTCGCAGGCGCTTCCACCATAATGCGCCCTTCTCTTGTGCGGAGGAAAATGCTACTTCTCCCGGTCACAGCCGTTATGAATGATTTCATGCAAAAAAGTATATAGGTGTGCGCAGGATTTGTCAAGGGGGATTTGGTAAAGTTCGGTCGATTCAGCGGAAAGGAAAACGGGCTTTTGCACATGCAAAAGCCCGGGATAAAGGGGGAGAAATTAGAGAATTTCGATCTTTCTCGGCTCTTTCTTTTCGGGGAGGATCTTTGGAAGATCGAGGGTGAGAACGCCGTTTTCGTATTTGGCTGTGATCAGGCCTTCGTCGATGTTTTCGACATTGAAGGAACGCTTTACGCTGCCGCTTCTGCGTTCGCTGATGACGTAGCCGTTTTCGTTTTCCTTTTTGCTGTCGTTCCATTCGGCGCCGATGGTCAGAACGCCGTCGTTTACGTCTACCACGATGCTGTCGCGGGAAACGCCCGGAAGCTCGGCTTCGAGCACGAATTTCTCGCCTTCATCCTTTACGTCTACGCGGAAGGAGTCAGCCGGGGAAGCGGTGAAAAAGGGACGCATAAAGTCTTCAAAAAAGCGGGTTTCCGGGAAAAGAGAAGGGGTACGGGTGCGATAAGAAATCATGTTGGACATAGTTTGTTTCCTCCTTATATTCGGTGCATGCTGTAATGCGGTTTCTTTGTTTTCCTTGGAACAATTAGCATTATAATGCAAAGGTCAAAGATAGTCAAGGTCAAAGAAAGACAAATTACATGAAATTTACATGCGACCGAATTCAGTCGTATTATGCGCAAAAATTCGCCTCATATACTTGCGAAAGACAAAAAACAGGCGTATGATGGTACTATAAAGAAATTCGGAGGAGAATATGACGGATCGGCTGTACTATGACAATGCGTATCTTACAGAGTTTGATGCGGTTGTGCTTGAAGCAAAGGAAGAAAACGGCGAAAACCTCGTTCGCCTTGACAGAAGCGCGTTTTACCCGACCAGCGGCGGACAACCGTTTGATGTGGGCACACTGAACGAAGCAAATGTTCTTGATGTATTTGTGGACAAGGAAGGCGAAGTCTGGCATAAGACGGACAGAAAGCTTGAGAAAGGCCGCGCCGTTCACGGCAAAATCGACTGGCAGCGCAGGTTTGACCATATGCAGCAGCATGCGGGCGAACATATGCTGGCCAACGCTGCATATCGGCTTCTTGGCGGACACACCATCGGTCTTCATTTGGGCAGGGATTTTTCCACGATCGATATGGACCTGCCCGGCGGGAAAACCCACATTACTATAGAAGAAATCCGCGCGCTTGAGGACGATGTCAACAAGAATATCCAGAAAAATGTTCCGATCAGGTGCTATTTTCCGGATGAAGAAACGCTTCTTTCCCTTCCGCTTCGAAAGCCCCCGACGGTTACGGAGCATGTGAGAATTGTGCAGATCGGCGATTATGAATACTGCGCCTGCGGCGGCACGCACCCGGAAAATGCGGGCGAGATCGGGCTTGTGAAGATTTTATCCGCAACGCCCAGCCGGGGAAAACTGCGCCTCGCGTTTGTCTGCGGCATGCGCGCATATGCTGAACTGCGCAGACGTTTTGAAGAAATCGAGCGCGCGGCAAACGTGCTTTCAACCGCCTGGGAAAACCTTTCTTCGCAGGTCGAGGCGCTTTTGGAAAAAGCGAAGAACGCGGAATATCAGCTGCGCCAGGAAAAGAAAAACGCCGCGCTTATGAAGGCGGGCGAATTGTATGAAAATGCTGAAGAAGTAAACGGCGTGCGCGTTATCAAGCATGTGTTTGCGTCTCTTGGTATGGAAGGACTTCGTGAGGCGGGCAACCGGATTATTGAAAACGGAAACGCCGTAGCGCTGCTTGCGGATGAAGGCGAAAAGGGATATATGCTGTTTTTTGCGCGCAGCGAAAATGTAGACGCGAACATGGGAAAGATCCTGTCCGAGAGCGCGAAAAAGCACGGCGGCAAGGGCGGCGGCAGAAGCGATTTTGCACAGGGCTCGTCACCGGACGCCGGAGTTCTGGATGATGCAATGAAACTGCTGCTTTCGTGAATACGCGCAGGATACGAATCAGAAGATAGGTAAAGGGCTGAACAGATGAATCTTTTAAAGAAATTTTTCGGCGTTTCCTCTTTTATTCCGAAAGACGGACTTCGGGGCTCGCTTCCCACAAGCCGCGAGGCATATAAAAATCTTGCCCGCATCGCGATTCCGAGCGTTTGCGAAATGGTGCTGATTTCCCTGATCGGCTCCATCGACACCATGATGGTCGGCGGCATCGGCACAGAAGCCATTGCGGCGGTCGGCCTCGTCGGTCAGCCGCGCATGCTGATGCTGTGCATCTTTTTTGCGCTCAATACCGGCGTTACCGCTGTTATCGCCCGAAGAAAAGGCGAGGGCAGAAAAGAGGTTGCCAATCAGACGATGCGCACCTCAATTCTCATTATCCTTGCCCTGAGCATCGTAATGGTGGCGATCGGCCTTACTTTTTCAAGGGACCTTATGCGTATGGCCGGCGCGAAGGCGGACACGATTGACGACGCGGAAACCTATTTCAGAATCATTACCATGGTCATTCCCTTCAATGCCCTTTCCATGGCCATCTGTGCAGCGCAAAGGGGAACGGGAAACACGAAAATCACGATGTATGTAAACATCATTTCAAACCTTGTAAACGTGCTTCTCAATTGGCTGCTCATTAACGGCGTCTGGATTTTCCCGCGGCTCGAGGTTACGGGTGCGGCGATAGCGACGGCTGTCGGCATTATTGTCGGCTGTATTCTTGCGCTGGCTTCCGTATTCTTCTCCGATCGCGAGCACGCGTTTTTGCATCTTTCCTTTATGGACGACTGGCGTTTCAATAAGTCTGCCGCACAGGCGGTTGTCAAGGTCGGCGGCAACAGCATGCTTGAGCAGATTGCGCTTCGAATCGGTTTTTTCCTGTATGCGCGTCTGGTTGCCGGTCTTGGCACGCAGGCGTATGCCAGCCACGTTGTGTGCATGCAGTTTTTGAATCTTTCCTTCACCTTTGCAGACGGCATCGGCGTGGCCTCCACGTCCCTTGTCGGTCAGATGCTCGGAAAGGAAAGACCGGACCTCAGCCATATTTATGGAAAGATCGCCCAGCGAATCGCCATGGTCGGCTCTGTGGTTCTGGCGTCCACGATTGTAATTTTGCGCTATCCGCTGGTCAGCCTGTTTACGGATGATCCGACGGTTATGCGTTTGTCCGCAAACGTCATGCTGATCGTCGCGCTTTTCCAGCCGCCGCAGATGCTTTCCATCATCACTTCCGGCGCGCTCAGAGGCGCAGGCGACACCAAGTATGTTGCGCGTGTGATGCTCGTTTGCGTTGCCGTCATGCGCCCGATCACGGCGTTTCTGGCTATCACGATTATCCAGAAGTTCTTTACGCCCGTTTACGAAGTCACAACTGCGCTTGCAAGCGCCGAGGTTATGGAATTCTGGCTGTCCTATGAGGCCCCGCAATGGGCGCTCATGGGCGCATGGGGCGCAAGCTTCCTGGACATGACGCTTCGAATGGCCATCATGATGCGCCGCTTCAACGAGGGCAAATGGCACTCCATCAAGGTATAAGGCGGGAAAAGATATGAATTTTACCAAGGATTTCGACGCGGTTATTTTCGATATGGACGGAACGATTCTGGATTCCATGTGGGCGTGGAGGGGTGAAAACCGCTGCTTCCTTAAAAGACACGGCCTGCCCATCCCGGAGGAATTCAAAGAGAATATCGATGTCATGTCTTCCCATGCGCTTGCAAGATATATTGAAAAAGCATATCCGGGCGCGTTCACATTTGACTCGATTATCGACGAGTACATAGAGAGCATGAAAAGGCACTATGTGACCGATGTTTTTCCCAAAAAAGGCGCAAGGGCATTCCTGGAGGCGCTGAAAGCGCAAGGAATTAAAATGTGCGTCGCGACGGCAACGCCCAGGGAAAACGCAAAGATGGCGCTTTCGCAGCATGACCTGTTGGACTATTTCGCGTTTGTGACAGACGACAAGGAAAACGGCGTTTCAAAATCGAAACCGGAATATTACGACATCGTGGCTAAGAGACTGGGCGTATCCAGGGAAAGATGCGTGATGTTTGAAGATTCGCTTTACGCAATGAACGCTGCAAAGGCTGCGGGCCTTACGCCGTTTGCGATTGAGGAAAAGGTGCATACGGGAAATCAGCAGCTGATGGAGGACATCAAAAATACGGCTTTGATCTTTGTCAAGGACTTTGACGAGGCAAACGGGATTTTGTTCGGATAAAACAAAGCGCATGCAGACAAATTGGTCTGCATGCGTTTTTGGTGCAGAAGAAAGGCGATGCTTCTTTGTTTTTGCCTCCCTTGTGTAAAGGGAGGTGGCTGCGCGAAGCGCAGACGGAGGGATTGTACATACGTTTGGCGTTTTGCAAAGAGGTGCGATTCACGAAATGTGCGCGCTGACTTTATATGCCCAGAAGTTCCTTGAGATTTCCGGAAAAAATCTTTTCGTTCTGTTTGTCCGTAAGACCCAGCCTCAGGATGTTCTGGATTTCGTCTCCTACGTTCCACATGGGGTAATCGCTTCCGAAGAGTACCTTTTCCTCGCCGTAGAGGTGTATGTATTTTTTGGCCTCTTCGTCTGAAATCATGAAAAAGCTGGAGGAAGTGTCTACCCAAACGTCCGTACCGGAAAGACAGGAAGCTGCTTCCTGCCACTGGGAATATGCGCCGAAATGCGCGCAGATGATTTTAAGGCGGGGATGCTTTTTGAGAATGATGGGAATGTGCCCCGGATGCGACCAGTTGTAGCGGGCGTCGCCTGTGTGAAAGAGCACCGGAAGATCCAGCTCCATCATTGCCCTGTATGCGTCGTCCATGACGGGAGAACTGATTTCAAACTTCTGAAAATCCGGATGAAGCTTTACGCCTTTGAGCCCGGCGTCCTTTATGCGCTTTAATTCCTCCGCCGGGTTTTCAAAGTCCTGATGTAACGTTGAAAAGCCGATAAACTTGTCCGGGTGAAGATTCACTTCGGAGATAATGAAATTGTTGATGCTCGGTACCTGATGAGCAGTGGTCGCGACGGAATGAATGAGATGCTTGGAAACACCGTGTTCGTTTCCAAGACGCAAAAGCGTATCGACGGTTCCGTCAAAATGCATGCCGATATCGTAGAACTCGCCGATGGTTTTGCTGGCTTTCTGGGCGATTTTATTCGGATAAATATGCGTGTGCGCGTCATAAATTTCGTACATGGTCTCACTCCTTGTCGGATGTGGGTATTATACACGGTTTTGTTTTTGCGTGCGCTTCATCGGCAATAAAAATGTGTAAATTTTTATGCGTGCGTTTCAGAAGAAAAATTCAAAAAAAACATGACGAAAGGAAGGAACGAACTATGAATTTTCCCGTTGACAGATTCCTTCAACCATGGTATCATATTTTTAATTTCATAGAATTGGCGATGACGAAGAGGGTTTTGGGCAAAAATTGTTTCAGAGAGCCGGCGGCAGGTGTGAGCCGGTAACGATGAGGACAGAACTTGTCGCTTCCGAGCCGGACGGCAGAACATTCCTTCGGGAATCAGTAGAGCCTCCCGTGAGCCTGCGTAAATGGTGAACGGCTTGATGGAGCCGTAAGGCGCATTTTCAAAAATGCGTGAATTTGAGTGGTACCGCGTGTGAAAGATATTTTCATTCGCCTCAAAGAGAGTATGTTTCTTTGAGGCGGATTTTTTTTAACTGAAAGGGGGCTTTTATTCATGAATCAGACGACGGGTCTGGAATTCAAGCTTCGGGAGATGGCCGGACGTATCAGAGAGCTTCGCGAAATCGAAGGCATTTCCGAAGAGAGCATGGCCAAAAAGACGGGCGTTACGATTGAAGAATACAGACTTTGCGAGGCGGGCAAGGCGGATCTGAACTTTGCCTTTATCTACCGCTGCGCATTGGTTTTGAATGTTGACGTTACCGATATTATCGAAGGTTCGAGCCCGAGGCTTTCCGGCTACACCGTAACAAGAAACGGCATGGGCCAGAAGATCGAGCAGGCGCACGGTATGGTGTATTATAACCTCGCCGCGCAGTTCAAGAACAGAATTGCCGAGCCTCTGTACGTAAACGCCGCCTATTCCGAGGAGGCGCAGTATCAGGACATCGAACTGACCAGCCACGAAGGCCAGGAATGCGATATCGTGATTTCCGGAAAGCTCAAGGTGCAGGTCGGAACGCACTGGGAAATCCTGGGCCCCGGCGACAGCATCTATTACGACTCTTCCAAGCCCCACGGCATGATCGCGGTGGGCGGCGAAAACTGCCTGTTTTACGCGATTGTCTTAAATCCGTCGGGCGACGCGATTCCTGAGCTCACCGTCAAAGAGCCGATGATGACGCTGCCCAAGGCCGAAATTGCGCCCGCGCCCGTGCATACCGCGCCTGAGGGCGAGCACGTTTGGTCGAAGTGGGTGGACGCCGTCGAAAACCCGGACGGATCGCTCAAGGCCATTTCGTTCAAAAATCCCGAAAAGTTCAACTTTGCCTTTGACATTGTGGATGAGCTTGCCCGCGTAAATCCCGAGAAGCTGGCCATGATGCATATTTCCCGCGACGGCGCCGAAAGCCGCTTCACCTTTGCGGATATTTCCCGCCTTTCCAACCGCGCCGCCAACTACTTCAGATCCATCGGCATCAAAAAGGGCGACAAAGTGCTTTTGATGCTTCGCCGCCATTACCAGTTCTGGATTATCATGATGGCGCTTCAGAAAATCGGCGCAATCGCGATTCTCGCGCCCAACCAGCTTTTGAAGAAGGATCTTTCCTATCGCTTTACCGCGGCCGGCGTAAATGCGGTTGTTGTGACGGGCGTGGGCGACTGTATCAATCAGGCGGAGCTTGCGCTTGAGGAATGCCCGTTTGTCGAACACAGGATTGTCGTTGAAGGCGAGAGGGAAGGCTGGCGCAGTTTTGACAGCGAATACCGCATGTTCCGATCGACCCTTACGGTTCCTTCAAACGAGAAGCGCCCCGAAGGCGAGGACCTCATGCTCATGTTCTTCACCAGCGGAACGACCGGATATCCCAAAATTGCGTCCCATACGTTTACCTATCCGCTGGGACATTTCATTACCGCCCATTACTGGCATACCGTTGATCCCAATGGTCTGCATTACACGATTTCCGATACCGGCTGGGCCAAGAGCATGTGGGGCAAACTCTATGGTCAGTGGCTGAGCGAAGGCGCGATCTTTGTCTATGACTTTGACAGGTTCGATGCCAACACCATCCTTCCGATGTTTAAAAAGTACAACATCACAACCTTCTGCGCGCCGCCCACCATGTATCGCTTCATGATCAAGGAAGATCTTTCGAAGTTCGACCTTTCTTCCATCAAGCATGCGACCATCGCCGGCGAAGCTCTGAACCCCGAAGTATTCCATCAGTTCAAAAAGGCCACTGGGCTTTCCCTCATGGAAGGTTTTGGTCAGAGTGAAACCACGATGATGATCGGCAACACCGTCGGCATGACGCCCAAGGTCGGTTCTATGGGCAAGCCCGTGCCGCTTTACGACGTGGACATTGTTTCTCCCGAAGGAAAGAGCGTTGGCGTCGGCGAAATCGGCGAAATCGTCATCCATGTGGAGGACGGCCTGCCTTGCGGCTTAACGCGCGGCTATTACGACAACAGCTTGGGAAAGCCCGTCATGGATATTTCCGACGGCATGTACCATACCGGCGACACTGCATGGAGAGATGAAGACGGATATTTCTGGTATGTGGGCAGAGTGGACGACGTTATCAAGTCCTCCGGCT
>JAEDIV010000080.1 GCA_016296675.1 Clostridia bacterium
GTGAAAACGCGCGATTTTGCCGTACATGCCGCCAAAATCGATTGAAAATGGAGAGGAAGTGCGCTCCCTCTCCATACCTCTCCCGGAGGTTTGTTGATGATCTGGGCTCTCCCTTTGGGAGAGCTGTCGCCGAAGGCGGCTGAGAGGGCCGTTACCTTTCAATTTCAAAATCATAAAACACCACGATATCGGAGGTAGATTTCATGCTGACAGTCAGAGGCTTTGAGCAGACCCGAAACAAGCTTTCCCGTTTTGCGGACACCCTTTATGCGCGTTTGTTTACGCCTGTGGGACAGGCCGAAAACCTTCGGATTTATGAAACCAAGAAACCGCTTCACGAAATTCCGGGCGACGAGATGTTTTCGGGCATATCCGGCCGCGAAAAGTGGGGCGGCGAGGGCGTTTACGGCTGGTTCAAGGGCGAATTTACCGTGCCTGCGGAATTGGACGGAAAGGCACTTTACCTTTATCCCAGAATGGACGCGTATGAGGGCACGCTTTGGGTGAACGGGCGGATTCACTCGAATTTTGCCGCGAAGTTTGTGGAAGGATCGCACGGAAACCATTACTGCAACAGAATTACCGCATGCGCCAAAGCGGGGGAGACGTTCTCCTTTGCGCTTGAAAACTATGCGTTTCACGACATGCCCGGCACTCAGCCGCTGTTTTATGAAACTTTTTCTTCTTATTTATATAAGATGGGCGGCATGGATATCTGCGTGCGCGACGACGAGATTCTCGATTTCCTGTTTGATTTAAAAACGGTTCTGTCGCTTGAAAAGGCGCTGCCGGATACTTCTTTCAGAAAAGCGGAAATTCAGAATGCGATGTACACGATGCATCTTAATCTTTTCTACGATCCCGCGACGTGCACGAAGGACGAGTTTTATGCGGGACTTCGCAGCGTTTCGCCGATCCTGAAAAGCGTTTTATCCAAGCAAAACGGCGAGGGCGCGCCGTTTGTGGGCCTGATCGGACACAGTCACATGGACACGGCGTGGCTCTGGCCGATACTGGAGACCGAGAAAAAGTGCGCGCGCACATATGCCAATCAGCTGAATCTCATGGACGAATATCCTGAATACAAATTTGTTCAGTCCTCAGCCTATCACGGCGAAATGATCCGAAAGAACAATCCCGATCTGTTTAAGCGTATTCAAAAGGCCGTGGCTGACGGCAAATACGAGCCCAACGGCGGCGTATGGGTTGAGTGCGACTGCAACCTGACCGGCGGCGAATACATGATCCGCCAGTTCCTGTGGGGACAGCGGTTTACGAGAAAATATTTCAATTACACCTCCGATTGCTTCTGGCTGCCGGACACGTTCGGCTATTCCTATGCGATTCCGCAGATCATGAAGGGCTGCGGCGTTAACTATTTCCTGACCACCAAAATGGCCTGGAACGACACCAACCGTTTCCCCTACACATCCTTCTACTGGCAGGGCATCGACGGAACGCGGGTGCTCACGCATCTGAACCGCACCCACATCGGCCCGAACCCCGAGACGCTTCATGAAATCACGGACGGCACGGACGCGATCATGGAAAAACGCGTGAGCGATATGCGCCTTCTCTCCTTCGGACGCGGAGACGGCGGCGGCGGCCCGGAATTTGAGATGCTGGAAATGGCCAGAAGGCTTCAGAATCTTTCCGGCGTTCCCGAAAGCCGGTATGTGACGGTTTCCGAATTCATGAAGGATCTTGAAAGCAGCATTTACGACCCCAGCGTGTATGCGGGCGAAATGTATCTGGAACTGCACCGTGGGACGCTTACCAATCAGTCTGAAATCAAGAAAAACAACCGCGACTGCGAAATCGCAATTCACGATCTTGAACTTGTAACCGTCATGGACGCGGTCAAAAAAGGGAAAGCAGCGGACGGCGAAAAGATTTATCCGCTTTTAAATGATCTCCTCGTCCGCCAGTTCCACGACATTCTTCCCGGCACCTGTATCCACTCGGTTCACGAGGAAGCCAAGCGCGTTGTGAGAAACGCAGTTTTGAAGGCAAGGGAAGAGACAAAAGCGCTTACCGGGAAAGCTGAGGAAAACGAAATCGCGCTTACGAATACCTTGTCCTTTAAGCGAAACGACACTTTGCACATTGAGTGCGGGCTTTCCGGCGTTGAGAACCATGCCTCTCAGAAATACACCGACCTTTTCGGCAAAAACCGCCTTGCGGTTTCGGGCGTGGAAATACCGGCGTTTGCGTCGGTTATGCTGAAAGCGGGAACAGGCGCTGGAGAATCGCCGTTTGTATACGACGGAAATACGATCAGAACGCCTTTTGCGGAAATTGTGTTTGACAAAAACGGCTTTATCGCATCCATGAAGGATCTTTCAAACGGCAGAGAGCTCGTGGGCGGCCTTCCTTTCAACACTTTCCTGATGGCGGAAGACCTGCCGGCCGCATGGGACAACTGGGACATCGACGCGGACGAAGAGGAAAAGTTTGCGCCGGCGGGCGAGCTTGTCAGCCGCGAAGTAGTGTCGGACGGCGCGGTCGAGATGCGCATCCGCTCCAAGTATAAGCTTTCCGAAAAGAGCTTTATCGAGCAGGATATGGTGTTTGACGCGCATTCGCCCCTTATTACCTTTGAAACCATCATCGACTGGCAGGAGGAGCATCGTTTCCTAAAGACAGCCTTTGACACCGCTCTTCATGCCGACGGCGTGCGCAGTGAAATCCAGTTCGGCCATATCCGCCGCTCCAACCACCGCTCTACCGACGTTGAAAAGGCCAGATTTGAAATCTGCAACCATAAATACAGCGATCTGAGCGAACTCAATTACGGCCTTGCCCTGTTAAACGACAGCAAATACGGCCTGTCCGTAAACGAAGGCAGCATGCGCTTATCGCTCCACAAGGGCGGCATGCTCCCCGACAGCGCGGGCGACAAGGGCAGACATTACACCCGATATGCGATCCTCACTCACGCGGAGGGCTTCGGCGCAAAGAGCGTCATTCAGCCCGCATATGCATTCAACTATTTGCCTGTCCAGGGCTTCATGGCGGATCATCCGCTGGTCACGGTCGATAAGGACAACATCATCATCGAATCCGTAAAGCCCATGGAGGACAAGGAAAACGCCTATATCCTGCGCCTTTATGACGCGGCAGGCGATTATTCAAAGGTGAATATCTCCTTCGGGCACGAGGTCAAGCGAATGAGCGTGTGCAATATGCTGGAGGAAGAAAAGGAAGCTGTGCTTGACAGTGCGCTCACCTTCAAGCCCTTTGAGATCAAGACAATTAAGGTTGAATACTGATTTTAAGGGATAACTCGCATCATTCACATGCTGCCAAAAGGCTCGTATGTAGCAAAGGGAGCTGTCAAGATCGAAAATTCTGACGGAGGGATTGCTGTAGCCGTATTGATTTGAACCAAATGTATTTAAGAAAAGCATTCGTTTTGCGTCAGGAGCAAGCCCCCGCCCTGCGATGGGCGCGTACATATTTAAAAACAGCCCGGAATGGCAAGCAGGCTGTTCCGGCGGCGGAATTTCCAATCAGGAGACATCATGAAAAAACATTTTCCCATTTTCTGTGCGTTTCCGGCGGCGGTTTTGTATGCCTTGAACGCGCCGGTTTCCAAGCTTCTTTTAAAAAGCGTTCCGCCCACGATGATGGCTGCGTTTCTGTATCTGGGCGCGGCGCGGACCAGCGCGTATTATGCGGTTCAGCCGTTTATCGGCGCGGCGCTTTCGCTCATTTTCTTAAGAACCCTTCCGGGCGCGCTGTTCTATCCGGCGCTTCTGCTTATGATTTTCGGAACCTGTCTTCTGGTAGGCGATCAAAAGGAATAAAAGGAGAAAACAAATGGAAACGAGATTTTATGAAGTGGCCCGGATCGACGGGGACTATGCGTATTTAAGGCGCACCGACAAAATGGAGGAAGAACTTTTCATCGTTGCCCGCGCGCTTTTGCCCGAGGCAATCGACGAGGGAACGAAGCTCAAATACGAATGGCTTCAGTACGAGATTATCAATTAAACATATTTGTTTCTGTTAAGCCTGCAGGGCGGGGGGGTGGTCTCTCCCCGCGATTTGAAAGTATTATCTTTGGAAATTCATGAAACTGGAGGAAAACCCATGAAAGCCATCGATGTCATGAACGAACTTTTTTCCTGGGCGCCGGGCGATTATTCAAAGACCTGCGACACCTTAAAGGCGGGATCGCCCGATAAGGAGGTCAAAAAGGTGGCGGTTTGCTGTTTTCCTGAAGTGAATGCGATCAAGGCGGCGGCCGAGTGGGGCGCGGATCTGTTCATCACCCACGAGCCGATGTATTTTGACCACTGGGATAAAGATCCTGTTCTTCCTGCCGCAAAGGCAAAAAAGGAATTGGTCGAGAAAACCGGCATGACGGTTTACCGCTATCACGATCATCCGCATATGGCGCCGGTTGACCTGATCTGCGCGGGCGAACTGGAATCGCTCGGTTTAAAGGGCAAATATGAGCGCAGAATGGGTCTTGGACAAAATCATTATACGCTGGATACGCCCATTACGCCCCGGGAACTTGCCAAACGCATTGAAGAGAAACTGGACGTTGCGCATGTGCGCATTTCAGGCGTGACGGATGAACCTGCGACAAATTTGTCTCTTGGCTGGGGCGCGCCCGGCGGCATCATGGAGGAGCTTTCCAATGATGAAACGGAAATTGTGGTCGTAGGCGAATGCTGCGAATGGCAGTTTGCCGAATACGCGCGCGATGCGGCGCAGCTGGGCTTTAAAAAATCGCTGCTTCTGGTCGGCCACTGCGGAAGCGAGCGCGACGGCATGAAATATATTGCCTCTCTTTTAAAGGAAAAACTCCCATTTCTTGAGGTCAAATATATTGAAAGCCGGGAAGTATATACGTATCCGGAAAAATAACCCTGTGATAAAAGAGACTGCGTGAAGATGCGGTCTCTTTTGCTTTGCCTCATAGGGTTTTGTGTGAGACTCTTTGGCTAAAATCGGGTTAATAAGTATCGGCAGGCGGATTTTGCATATTAACAAATTTCTGTTTTTCGGTTATAATTATACTGATGGATTATTATTTTACAAAAGAGGTTGACATATGGTATTTTCAAGCCTTGCGTTTCTTCTGTATTTTTTTCCGATCGTTCTCCTTTTTTATTTTCTTAGGAAGGATATCAAGTGGAAAAACGGCGTTCTATTGGTGACAAGTCTGTTTTTTTATGCCTGGGGCGAGCCGGTCTGGATTGTTGCTATGGTCGCTTCTACCCTGGTGAACTATTATGCGGCGCGCAGGATTGCAAAGTCGAAAAAGCAAAAAGAGCGCAGGATGTGGATGATTCTGGGCGTCAGCGTTTCTGCGGCGTTTTTGTTCATATTCAAATATGCGGCGTTTATCATCAACAGCACCTTCGGACTCGTTTCGCCCTCTCTCAGGATTCCCGTTCTTGAGCTTCCGATCGGTATTTCCTTTTACACCTTCCAGGTCATTACGTACACGGTTGACGTATACAGAAAAAAGCAGAAGGCGCAAAAGCATTTTTCCCGCCTGCTTTTGTATGTTTGCTGCTTCCCGCAGCTGATTGCAGGTCCGATTGTCCAGTATAACGATATTGCTGCTCAGCTTTCAGAGCGGAAAACCGCGCCCGATGGATTTTCACAGGGCATGGAAAGATTTATTATCGGTCTTGGAAAGAAGGTTATCTTTGCCAATATCTGCGGCGCTGCCATGACGAAGATGCCGCTTGCAGGCGGAGGCGCGGCCTTGTCCGTGGTCGGCGCGTGGTATGCAGCGTTTTTGTACACGCTTCAGATCTATTTTGACTTCTCCGGTTATTCCGACATGGCCATTGGTATAGGAAAGATTCTGGGCTTTGAGTATAAAGAGAATTTCGATCATCCCTATGCCTCCCTTTCGGTGCGCGAATTCTGGAGAAGATGGCACATTTCGCTGGGCGCGTTCTTCAGAGACTATGTCTATATTCCTTTAGGCGGTAACCGGAAAGGCCTTATGCGCACGGTTTTCAATACTTTGGTTGTCTGGTCGCTTACGGGCTTTTGGCACGGCGCGGCATGGACATTCCTTGTATGGGGCGCGTATTACGGCATTATTCTGACGATCGATCTGCTTGGCGGAAAGAAAATCACACTAGTTCTTCCCAAGCCGGTCAACTGGCTGATCACGATGGTTCTGGTAATCATCAGTTGGGTCATCTTCTATTATCCGACGCTCGGTCAGGCGTTTCAGCATATCGGCGCCATGTTCGGAATCGGCGCAAAGTGGATAGACAGCGCGTCCCTTCAGATCATAAAGACCTATTCGTTCTTCCCCCTGATCGCGTTTATCGGAAGCCTTCCCGTTGGAAACACGATCAAGCGCATTCTGGGCGCAAGGGCGGACGGAAAAATCGTGAATACACTGCGCCTTGCATGGATGACGGGCTGCCTGATTCTGAGCATTTTCTATCTTGTTGGTCAGAGCTACAATCCGTTTATTTACTTCCAGTTCTAAAGAAAGGGGAAGACCTAAATGAAAAACAAGCAAGCATTTACCGTAGCCGTTTTATGGATCTTCGCCCTCTCTGTCGCAGGCATATTTCTGGCATTTACCTCTGAAAAGGAAAGCCGCATTTCGGACGCGGAAAACCGAATGCTGCAGGGCTTCCCGGAGCTTTCTGTAAAGACCATATTCAACGATGAATTCACCACGCAGTTTGAAGCATTTTTAGCCGATTCTTTTTTTGAGCGTGACAGCGTGATCGGATTTACAAACGGCATTCTGGATTCTTTCAACATGCTTTCAAAGGATGAGAAAATCCGCATTCAAGCCGAGAAAATGGAAAAAGAGCTTCAGGATGTCGGCAGGTTTTCTGAGGAAGAGCGCGGGGAGGACGAGGGAGAAACCGGGGATTCCGTGATCGAGGAGCCGGTGACGGACGAGCCTGAGGCGGCGGATACCGCCCCTGTTGTTACGGATGAGCCGATTGTTCTTGATAATTCGGATCCTGTATCCGAAAATGAGGATGACGAAGAGGAGTCCGAGAACATTGCGATTGCGCCGGGCGAAATCCTGATTACGGATAATACCAGTTATCTGTGGCATGAGAATCTGGATGGAACGATCACCATCCAGTATACCTATAAGCGCTCCGACATTGCGACTTATGCCAATACGCTCAAGCTCATGCAGACCTATCTTCCGGAGGACGGAAATATCCTCTTTACGCAGGTTCCGCTGGCCAGCATCGCGCAAAGATGGCGTCAGCAGCAGAACAAATACTGCGGATGGGGCAGCAGCGTAGAGATTATGCTGGAAGACTGCCTTGAAGGTACGGAGCGCATCCACGTATTTTCGACCTATGACATTCTGGAGCCGTATGTCTGCGGCGATGTTCCCATGTTTTATGTAACCGACCACCATTGGTCGGCGGAAGGCGCATACAAAGTTGCGGTCGAGATGTTCAAAAAACTCAATTTGCCCATCATTCCCTATGAGGAATACAACTATAAGGCGATTCGCAGCAAGGCGGTCGTGGACGGAGAAAGGGATATTTTCAATGTCCTCTATCCGCTCACACCCACGCACAGCTATATCGTTACCAAAAAGGACAAGCTTCAGGAAATCGACCTGATGAACTATGATGCCGCGACCTATCGCGCCTATATGAACAATACCCGCTATCCGTGGCGCAAGATTGTCACGGGCACGAACACCGGCCGCAGATGCCTGGTCATTTGCGATTCGTTCGGAAATGCGTTTACGCCGTATCTGTTCGCATATTATGACGAAGTACACATGGTAGACTTCAGAAAAGACGGCTACTCCAAGAGCGAAGCCGGCGGATCCATCGGCTATATGATGAAATATCATGAAATCGATGACGTATACATCATCACGTCGACCGCCAACGGACTCCGAAAGGACAACTCCATTGAATATCTGAGAGCACATCTGAAAGGCTGACGGGGAGGGGAAAGATATGAGTGAACTGAATAAGCGTACGTCTTCTGCCCGCCGAAGCGAAACGAGTCAGGCAAAGCCCGCTCGTTCGCGTGCAAATGCGCACATCTCCGGTAGCGGAGCCGTTCAGACGAAAAAAACCGCAGGCGCTAAAACTGCTTTAAGAACTCAGATAGTCCGTCCTGCGCAGCATGCGAAAGCGGATTCGGCAAAGCCGGTTGTTCCCGTGAAGAAAACAGCAGCCCCTCAGCAAAAGGCCGAAAACAGAAAACCGGAAAGGCCGAAAAAGGCTGTGGATCTTAAAACTTCGCCCATTGGATCCAAAACGATCAGGACGGCGAAGGGGAACAAAAAACCTGCTGCCTCTGTGAGAAAGCAAGCATGGGCGATTATCATTAAATGCGCCGTTTTTACGATCATCGTTTCTCTTTTGATTGCCGGCTACCTCATGGTCAAGCCTTCGCTGGATGCATCCCGCGCGCAGGAGCTTGCGGATAACAGACAGGCGATGGAAGCCCTTCGTATTGTAGAAGAGCTTGAAAGAAAGAACTATGATAAGGATGCGCTTGAAGCGGTCAAGATGACCATTGCAGACATCTTGATTGATGAAAATAAGCTGGATGAAGCGAGGGAAGTGCTTTCTTCGATCAACAAGACCGAGGATACCCGATCGCTTACGACCAAACTGGACTATCATTACGCGAACAGTCTCTACGCAAAGGGCGAGTATGCCCAGGCTGCGCAGATCTATTACCAGATGCAGGATTATCTGGATGCAGGCGAGCGTTATTACGACTGCCGCTGCGCACTGGCGATCAAAGCATATTTGGACGGCCAGGTTCATGAGGAGCAGATGCCGGAATTGCTTGCGGAAATCCCGAATATGGCTGAGCGCGTACAGAGGGTGGCTTCCGATATGACAAGCGGGCAGAGTGATGAAATGTCTGCGCAGATCAAAGATGTATTCAATGAAGAAAAGCTCAAGAGCTTTGAACTCATGGTCGACCTTTTCAGCGGCGGAGAAGGCACTGCCAAGAAGGGCCGGATTGCTGCGGGCTATCGCCATACGCTGGGCCTTCAGGAAGACGGCAAGGTGCTTGCGGCCGGAGACAATACGTACGGCCAGTGCAATGTGGATGAATGGTCGGATGTCACGCAGATTGCCGCCGGCGCGTATCATTCTGTCGCGCTGCTTAAGGACGGAACGGTGACGGCCGTGGGCGACAATTCGCAGAATCAGCTGGATGTCGGCGGCTGGACGGATATCGTCGCCGTTGCGGCTTCCGGCTATGATACCATCGGTTTAAAATCAGACGGAACGGTTGTTGTCTGCGGCATGCATGCAGACCGTGTTTCCGGCTGGCATGGTGTAACGCTGATTACCGGCGGCGCATATTCGCTAGGCTGCCTATATGATAAGGGCTATATGATGACCTCACATGCCGGCGCGCAGATGAAGACAAGCGTTGCGCTGTACGACCTTTCCGTGTGCGGAAACGTATCCGCGGGCGTGACGTATTCCGGTTCGCTGGTTACGAACATTGAAAATTCGCCTGATTGGACAAATCTTGTTGCGGTTGAAGTCAGCAGCACCGGTATTCTTGCCATTGATATGGACGGCAGCGTGCTTTCCTATTTCTATCGCGAAAGCGACAATGTCAATTTCGATCTCCCTTCAAAGGCGGTTGAAGTTGCTTCCAGCGGCACGCATCATGTCGTTCTCGCGCAGGACGGATCTGTGTATTGCTTCGGCGACAACGAATTCGGCCAGCTGAATACGTCCGGTTGGAATTTGTTGGATGAATAGATATGGGCGCTTATGTCAGCACGTACTGCGGCTTGGTCTGCGAGACGTGTGAATACCGGGAAAGCATGAATTGCGGCGGATGTATTGCGACGAAGGGAAATCCGTTTCACGTAAAGTGCCCGGTTTCCGAATGCTGCATTTCAAAGTTGCGGGCGCACTGCGGAAAGTGCGCGGACTTCCCTTGCGCGCTTTTGAACCAATATTCCTGCGATCCTGTTCACGACGATCATCCGCCGGGAGCGCGGATTGAGTATCTGAAGAAGCTGGAACGGGAAGACGGTTAGAAACAGGTCTTCATTTTGCGCTTTGGCGCATGAAAGGACGTAACTTCATGGAAAACACATATCGCCCCAATGATCTGTCCCTGTCGCTCAAGGCGCGCATGGCGCTTGAAAAGCATGTGTTCCGCTTTACGCATTCGCTGGGCCAGAATTTTATTCTGGACGAGAATGTGATCGGCGACATCGTGTATGCGGCGGGCGTATCTTCGGGCGACAATATTCTTGAAATCGGTCCGGGCTCGGGCATCATGACGGCGATGATGGCGGACAAAGGCGCAAAGGTGCTTGCCGTTGAACTTGACAGGGCGCTTGAGCCGGTTTTGACGGATGTGATCGGCGAAAGAGACGTAAAGATCGTCTTTCAGGACGCGCTGAAGGCTGATCTTAATCAGCTCACGCGCGAAGCGTTCGGCGAAAACGCGAAGTATTCCATCGTTGCCAATCTTCCGTATTATATTACGGCGGATTTTCTGATGCGCATCGTGTCTTTGTCCCCGGCGCCCGATTCCGTAACCCTTATGCTTCAGAAGGAAGCGTGCGAGCGCGTGATGAGTGAGCCGGGGGACAAAAACTGGTCGGCGCTTTCGGCCACTGTCCGCTATTTTGCGCACGCCGAAGTGGTTATGGACGCGCCTGCTTCCCTGTTTACGCCGCCGCCGCATGTGGACAGCTGCCTTTTAAAGCTTCACATGAAAAAGAACCGGCCGCTTGATCAGGCGGAGGAAGCAAGGCTTTTGAATCTCATCCAGGCGGCTTTCCGCATGAGAAGAAAGACGCTGGCAAACAATCTTTCGGCAAGCTTTTCCCTGTCCAGGGAAGAGACGCTGGCGGTTCTTGAAAAGGCGGGACTGGACGCAAAGGTGAGGGGCGAGGTTCTGACAATTGATCAGCTGATAGACGTAATGAACGCGATGTATCATTAGACAAAAAGACGCTTCTTTCGAAGCGTCTTTTTGTCTATTCGTCTTTCAGATCCTTGACCTTGGTGGGCGCGGCCTCCTTTGCGGCTTTTCTCAAAAGCGCAAATACACCAAGCGCGGCAAACACGAGACCAAGGGCAACATCCTTGATGGTGGAGGAGAGAACTTCTGCATCGGTTTTGAACATTTCGATCAGAAGCGGAATAATGTCGCCGGTAACAAATCCCGGAAGCTCACCGTTTTGGATCATCTCAAAAAGAATATACCAGTCAGCGGCAAGGGTGCCGAGGAGGACGCCGGCGATTATGCAGATAATGAGAATGATGACTTTAACGGCGCCTTTTTTGCCTTTGAAGAGGGAGTAGCCCTTTTCAGCGAGTAAGCCGATGACGAGTCCGGCAAGGGATGCGATATAGCCTGCGTAATAGAGAACCGCCCACAGGATGGAGCCGATGGCAGCGCCGATCAATGCGCCGACAAAGCCGGTGAGATAGGAGCCCTTTTCTTCCGCGCGCTCTGCTTCGTGTTCTTCGATAAGGGCGTTTCGAAGTTGAATTGCGCAGTCCTTATGCAGAGGATACGCTACGCCGTCTATGAGCTTCCATGTGCCTTTTTCCATAGGGCTTCCGCACTCGGCGCAGATTTTGTATTTGGTTGCACCCGCCTGCTTCAAAAGCGGATAGAACCAGTCGATAAAGGCGTTCAGCTTTTTCATTGTGCCCGCTGCATCGCGGAACATAATGTCGATGGATTTTACGTTGAAGGAAATGGATTGAACGCGGAATTCACGCTCGATATTCCTGGTGTCCAGTTCTGCTTTCAGATTTCGCTCCGCTTCCGGATCGGGAAAACTGGTTACGATGACAAGACGCTTATAGCCGTTGCCTTCCGAGAAGGTTGAGGCATAGCCATGCAGACTTCCATAGGCTACGCCGGAGGAAATCTTAAGATTGTTCGCTTTTGCGAGTTTCTTGATGCCCGAGCCTATCATTTGTATGTCCTCCTATTCTTGTTGCGTAAATATTATACCATATTGTTTTTTTTGTCAATGATTTATATTGTGTTTCAGAAAAATTACAGGCTGTATCGCGGGGGTGAAACTGAAATGCGCCTGTATGTTTTTTGGAGAGACAGTTTTTTGAAGGGAAAAGCGCAAAAAAAGCTTGAACCTCTGCATATGCAGAGGTTCAGATCATCAACAAACCCCAGGGAGAGGTTTGGAGAGGGAGCGCACTCCCTCTCCATTTTCAATCGATTTTGGCGGCATGT
>JAEDIV010000081.1 GCA_016296675.1 Clostridia bacterium
TTCAGGGGATCGGCCCTTCCCATCAAAAAAGGTACTTTTTTGATGGCTTGAGCTCTCCCAAAGGGAGAGCCAAGGGATTGCGCTGCGCTTTGGCCTTAGGGAACAAGCATACTCTTCTTGCCTCTCCCTTTGGGAGAGGTGGCCGAGCGAAGAAAGGTCAGAGAGGGTCTTTTACAGGATGATTTATCCTTCCTTCGAGCGAAAGACACAGAAAATCCGCTGATCCGTTTCCACCGATCAGCATTTCACCGCATCAATAATAATGGAAACCATGCCAAATTTCCCACCCTGATTCCTCGTATCAAACCTGAGTGATCTGCCGATTTTTCCGTCCGCTTCGTTCCATTCATTAAAGTGGAATTCGCCCGTCCTGACAGGTTTTTCCCGCGCCGATGATGATTTTCATAAAAATGTTCCTCCGCATTGAACTGCGCAAATCCATTCTTTCATTCATTATAGCTTTGATTCCACGGAAAGTCAATTTAATGTAAATGTGTCCATGCACACCGGCGTCTCTGAAGCACAGGTTGCTTGACCATATGAAGTTTTTAATGCTATAATGGATGCAAACAAGTACAGAAGGAATGAAAAATATGTATCCTGTAACCAACCTCTGGTATTACATAAAAAGAGCATATAAAATTCTTATTCATATCATCAGCGGCATCATGATAGTCCTTTACCTTTTGAAGGGCGAACTTACTTCTATGCGCGTAATTGCATGCTCTTTGGTTTTCTTTCTTGCTATGCATGCGTCCTATTGGCTTCAAATAATTCTTCATGAGCTGGGTCGTTTCGTATGCGGTTTGCTGTCTGGATATCGTTTTGGCTATCTTCAACTGTTTGGATTTCGCCTTCAAAAAATAAACGGGCAGCTGAGCACTAAGCGCAAGCATGATAAGGATCCTGTCCACTACCTCCTTGCGCCGCCGGAGACGGATTTTAGAAACTTCCCTGTTCGCTTATACTTCCTCGGCGGATTTATCGCAAACATTCTTTTCATCCTGATCTTTTTAGGCGCGGCATTCCGTTTCCCGGGCATGTCCCTTCCCCGCTTTCTATTCCTTCAGTATGTTTTTATCAGCATTCCCTATGTTCTGATCTACGGAATGCCGATTCAGTTAAGCGGAGCGAGAACCGAAACCTATAACGCATTGACAATCCCGACGGATTATCGCTCCAGATGCGCCTATTTCATCCCCAGACTGATCAGCTACCATATGCTAAACGGCATTCGCTTAAGAGATATGCCGGAAGAATGGTTTTATCTTCCGACCCGCGAGGAAATGTTCTCCGTTATGCACAGCAGATTGGCTTCATATTATGTGGACTGGCTGATAGAAAAAGGAAGATATACCGAAGCGGATGCCGTCATCGACTCCATATATTCTCTGGAAGATTATCGTATAAAAAATATATTCACCACATTGCTGTTCTTAAATAAAATTTTCCTGATCCTCGTTCACACGAAAAAATACGAGCAAATGAAAACTTACCTAAGCGACGCTCAGAAAAAAAGGATGGTCCGCTTCGGAAGCGAGCTCTCCGTCAAGCGCACGCAATACATCATCGCCCTGCTCTATGAAAAAGATATGGAAAAGGCTGCTTACCTGAAATCTGTTTTTCTGGCCTCCAAATCGCAGTTTTATCCCACCGAATATGAAAGTGAATTGGAACTGATCGAAATCGCGGAAGCATGCGCGAAAAAGGAAGCGGAAAATATTGAATAGTCGGAGAAAGAAGAGATCTACATCGTGAAACGCATCGTATATACCGTTTTGCAGCTCACATGGGGACTGCCCCAGACCTTGTTAGGCCTGATTCTGTATCTTAAAAACCTCCGCCGCTCACACGAAACATATCTTTCCTGCATCAATACGCGCTGGAAATCAGGGGGCGGCATCAGCCTCGGCCTTTTTATCTTTACGCCCGATGCGAAAACGCCGAATTATGAGAAGATCCGCGTGCACGAATATGGCCATACGATTCAGTCTCTCATCTTAGGGCCGCTTTATCTTCCCTTTATCGGAATCATCTCCTACATTTGGGCCAATCTTCCCTACTTCAAGCGCCTCAGGAAAGAAAAGCGCATTCCCTACACCGCATGCTTTGTGGAAGCGTGGGCGAGCCGCCTTGGCGAATGGGTAACGGGCGAAAAAGCCATCTGATAAACAAACGCGATCATGGAAGTGCAGCGCTGTCAGGCGCTTCCGTGATCGCGTATTTCATTCTTACGTTCTTAAAATTTTTTCCATGGCCTTTCCCTTGGCCAGTTCGTCAACGAGCTTGTCCAAATACCTTATTTCAAGCATCCGTTCATCCTCAATTTCCGAAAGCTTCACACCGCAAACGGAGCCCGTGATCTTTTTCCGGTTTTCATTCATATGGGGTGCATTTTCGAAAAATGAGCCGTATGCAATGTCGCTATCAAGAAATTCGTCCAGCTGCGCATGGCTGTAGCCGGTGAGCCACGACGTGACTTCGTATACTTCATCCCTCGTTCTGCCCTTTTTCTCGGCCTTGGCAATCAGAAGCGGAAACACCTTCTGAAAAGGCATCTTGAAAATCCTGTCGTTCGTCATGCTTCATTTCCCTTCATTTCTGTCAGAATCACTGTTCTACCTGCGCCCGTTCTGCGCCATTACGCCGACCAGCGCATGCGGAACATATAGTTCTTCCAGATACCTGATCTCATCTTCCGTAAGCGTAAGATCCACCGCTTTTGCAGCTCCGTCCACATGGCTGTCCTTCGTTGCGCCCACGACCGGAACCGCGCCCTTTTGAATCAGCCAGCCAAGCGCAACCTCCGTCATGCTGACGCCCCTTTTATCAGCCACTTCCTCAACGCGCTTTATGATCTTTTCGTCGGCTTCCTTTGTCAGATCGTACTTGAATTTGGCATACGCGTCCTCTTCAAGCCTTTTTGAGCTTTCGCCAGGCCGCTTTGAAAGTCTTCCGCCGGCCAGCGCGCTGTACGGCGTCATCGAAATGCCCTCCGATGCGCAGAAGGGCGCCATTTCGCGCTCCTCCTCGCGGGCAATCAGATTGTAATGGCCCTGAACGGAGATAAATTCGGTTAGACCGTTGGCTCTTGCAAAATAATTCGCTTTCGCAAGCTGCCAGGCAAAGCAGTTCGAAATGCCGATGTATCTGGCCTTTCCGGCTTTGACAACCGCGTGAAGCCCTTCCATGATCTGTTCCATCGGCGTATTATAGTCCCACATGTGGTAAATATACAGATCCACATAATCCATGCCAAGATTTTTAAGGCTCATATCAATATAGTTTTTTATATGCGTCTGCCCGTCCACGCCGTCCTCGATTTCCTTGGGTGTGCGCGGCGTAAACTTGGTCGCAATCACGTATTCATCCCTTTTTGCAAGGGACTTAAGCGCGCTTCCCACATACATTTCGCTGGTTCCGCCCTGATAGGCAATGGCGGTATCGAAAAAATTGATGCCTTTTTCAAGCCCGCGCCCGATGATCCTGCGCGTTTCTTCCTCATTTACTGTCCAGCTGTGCTGTCCCGCCACGGGATTTCCGAAGCCCATGCAGCCCATGCAGATCGAAGAAACCTTAAGATCGGATTTTCCAAGAATCGTATATTTCATGCATATCCTCCTATCGGACTTATTTCCCTGCCTCCTGCGCCTGAATACGCTCGGCAAGGTCGTTTAAATACACCCAACGCTCGGTTTTTTCTTCAAGCAGCGCTTCAAGCTTCGTCTTTTCGTCGGTCAATTCCTGAAGGCGGATGTAGTCGCTCGCGTTCAGGCCGATCCTCTCGTCGCACTCGGCAATTTTGGCTTCGATTTCCGCAATATCCTGATCAATGGTTTCGTATTCTCTCTGCTCTTTGAAGGTAAATTTCAGTTTCTGCGCGCGCTCGGGGCGCTTTTCGCGCGTGTCCTTATTTTCCTTTTTCAGGGGCGCCTTTTCGTCCATTTCTTTAAGGAGCAGCCAGTCGCTGTAGCCGCCCATGGTGCGCCTGACCTCGCCGCCCTCCTTTACTTCGAGAATGGAGGTCGCGATTTTATCAAGGAAGTATCGGTCATGGGAAACGGTGACCACTGCGCCCGGAAATTCGGAGAGGTAATCCTCCAGAATCGTCAGCGTTTCAACGTCCAGATCGTTGGTCGGCTCGTCCAGAAGAAGGATGTTGGGCGCGCTCATAAGGATACCAAGCAGATAGAGCCTCCGCCTTTCGCCGCCCGACAGTCTTCCGATCGTTGAAAACTGAAGATCGGAGAAAAAAAGGAACTTTTCCATCATCTGCGTTGCCGTGATGCGGCCTTCCTTGGTCTGAATCGAGGAAGCAATTTCGTGGATATAGTCGTAAGGCCGCTGATTCGGATCGAGCTCTTTGCCTTCCTGCGTAAAATAGCCGATTTTGACAGTTCCGCCGAAATCAACAGAGCCCGTATCCGGCGAAAGTGCGCCTGCGATCATATTAAGAAGCGTACTTTTGCCCGCGCCGTTTTTTCCGATGATGCCCACGCGGTCGTCCCTTAAAACAGTGTAGGAAAAATCGCGGATGATGGTTTTCCCGCCGTAGCTTTTTGAAACATGCTCAAGCTCAACGGTCTTGCGGCCCAATCGCGATGCACCTGCGGTGATGGAAACTGAGCTGTTCGTCTCAGGCGCTTCCTGCGCCTTCAGCGCCTCGTATCTTGCGATGCGCTCGGTGCTTTTGGTGGATCGGGCACGGCAGCCGCGCATGATCCATTCGGTTTCTTTTCTGAGAAGCGCCTGCCGCTTGCGCTCGGAAGCCTTATCCATTTCAAGCCGCTGGGTTTTGAGTTCCAGGTATTTCGAATAATTCGCCTCGTACAGATACATTTTGCCAAACGACATTTCGGCAATTTTCGTAACGACGTTTTCCAAAAAGTAGCGGTCGTGGGTGATCATGACAAGGCCGCCGGTGAATTTTGAAAGTTTTTGCTCCAGCCATACAACCATCTCAGAATCCAGATGGTTGGTCGGCTCATCCAGAATGAGCACGTCTGCCGGGTGCACAAACACCGTCGCCAGCGCAACGCGCTTTCGCTGACCGCCGGAAAGCTCGCCCATCTTCTGATCAAAATCAGTGATGCCAAGCTTTGTGAGCATCATTTTGGCTTCATATTCATTGAGCTGGCGAAATTCCGCCGGATGCCCTTTAAACACCTGCTCAAGCACAGTAAGCTCATCGTCAATCACCGGAACCTGCGGAAGATAGGAAACCTGCACATTGGGATCCCGCATAACGCGCCCACTGTCCGGATCCTCCACGCCCGCCAGCACCTTCAAAAACGTGCTCTTGCCCGTGCCGTTCACGCCGATTAAGCCAATGCGCTCGCCTTCATTTAAATACAGCGTCACATCGTCAATCAGCTGCTTCATGCCGTAATTTTTGTAGATGTTTTCAGCAGTCAGTAACATGTCCAACCTCCGGGGAAAATCAATTGTTTGTATTCTATCACACAAATTGTCTTCGCACAATAGAAACATCCCCCGCAGGAAAATTCATGAGGGGGATGTGTAAACATAGAGTGTGCGGGACGGGAAACCCGTCCCCTACGGTGTAATCAGACGTTTTTTGGAAAAACCAAGCGTTTTTTAGGATATCATCGCTCCGTCTCCACCGTAGGGGAGGCGTTTCGCCTCCCGTTGCTGACTAACCTCAAAAACATCCTTAATTCAATACCGCGCCGTTTATTATAATGCCGAGGATACGCGGGACGGGAAACCCGTCCCCTACGGTATAATCAGACGTTTTGCAGAAATTCAACGCCTCATCTGCACCATAGGGGAGGCGTTTCGCCTCCCGTTGCTGACTTATCGACCCAATTCCTTTTTCTCTAACACCCATTTGCGCGGATTATTCTCAATGTATGTCCATGTATCATCATAATCCTGCTGATTCCGGATGACATGATCATAATAGGAACGCTGAAATACAATTTCTCCTATCGTTCCGTTCATAAGATTGATTTGTTTGGATGTCTGATATTTATACCAACCAACAATGTTGCCTATCGTAGGGGACGGGTTTCCCGTCCCGTCTGCATCACCTAAATCCAATCGATTTTGCGAGCTGGCAATCCGCAACAATATATGAATATGATCCGGCATAATCACATAATGATCGACAGATACGTATGGATATTTGTCGGCTATTCTCTGGATCATGCTTTCAGCAATATCGCCGCCGGGATGCAAGACAAGCGCACCGTCTCCTGCGATTTCCGACAGGATTCTCTTTCGGTCATGCGTGCAGATCGTGACGAAATACGCGCCGCTCAGACTATAATCATAATGTTTTATCCGGTTGTGTTTTCGTACGGGTTTTTCCGCGTGTGCTTCTGTACTCATAAAGCCTCACCCTAAGTTCAAGTATATCCATAATGCGCGATTGCGCCGTTTAGAGAAATGCCGAAGATACGCGGGACGGGAAACCCGTCCCCTACGGTATTATCAGACGTTTTTTGGAAAAACCAAGCATTTTTTAGGATATCATCGCTCCATCTCCACCGTAGGGGAGGCGTTTCCCCTCCCGCCGCTACCTAACCTCAAAACATCTTTAACTCTATATCGCGCTGTTTAGTATAATGCAAAGATACGCGGGACGGGAAACCCGTCCCCTACGGTATTATCAGACGTTTTTTGGAAAAACCAAGCATTTTTTAGGATATCATCGCTCCATCTCCACCGTAGGGGAGGCGTTTCCCCTCCCGCCGCTACCTAACCTCAAAACATCTTTAACTCTATATCGCGCCGTTTAGAGAAATGCCGAAGATACGCGGGACGGGAAACCCGTCCCTTACGGTATAATCAGACGTTTTTTGGAAAAACCAAGCGTTTTTTAGGATATCATCGCTTCGTCTCCACCGTAGGGGAGGCGTTTCGCCTCCCGCCGCCAGTTTTCCTATCTGAACATCGTCTCAAATATCACCCGTGCCGCCAGCGCGCTTCCTTCGGGCGATGCGTGCGCGCCGTCTGTGTAATACAATTCCAATTCCGGCTGCTCGATGCGCGTTTTCTGCCATACGTCGCCGACCGGCGCAACGTCTGCGCCGAGAAGTGCGCCAAGATCGAAATACACCTTCGACATATGCTCCTGCGATTTCTCGTCGCCCTTTTCCGTCCACGTCTGATAAAGAACCACGCGGCTCCCGGCTTCTTTGCACCATCCGGCGATTTTCTGGGCTCCCTTTCTCATTTCGTCAAGATCGCCCATCGGATGCGCCGTGTGCTGAAGGACGACGACGTCATATTCTCCGTACAGAATATTGAATTTCGTCTGCTCCTCTTTTGCATGATAGTCCAGCCCCATGCCGCCCTTGGTCAGCATGGTCACATGCACGTCCTTCGCGTTTTCCTCGCAGATTTCCTTGAAAAGGCCGGGCATATCGTTGAAATATGTATGGCTGTTTCCGATGAAGAGAACCTTCATTATATATGCCTCCCTATGCGTTGTCTAAAATAAAGTTGACAATCGGCTGATTATCCCCGATCAGTCCATGCGGATGATGGCCGCGGTACGCAACGGCGATTTCCTTTAAAAGGCCGCTTCCCTCCAGAGCCTCTCTCAGCAAAAGCCCGTTTTCATTGTAGATCACCGTTTCATCTTCCAGCCCATAAACTTGAATAATCGGAATGCCGTTTTCCCGAATCGCATCCGCATAGCAGATCGGATGCTCGTCCCATCCGGGAAGCTGATAATGCTTAATTCCAGGGTACGCGGACAGAAATTCCTGCTGCCATATGCGGTCGCTCACGGGGTCTCCCCATTTGCCCGGAAGGCTTGAAAAATTCAAAACCGGCGCGTCGATAAACATGCATTTCACAAGATGGGGATAAAGTCCCGCAAACTTGACGGCATAACCGCCTCCGCAGCTCATGCCCACCGGCACGCATTTTTCGTTCAGTCCATAGGCATCCGACACATGCTTCACAAACCGCGCCTTCAGATCGCACTCGTTTTTCGTAAACCAGCGGTTTTCATTTTTCACATACAAAAGATGAAATCCTTCCTTCACCAGCCGGATCTCCACATCCGGATACGCGTCCCAATATTCGGTCTTCAAAAGCCATGGACGCCCTTCCCGCGCTTTCTCGGGATAAACAATAATGGCCTCACGCCCTTCAAACGCGAAGCGTTCCAGTTTGAAGCCATGCCAGTTTTCTGTCATAATGTGTCATCCTTTCTTTTATTCAGATTTTTCGTAAAACAAATAATGCGGTTTGCTTCGTCGAATCCCATCGCAAGATGGAATTTAAAACTGCCAATATTATCCAGTTTGCAGTCGCTTGCGAATTCCTTGCAGCCCATGCGCTTTGCCCACATTTCGCAGGCGGAAAGCAGTTCCTTTGCATAGCCGTTGCTGCGGTAAGCCGGCAGAACAAAAATCCCTTCCAGATAGCCTACGGGCGATGTTTCCGTTCCCTCTACATAATCGCATCTCAACCCGCATTGCGCAAATCCCACATGGTTATGATTTACATATTTGATGAAGAACGCAGTTTTTTCATCCTTCAGCGTTTCGGTAAACTCCTTTTCCAGTTCGCCTGCAGTATGGCTGTCCCACATCTGAACTGCCATTTCCGCTAAAATTCGCTCATCTCCGCTTATCGCCTTTCGAATCACGCGATCACCTCGTCATATTCATTTCAAACACGCCGCCGTCAAACACGATGTCGTTACCCGAATCATCCTTATAAAACGAAACCTTTTCCGTTTCGATCAGTTCAAACCCCAATGATTTTAGTAGCGCGACCGACGGCACATTCTTAAGCGCAGTACCCGCCGTCAGCCTCTTGATGCCAAGCGACCGAACATAATCAAAAAGCGCAAGCATGCTTTCCTTCGCATAGCCTTTTCCGTGATACGCTGAATGGAAGCAATAGCCGATTTCGTGCCCGTTTTCGCGGATATTAAATGCGACATAACCAATCACCGCGCTTTCAAGACAGACGGCGAAAAACATATGCTCCGTGCTTTCATGAAACGCCGCCCATTTTTGAATTCTTCTTTGAACGGACGCGTCCTCTGTATCATGCGGCGTGTCGTATACACGCATGGGCGACTGATTGAAGTCGGCCCAAATCTTCTGAATGCTTTTCCAATCGTCCGCTCGAACGCGCCGAATGATCAGCCTTTCGGTTTTTAAGTAAATCATATATGTTTCCTATTCAAAAATTTCTGTAAGCTCCGTAAGTGATTCAATCTGAATGTCGCAGATCCCTTTTCCAAGCTTCAGCGGCTGAACCTTCGAAAGCCCCGTCCTTATCCAAACCGTCTTCATGCCAATCTCTTTGGCGGGCAGCATATCGTTGTCCAGCCGATCGCCGACCATGACGCTTTCTTCCGCTTCGCAGCCAGCCGTTTTCAAAGCCAATTCAAAAATCGCACGGTCGGGCTTTACGCATCCGGTCTCCGCAGAGGACACGATCACACGGAAAAACTTCCGGATCCCCCATGCCTCCAACCGCTTTTCCAAGCCGGAATTCTGATTTGCGATGATGCCAAGACGGTATCCCTTTTTATAAAGATCAGTAAGCGCATCATGCGCGTCCGGGTACAGCTTCTCATCCTCCGAATGCCACGGCGTTTTCTTTAGGCCAAAATGCCTGATCGCTTCAAAATTCCCGTCAAGGCCCATCCGCGCAAAGTCATGACGGACTTGGTTGAATTCCGAAAAGGTGAGGTTTGTCCCTTCAATCATGTCTCGCGCCCTGTGATCATACGCCTCCGTTTCGTCCACAAGCGTTGACCCGACGTCGAAGAATATCCATTTTATCGCCATTTCGCCATCTCCAGCCCTTTAGATTCCGCCGTCATAAGTCTGTTTGAAAATATTTCGACTCAACGCCGTTTTCCGTAAACGTTTCCTTCTCCTGAAATCCATTCTTCATAAGCACATTGATTGACGCTTGGTTGTTTGAAAAGGTAACGCGCCCATTGAGCGAAGACTATATTTCTCCTTCATCTCGTCAAGGAAGATTCGCACCGCCTCGGAAGCAATCCCTTTGCCCCACAATGATTTTTCAAACACGCAAAAAGAAAGCATCGCATTCGGTTCATCCCCGCCAATACAGTACGCCCAAACATCGCCGACATCGTTTGCATTGACATATATGGTGCTTCCAAAGCTTGTCGCGTCCGGTAAAAGCGTCTTTTCAAAATCAGAAATCGCTTCTTCAACGCTCCGGGCCTTTTGCGGGAGAAATCGCTTTATTTCCTCATCCTGAACCTTTTCAAAATAGCAAATAACATCAATTTCAAATGCCAGCCACATATCCCGGACGGTTCCTAAAAAATCCATTCTAACCAGCGCATTCTTCGTATGTTTGTCCAGCTTCACAAGCTTCTTCGCAAAGTTTTCATGGGGCCGGACTTGATCGATATCTTGTTGTTCCGGTTTGTTATTCTGGATATTCCGATCAGACCATTGTTTCTCAGCAGCCATTCCGCGAATGATCTGTCGCTGTTCTGTAATTCATGTGCAGTATCTTCATCGCCCAGCACTCTGTAGATATCATCCATTCTGAGTAGTGAATCAACATCCACTTCATTTTTCGAATAAAGAAAAAGCTAGCCCGGCAGAAATACTCGCCGATCTATCTCATCATGTTTGTTGACTACTCTATGCTTTTCCTGCGTTGCCGCCAGCGGATATGCATCCGGGAATTTCTTACGAATATTCTCACAAATTCTGTACTCCGCTCCCGTTCGGCAAAACAGGCAGTATATATGTTGAAAGTCACTTATTTTGCCTATAGCTCCGCCCTCCGATCTTTGAAAATCAACATCGGCTTCGTAACGCTATACAGCTATATTTCCCCCATCCTACCAATATAGCAATGGTTTCCATATAGCGTTGACAGGGAGTCAAGTTATACTTTCATCTTGCAGCATGTCCGTCTTGAATCGATATGTACTATATTCCTCAATCATCTGAACACCCACAACTATGGGTATAATTCTCATAATTATACACTATATATTCTAATGTATCACACAAATTCTGTCTATCTCAAATTTCCAACAAAAGCACATTTTCTTCATTATTTCTTTCAGCATTTCACCAATCAAATTGTTTATAAAAACATAGAATACTGCTGCTATAGATAAAGGACCGGAAGCACTGCTCAAAACAATGATCCCGACCTGATTTATGCTATCAACCAACTATTGTGTATTCGTATTTCATTCCATTTCGGAAAACAAAATCCAATTTCCTGTCTTGCCCAACAACCACCTTATCCACCAGCGCGACAAAGAAATATGGATCAAATCCCACGCATTCCTCCTGCTCCTCCAGCATACGCAGGAACACCTCAATCCTTCGCCTACGGTCTGCCTTATCCCTCTTCTGATCCTCAATGCTTCGGATCTTCTCGCTGAGCTTCTCATGCTCCGCTGCCAGCGCATCGTATTCCTGCTGGTACTCTTCCTGATCCCTTCGCACCCTGGCATTTTCCCCGACCAACTTCCTGACACGCTCCGCCATGCCCAGCGCCTGATCCTGCAGCCGCGTTGCGATCCTATCAATTTCGCTCATGTCAACCACCTCATCCAGCACTTCGCGGCAGACAGCGAAGATGGCATCCTTTTCGGCAATGACCTTCTGCATCACGCTGGCGAACGCTTTCTCCAGCTCCTCCTGCGTCACATGCGGCGTTGAGCACTTCTTGTCACCTTCATGTCGGCTGCGTTCAGTTTTCTGGCAATAATCGTTGGTGTTGCACCTTCCAGAAAACGCCGGAAAATCGTGCGTACAATCTGCGCCTCCGCTTCCACAATCTCGGGCGTTCCGTTTTTTCCGCGCCTACAGCCCATAAGCTGCTTATAAGGCATGGACACCTTTCCGTCAGCAAAACGCTTGCGCATACCCAGGTCACGTTTTCGGAGATGTTCCTGCTTTCTTCCTGCGCGATGCTGGACATGATCATCAGCAGCACTTCGCCCTTTCCGTCCAGCGTGTAGATGTTCTGTTCTTCAAAATACACCTCCACACCGTGCTCTTTCAGCTTGCGGATAGTGGTCAGCGTATCTACTGTATTGCGTGCGAAGCGGGAAACCGACTTGGTGATGATAAGATCGATCTTTCCGGCCAACGCATCCTGGATCATGCGATTGAATCCCTCTCGTTTGGCTGTGCTGGTCCCGGTGATTCCCTTATCCGTATACACAGAAACAAACTGCCAATGGTCGGTAT
>JAEDIV010000082.1 GCA_016296675.1 Clostridia bacterium
TGGTAGACACGAACGACGAGATGTGGTACACTTACGGTACAAAAATAGACAAAAGTATTGAAAACACGCCCTCCGACAGCGGTCGCGTTCGCAAGGTTTTTTCTCAATGTTCGATTAAGCCAAAAGGCTCGTATGTAGTCGCTGCAATCGATAGATTCATAGAAGCTTTGAAGAAAGCAGGACAATTCTTATAGATTTACGGAAATAGATCATTGAAAACGGCAGGCTTGGTGGGCAATCAACGTCCCGATATCATAGCTTATAGAGTTGATGGTGGAATAGAAGTATGGGAATTTGCTAGTCCTTCACAGGCTATGGGAACTAAGGGATATCAAGCCTTGGAAGCGAAAATTACAGCAATGCAAACTGCTAATCCATCGGCTCATTTTAACCCGATTATTCCTTGGGAGGCGTATGATTAATGAAAATTCTTTGGAATAAACAGTTCAGACGCGAATATTTATGGGAGCCCAATTGCGGTGGGCAGTTTATCAAACAGGAAAATCATGTTGCTTTCATCTTCAAGGATGATGATTCTTTATTGACATTCCCGGAGAAAGACACGCTGCCGCGATTGCTATATACCGAAACCAGCAATGAGATTCTTCCTCTTCCAATAGAATGGACAGTGGTTGAAACACCGGATGATATATTTTTGATGGTTTCAGAGGACCAAGGCTTGAACCTGAAAAATAACATATTTTTCCATGATGTTCCTGAGCATATCCGGATGGAGTTCAAAAAACATTTCAAGCCATTGGCATATTATGAAACGGATCCGCAATCTCTTGGAGAATATACCATTCTGCACAAGGATAACTGGGGTTATATCTGCATGAAGGAAGATGAGAAGCTGTGGGAATTCAACGGCAGAGCGTACTTGTATACGGATATGATGCGCTGGAAGGATCGGCTGTTCTTCGGCACAGCAGGGCAGGGCGGTTATTTTTATGTGCTGGACATAAATACCGGCGTTCCTCTTGCCTCAATAAAAACAGGTGGGACGCGACGCATTGTCCAGGTTGATAATCTGTGCTATATCCTGAGAAGAGAAAAGCGTACACAATTGGTGTGTGTAGATTTATCCGACGGCAGAATCGTTTCGCAATGTGATTTGCCGGGAAAATCATCCGTTGACAGCGCAATTGCAATGATCGATAACCGTATTCATGCAATCACATTCAATTATTCGCGCTCAATACCGGTAGGTTTTACCTGGTCATGCGTTGAAATATAAAAGCGCAGATGAAACGGGGATAAATCATAAATCACGCAAAGTTCCTATACAAAATCCAAGCCCACGGCTCGCGCCGTGGGCATTTTCTGTCCCTCAATTCCTACCACTTCAATTCCAATGGAAACGTGGTAGACACGAACGACGAGATGTGGTACACTTACGGTACAAAAATAGACAAAAGTATTGAAAACACGCCCTCCGACAGCGGTCGCGTTCGCAAGGCTTTTTCTCAATGTTCGCTTAAGCCAAAAGGCGCCCTTGTGTAAAGGGAGCTGTCAGCGAAGCTGACTGAGGGATTGTAGCTAACTTAATACGATAGAAGGGAGAAAGAGAAATTGATTACTTACCAACGGTTTATGTTAAATGAACACTTTAAAAAGGCATCGTTTGAGGTCAATAACGAACATGAGCATTGCACAATGTGTGGTATAAAAATATCTGATTCCCCTGATGATATTCATGAAGGATATGTAACAACTAAGAATATACACTGGGTTTGCTGTGAATGTTTTGATAAATATAGAGAGGAGTATAGTTGGAAGTTGGAAAATGAATGCACGTGAATCAGAGGACAGTTCTGTGAAAAAATAAAACAACGTACAAAAACTAGCATTCCACATAAGCGTGGATAGAAAAAATCAAATATCAAGTCAAGTTGCTTTACCGATAAGTATCGACGGTAAAGAAAATGTAATTCAGCCCTCTGCAGATGCGCTTTTGATGAAAACCGAAACCATTTATACCGATAACGGGAATTACATCGTTTCTCAGAAGGACGCGCGCGGAAACATCGTCACCAATACGCTGGATGAAGATGGCAACGGCAGGGTAGAAGCGGTTACCGATCCGGCAGGCAATACCATCCGCTATGGCTATGACAATTCTAATCGCATAGAGTCGGTCATCTTCGAAAAAGATGACCCGAACGATGAAACCAATACCACTCAGTATATACTCATAGTGCTTATAATGTTAATTATAGAGGTGATCAGTTCTCGTCACGAGATCGTGAAGTAGCAAGTGAATTCTCAATTCCAATTTACGTTGCTACACCGGGTGGTATGCTATTGAAGTATGATCCAACATCGGTCTACGATTTGATACTTTTCGATGATATTCCCTATGATCCGAATCATCCAAAATGGTCTGAAAAGGAGTGAATTTATGAATCGTATAGTAACAACGTCGCTAATTTTGTTGATAGCATGTGTAGGGAGCTTTTTTGTTGACATATGTAGCAAGAATAGCTTAAATGAATTCAAGCTACCAAATCAGAGTGTTTCCACAGAATGCTCTGAAACGAATTTTTTGTCAGGAGAACTGTATAGTATGAATAGAGCGGATGAATTTAATCTGTCCGACTACGACATTTACTTGGAAGAATTTACAAGGGATATCGTATTAGGAGAAATAAAAAGTGAAAGCATCGCTGTTATAAAAGCAGAGGAGATTTTTAAAGAGGTTTATGGAGAATCAATAGAGAATAAAAAACCGTATATAGTATCTTACGACAAAGAACATGATGCATGGTATATCGAAGGAACCTTACCGAAGTATTATGTGGGTGGAGTACCGAATATTATTATTCGTGGTGAAGATGGTAGAGTTCTGGCTCTTTGGCATACAAAATAGATTCCATTAAACCATGAATCATATCTTTGCATCGTCCGGACAAATGAACGCTTTGGATCTTGTTACAGGGAAAATTGCAAAAATATTTGATAAGGAGTTTAGGATATTCCAAGCTCTGCCTAACGGAATGTAGTGATGCAAATGGCTATCTTCCTGAATTAGCAATTGATTTTTATAGAAGCGCTTCTAATGCAGATGGACCGTAGCGCAGCAGATTGATTTCACGAAATCTAATATATTTAAGATATTACATACACTTGCAGCATGTGCGGGTTCTGTTGATAACTACTATGGAGATAGACAGGACGATCACACATATGTAGAAAAAGGAATTAACGCTTACTACGCTTCCATTAATTAACGCACCAATAAGTAGATGTGCATAAACAGCTTATTTTCTGTATCAGATGCGGGAGGGAAACACAATGATGCGTAGAATCGAAAAGGGAATATTGATTCTTTTGATTATTATATTTGGGTTTTTGTGCTTGGTTTCTTACATCAGAAGTTTGGATCCCTTTCGCTATGACATTAGGAAATTGAGTGAAAATGGCGTGCTTTGGGTTTTCGAGGAGCATTTTGATGAGTTTGACGAAACTGCTCAGATACTTTGGAATCATCCTGATTTTTTTGAGTACATACATGAGCCCCTTGGTGATTGGAGATTGGGTGGGATGTCAAACACAACAATTGACTATGAAAACTATGGCATGTTCTTTACGGACGAAGAATGGGATAAGGTTCGAAATACCTATCTTCTGATGGAGCCTTCGCACTTTTCTGTGGTTGATATGTTTCTGTATAGTTATTTTCACGTTGTTCAATTTTTCTATGTTGCGCATGATGAAAATGGAAGCGCCATTAATGTAGTGTTTTACTACATTGATTGCGATAACTATGAGCCGGGAGATTTTTATTTCATGGATGCAGTACGCGAATTAAAAACATATTACAAAAATCTGTATGGAGCAGAACTAAAAAACATTATTTCTCCCAAATGGTACTATAGGATTGAATATCGTTCTTAGACAAGAGGATTATGGAACGATTCTCAGATTCAACCTTAGTCTCCACAACAACTCATCCGCCCACGGCCTCGCGCCGTGGGCTTTTTCTGTCCCTCAATTCCGATGGAAACGTGGTAGACACGAACGACGAGATGTGGTACACTTATGGTACAAAAATAGACAAAAGCATCGAAAACACGCCCTCCGACAGCGGTCGCGTGCGCAAGGCTTTTTCTCAATGTTCGATTAAGCCAAAAGGCGCCCTTGTGTAAAGGGAGCTGTCAGCGAAGCTGACTGAGGGATTGTAGCTAACTTAATCAGAATACGATATATTGAATCAGCTTGTCCGCGTCAATGGCCCGAACGATCCTACGGGCGGCGAGAACGGCACGACATGGCTGTATAGGATGAATCAGGAGATGGTTTCATGATTCCTATTGACAACATTTCTGCAAAAACTCTGCCCGCAGCCCCGCGCTGTGGGCTTTTTCTATTCGGTTACTTTTTTTCCGCGCTTGCAAAATATCCTGTTCGCCGTTATACTTAAAGAAAATGCCTAAGGCGGTGTTTTGAGATGAAAGAGTTTCTTGTGCAGGCGGCGAATGTCAGGCCGAGCGAAAGGCAGAAAAAATGGTTTGACATCAATATGTATGCCTTTATTCATTTTGGCGTGAACACGTTTACGGACAGGGAGTGGGGACTTGGAAACGAGGATCCAGCGGTATTCAATCCTGTGAAGCTCGACTGCGATCAGTGGTGCGAAGCGCTGGTTGCGGGCGGGTTCAAGGGCATGGTGCTGACGTGCAAGCATCACGACGGATTCTGCCTGTGGCCGAGTAAGTTCACGGAGCACAGCGTTAAGAACAGCCCGTTTCAGGGCGATGTTGTGAAGATGGCGTCGGATGCGTGCAGAAGATGGGGGCTGAAATTCGGCATCTATTTATCTCCCTGGGACAGAAACAACGAAACCTATGGAACGGACGCATACAACGACTATTTTGTGAACCAGCTGACCGAGCTTCTGACCGGATACGGCGAGATTTTCTATATCTTTTTTGACGGCGCGTGCGGTGAAGGGCCGAACGGCAAGGTACAGAAATACGATTTTCCGCGCTATATCGAAACCATCCGGAAATATCAGCCGGATGCCGTCATCTTCAACGACGGCGGCCCGGATGTGAGATGGGTCGGAAACGAGGCCGGAAAAGCGAGACACAGCGAGTGGGCGGTCGTTCCCCGAGAGCTTTGCCATTATGCCGAGGTGCAGAGCGGAGAAGGCCCGCTGGCGGCGGAAGGAAATCTGGATTTTCTCTACAACACCGATGAGGAAATCGGCTCGCTTTCAAACATCCTTTATTCAAAAGGGCTTACCTTCTGCCCGAGCGAAATCGATACTTCCATCCGCCGCGGCTGGTTCTGGCACAAGGCGGAAGAGCCCCGAAGCCTTGAGACGCTGTTTCAGATCTATCTGACCAGCGTCGGAGGAAACGCGTCTTTGCATTTGAATATTCCCCCGACGACCGAAGGCCTTCTGGACGAAAGGGACGTAAAGCGGCTTCATGAGTTCGGCGAAAAGGTCAGGAAGGAATTTTCAAGGCCCTGCGGAGTCAGGATGGAAAAGACCGGCGGCAGCGGCAGCCAGGCGGAGTATACGCTGACCTTTGACAGCGAAAAGGCGGTCAAATATGTGGTGCTGGAGGAAGATATTTCCAGGGGCCAGAGAATTGAATCGTTCAGTGTTTTCATGGAAGGCAAGGGCGGCCGCGATTTTCCTGTTTATCAGGGAACGACGGTCGGCAACCGAAAGATTTGCCCGCTGTATGATCCGTTTGCACTGCAGAATCCCTTGATTTCCAGTGGTAAAAGTCTGCCGAGCGCGCTGAAACTCAAAATCAAATCTGCGCGCGGCGAGGTGTACCTCAGAAAATTTGAAGCCTATGAGGATGTTCATGCATGATACTTTCATCCATTATCTATATTGAGCGGGACAATAAATACCTGATGCTCCACCGGACCCGAAAGGAAAACGACACGAACAAGGACAAGTGGATCGGTGTGGGCGGAAAATTTGAGGAGGGCGAGACGCCTGAGGAATGCGCGCGGCGCGAAACCATGGAGGAGACCGGGCTTGCGCTTTCCAATCTCTTCTATCGCGGGATCGTCACGTTTGTGTCCGACAAATACGATGCCGAGCAGATGCACCTTTTTAAATCCACGGCATTTTCCGGAAAAATCAAGGATTGCGACGAGGGAGAACTCGACTGGATCGAAAAAGAACGGCTCCTTTCCCTGCCTATCTGGGAAGGCGACAAGATTTTTCTGCGCCTGCTGGATCAGGAGATTCCGTTTTTTTCTCTGAAATTACGATATGAGGGAGATACGCTTATAAAGGCGGTTCTGAATGAGGAAATCATACTGGACCGGGGATAAATAGAATAAAGCGCAGTCGCTTCTTTTTGAGTGACTGCGCTTTATTGTTGCGTCATTTCGCGCCAAAGAAATTATGCTTTCTTTTTGTATGCGGCGATTTTTTCATCGATCAGCTGCCAGGCCTGCGTCTGCGCTTCTTTGAAGTTTTCGACGTGCCAGTTGATGGGTTCATCGCCCAAATACCGCTCAAAGCCGAAGTCCTGATAGATGGAGATGGCGGCATAGCTGAAGGTCTGGGAGAAGAGAAATACGTCGCCGGTCATGCCCAGTTCGTGGTAGCGCTTCATGAGCCTTGAAAGCATCGCACGGCAAAGGCCTTTTCCCTGATGGTCTACGTGCGTCGCAACCCAATGGATGCGCATTTGCTTATAGCCGAAAGGATCGCCGTACCAAAGAGAAGCGGAAGCGACGGCTTCTCCCGTTGCTTTTTCACGCACAAACAGCATCTGATTTGGAAGAAGCCCGGGGTCCGTCATGAACTCCCGGTCGAACAGATCGCCGATGATCTTTTCATCCTCGATCTGACCGGACAAAAACTGAACGCGAACCCAGTCTGCCTTTCCGGTTTCGGGCGCAAAGAACGCGAATTCATAGGCCGGATGCAGCGCGCAATCGGGAAAGATATCCATATCGCGCTTGACCATCATGATCGGGATATAAGGAATCGTGCGGTCGATCATTTTCTGGCGGCTCCTTTCATTGAGGATGCGATTATCTGAAGAATATATTCGTTATTTTTTGACCTCTACTATGATTTCCTTGGTCGAACCATCAAAATGCGTTGCGGTAACTGTGCATTTACCGGGCGCAAGAGCGTGAATCTTCACCCTGTTGACACCATATTCGATTCTCACAATGCTGTCATCACTGGTTGTCCATTGAATCGTATCGATGATCCTTCTCCCTGCGGAATAGGTGCAACGCGCGGTCTTGCCAACCGACAGACGCAGTTTTTCCCGATCCAGCTTCCAATAAGGAGCAGTATTTTCTACCTGAACAGTCAGCTCTTCTCCGTCTGTTGTAAAAAGCGTTGTTCCCGCATTGTTACTGCTGGTAACAAATACACGGGCGCCGGCTTCGCGTACCCTATTGATATCCCAACTTTCCGGAGGGAAATCGTGACCGGTGGAATATACATAATATTTTGCTTTGGTTGCATTGAGAAAATCTTTATTTATAGGATTGTCATGATGCGCGCCTTTGATAACATCGCAGGGCACATACTCCGGGTGCGTTTTTAAAAGCTCGAGGAATTCGTCAGTGGTTGCATCTCCGGTCAACAGGAAACTATGGTTTCCGTATGTCAAACGGATTATAATGCTGTTTTCGTTTTCCGAGAAGTCTTTTCTGTCTCTGCGGGGAACAACCTTTTGCGGGCCTACGCAGGTAAGAACCGCATCGCCGAGTGTGACAGTATCATTCAGAAGAAACAGCTGCTTTTCTGTACTGTCTATGATTTTGCGGGCTTCATTTGTTTTTGCGGTTTCCATCATTGTTTGAATGCTTAGATTGCTGTTATATAGAATCGTTTCCGTTTCAAATGTGCTTAAAACAAGCCCTGCGCATCCAACATGATCTTCATGGCCGTGTGTTGCAATATAATATTTTAGTTTTTTGACGCCGAGCGTATCGGAAATGTATTCAAGAGCATCTCTTACATTGCTGTTCATGCCGCCGTCGATAAACGCGCATTCATCGCCCATTCTTAAGAGAATGCCGTCATTACGCCCGACAGCCATGAAATATACCTGAAGAACAGGCTTATCTTCTTCAGCGAGAGGGACTTCCAGAATCGGTTCGAGGGCCGTTGCCTGAGAAACAGTTGCTTCTGACGGCGTACCCGAAGCAGCTTCTTCGGGAGAAGAGGCCTCAAGAATCACAGGAAGCGTTTCGGAAGGGGTAGGCTCTGGGGTGGGTTCAGGCTGTACGGTCGGTACGGGCGTTTCCGCTTTTTCGGTATATGCCGGCGCAGCCGCAGTTTTGTCGGATATATTGTCCTTCGAGCTTGCTTCGCGGAAATGTACTGCAATATACAATGTAATACCGATCAATGCAAGCATCAGGATAAGGATCGGAATAATCGGTGTGGATTTTTGTTTTTTTCTGCGGGAGGCTGATTTTTTCATGCTGGTTTCTCCGTTATCTGCGGATGGTAAAATTAAAACGGGTGAAGGGCGAATTTGCTTTGGTGTCTGAAGAGACGTCTTCGGCGTTCTCCTTGAGGAAGCGCATCCAGAAGGAAACGGCGGGGGTGTTTTCTTTGTAGACCTCAAGCGTCCATTTGCCCGGGCGGGATTTCGTGATTTCCTTCATGGCGGCGGAGGCGATGCCTTTTTTGCGCCTGTTTCGGATCAGAAAGATTTCTTCCAGGCAATAGTCGAAGCCCTCCGGCGCATAGGAAGCGTCGGTTGCCATCACGAAGCCGACGGGGCGGGCGTTTTCCTCGATGATGTAGGGAAAAACGCCGTCTCCGAACGGCAGGATTTCGCTGACGGTATCGGGCGCGAAATATCCGTTTTCATCGAGCGCATCAAAATCGTCCGAATAGATGCATAGTTCGTTCTGGTAGAGGTTGAAGATGTTTTTGACAAGCTGCCGGTCGCGCTCTTCGGCGGGCCTTACAGTGATATTCATGCTTTAAGCGTGTACGCGGGTTCCGATGTCTTCGCCGTCGAAAACGCGCACGATGTTGTCAAGGTCTTCCATGGAGAACACGCGGATCTCCGGAATCTTCTGCGTCTGACAGAGGAGGAAGGCGGTGGTGTCCATGACGCCCAGGCGCATTTCAACGGCCTGATCGTAGGAAACATCCTTAAGCGGCTTGGCGTCGGGATATTTGGAGGGATCCTTGTCGTAGATGCAGTCTACAGTCGTTCCCTTGAATACTGCGTCGGCGTCAAGCTCGGCAGCGCGCAAGGCGGCGGCTGTGTCGGTAGTGAAATAGGGGTTGCCGCTGCCGCCGGCGAGCAATACGATGGCGCCGGATTCAAGCGCTTCGATTGCGGCGGAGCGCGTGTAGAGGCGGGCAAAGCGGTTCATTTCCTGCGCGGTGAATACAACGGCCTTTACGCCCAGTCTTTCCAGTGCGTCCTGAACGCAAAGGGCATTGATGACGGTGGCGAGCATGCCCATCTGGTCGGCGTTTGCGCCGTTCATTTCCTTGGTGAAGCGGCCGCGCCAGATATTGCCGCCGCCGATGACGATGCCGAGCTGGGCGCCGTGGTCGTGCACGGTTTTGAGCATATTTGCAACCTTGTCCACGCGATCGGGATCAAAACAGCCCTTCTTGCTTTCGGGCTGGAGGGTTTCGCCGCTGAGCTTTAAAACAACGCGCTTGTAATTCATAAAGAAAAACCCCTTTCAAGAATCAGAGTTTTGTTATTGCCTTTCCATCCATTTTCTATTATAGCATTCCATTTTGGCTGCATCAACGCCATCACGCTAATTTTTTGACAAGAAACATGGATTTTTATCTATTTTCCCTTAACTTGACAAAACGCGTCCTCGGTCTATAATGAGGGAGGAAATGGAATTCAAGAGGAAGAAAAACTATGCCAAAGAAAAAATTCGCAATCCCCGGCAGCGTGATTCTGCTTCTGGCAGCGCTTGCATGGGGCAGCGCGTTTGTTGCGCAGTCGCTGGGATCGGACAGCGTAAGACCTTTTACGTTCAACGCCGCCCGTTCGCTTCTGGGCGCGCTTGTACTGGTGCCCGTATTTCTGACGTTTGACCGCGTGAACAAAAAGCCGAAAAAAAGCGGCGGGAAGGCGCTTCTTATCGGCGGAATTTTGTGCGGTGTTCTTTTGTTTATGGCCTGCAATCTTCAGCAGTTTGCGATTTCCTATGTGGATACCGCCGGAAAAACCGCCGAGGAGCTTGAAACCATCGAAAAGGCGAACATCGGAAAAGTTGCGTTTCTGACGGCATTATACATTGTGCTCGTGCCCGTATTCGGCGTGTTTATGAAAAAGAAAGCGGGCGTTCAGGTGTGGCTGGGCGTACTGATTGCGCTCATCGGCATGTATTTTCTTTCGATCAAGCCCGGATTCACCATAAGCGGCGGCGATATTTATGCGTTTTTGTGCGCGTTTGCCTTCGCCCTTCAGATTATCGTGGTGGACGAAGTGGTCGATAAGGTGGATCCCATCCGGCTTTCGTGTCTGCAGTTTCTGGTGTGCGGCATATTATCTTGCGTCTGCGCCGCTATTTTCGATAAACCCGCGCTTTCCGATATCCTGAATGCCTGGGCGCCGATTCTGTATATGGGCGTCGTTTCCTCCGGCATCGCCTATACGCTTCAGATTATCGGACAATCCCGCTGCAACAGCGTTGTTGCGAGCCTGGTCATGAGCATGGAAAGCGTGTTTTCCGCGCTGTTCGGCTTCCTGATTCTTCATCAGGCGATGCTCGGCAGAGAGATTGCGGGATGTGTGCTCATGCTCTTTGCCATCGTGCTTGCCCAGATTCCCGGAAAGAAGGAAAAGGTGTGACAAGGAAAAATAAGCCGGAAACAGATATAAGCGGCTTCCGCTTTGCCCTTCCGGTGATCCTGGAAAACATATTTACCGTCACCATCGGGCTTGTGTTCTCGGCGATCCTTGGAAGGATTTCGGCGAGCTCTCTTGCGGCTGCGGGCACGGGCAACCAGGTGATTTCGTGCGTAACGGCGTTTTTTTACATCGTCTCTACCGGCGCGTCGATCCTGACTGCGCTCAATACCGGAAAGGGCGACCGGCAGCAAACGAACAAAATCGTTGCGCACGCGGTTTTTCTCGCGCCGATTGTATCTGCTTTGGTGACGGCGGTGTTGCTTCTCATATCTGCGCCGCTTATGCGCCTTCTGATGCCCGGCGCGGACGATGCGTTTTACCATGAAGGGCTTTCCTATTTCCGGGTTGTTGCGCTGTCGCTCCCGGGTCTTATGGCGGTCAATACCTTCTCCGGTATCCTGCGCTCGGCAGGCGAATCCCGGGTGCCGCTTTTATGCACAGTCGTCATGAATGCGTTTCAGCTGCTGGCGGCGTTCGTTTTTGTGAGCGTTTTTCATCTTCAGCTCGTAGGCGCGGGGCTTGCGTATGTGGTTTGCCGGTATGTGGGCGCACTTGCGCTGGGATATGCGGTTTTCAGGCACCACCGCGCGTTTGACGTTTCCTTCCGCAGCATTTTAAAGCCTGACCTTGCCTGCATCCGGCGCATTTTCTCGGTCGGCGCGCCGAATGTTGTCGACGGCATTGCCGTTCAGGGAGGATATATCCTGATCAATTCCATGCTGATCGGCCTTGGCAAAAATGATTCCGGCATCTATAATGTGCTTCAGACGCTGATCTCCTTCTCCGGCATCTGTCAGCCCATCGTCAGCGTTTCCGTAACCACGCTCATCGGCCATAAGGTCGGCGCAAAGGATATATCCGGCGCGCGCAGAAATTTCAGGTTCATTCTTGGAATCGGCCTTTTTGCAACGGTTGTCTTGTCCGGCATACTGATGCTGTTTCCGTCGTTTTTTACCGGTCTTTTTACGTCTGATGCGTTTATCCACGCAGAAAGCGCGCGGCTGATCTGGCTTACGCTGCTTTTTGCTGTTCCCGCCGTTGCGGTCAACGCATCGGAACCCGGCGTGCGCGTCGGCGGCATGAGCAAGCACGTAGCCGTATCCTGCACGATGTGCGTCTGGCTCATCCGCGTGCCGCTTACGTGGCTTTTCTCTTATAAGCTGCACCTCGGCGTGTCCGGCGTGTTCTTCGCCAATACCATCGCCTGCTACGCCCGCGCGATCATCGCAACCGCCATGATTCATTCCGGCAGATGGGCAAAAATTGAAGCGTAACCGCTCCGTCAGGAGCGGTTCAAGCCATCAAAAAAGTCCCTTTTTTGATGGGAAGGGCCGATCCCCTGAAAT
>JAEDIV010000083.1 GCA_016296675.1 Clostridia bacterium
CATCAAAAAAGGTACTTTTTTGATGGCTTGTCTGTCCGGAGTCGGCGCTTCGGACAGTTTTTCTTGCCGTTTTAAGATTTACAAATTCACCGTTTCATGCTATAATCCGCACATCTTTTCACCCGGAGGAACACATATGCTTATCAAAAGCAATCCCCATACGCATTCTGTTTATGTCGACGGGAAAAACACACTGGAAGAAATGGTCGAATCCGCCCTTTCCCTGGGCTTCACCGCACTGGGTTTTTCCGAGCATGCGCGCCAGATTGTCGATCTTCCATACGGCTTATCCCTTGAAAACGAAATCAAATACATCGAGCATGTAAAAGCCCTTCAGAAGAAATATCAGGGCCGCATCCGCATCTGGCTCGGCATGGAAAGGGACCGTATGTCCGTTACCGACAAAAGCGCCTTTGAATACACCCTTGCCGCCAACCACTACCTCATATCGGATGACGGCGAATGCGCAGGCGTGGATTCGACCGATATCATCGGTCCGTGGGTAGAAAAACACATGGGCGGCGACTGGATGAAGGCAGCAAAAACCTATTTTTCAGAGTATGCCGATTATGTTGTATCCATCAAGCCCGACCTCATCGCCCATCTGGATCTGATCTGCAAAGGCAACCGGAAATACGGCTGGTTTAACGAAGGAGCAAGCGAATATCTTTCCTACGCCAAAGCAGCCATGGACAAAATGATCACCGTCTGCCGCGTTATGGAGGTCAATACCGGCGGCATCGCGCGCAGCAATCAGCCCTGCCCGTATCCGATTCTTCCGATGCTCTCCTACTGGAAAAAGCTGGGCGGAGAAGTAATCCCCGCCTCCGACTGCCACCGCGCCCATCAGCTGGGCGCCTATTTTGACGAATGCCCCGCTTATCTTAAAGAAGCAGGCTTTACGCAAATGCTCCAGCTTGGAACGGAAGATAAGCTTTTTGAAATCGTAAAGCTGTAAAAAGACCAATATTTTCGAAACAAACGGGACGGAAAGTCCTCTCCCATGCGCTCAAAATACAGTTTTGCGCAGGAGAGGATTTTCCGTCCCGTTTTATCTTTATCAGAAGAACAGTTCTCCCGGTCTGTAGCCTTCGGGAAGCTCTTCTTCCTCAAGAAACTCGAATGTGTCGTCCGAAAGGATGGGCAAAAACGCCTCAAAGGGAATGCCCATGAACTCGCTTCCGTAGTTGCTTGCGCCGAACCAGCCGCCCTCTTTGGCTCTCAGGTTCAGGTCTCTTGCAAATTTCGTCTGATTGGAGCAGTCGTGAACCACGCAGGGCCAGTTTTCATCCTCGGCCATTTTCATGATTTTATAGGTGATTTCCCGGCTCCACACAGGCGACAGGTAGCCCTGCCTGTACATATACATGTTTTCGCCCTCGTAATTGAGCACATTATTGGGATTTAGGTGAAGCTCGGCGCAGTTCATAAAATCAAAGCCGGTTTTGAGCACCTTGTCCTTTTTCGCGATAAAGGAAGCGTAAAACTCCTTGGTCATCGGCGTTTCGATGCCGACAAAGGAAATGTACTTTTTGGCAAGCGCGATATTCTCAATCACGACATCCGCGCAGTTGCTCGCTCCGAGATTGAATCTGAGTTCATCCAGGCCGGCATCGCCCAGCGCTTTGAGATTTTCCTCCGTTGCCAGGAGGCCGTTGGTGTACATGTGCTGGTGAACGCCGTATTCATGGAATTTTTTTATAATCGCATAGTATTTTTCAATCTCCATGAACGGCTCAAGATATACATAGCTGATGCCGGTGGGCTTTTTGCACGTAGTCATCAGAAGGTCAATGTCCTCGAGTCTGAATTTCGTGCCGCCGATTTCCCACATGCCGTCGCCGATGGGCGCAATCTGGTCAAGCTCACCGTAGTTATAGCAGAATCTGCACTGGATGTTGCACTTGTTGGTTTTGCGGATGGCAGTAAGTCCGCTTCCGGTCAGGCAGGATCTGCACCCCGCGGAAAACTTGTCGTCAGGCCCGACATAATATGTTCTGCCCATCAGCGTTTTAAGCGTTTTGATCCCGCTTCTCATCTCATCATGCTTTTTCTCAACCGCAGTCTCAATCTGAGAAAGCACATCCAGCGCAATCTCCTTCTGATAATTCATAAGCTCATCATTCTCGTCGAGCGAAGAGAAAAACTCAAACCACGTATACGCGTCGCGTTTGGAAATTTTCATTGCATATATCCATCCTTGTCAAAGCGTCTTCCGGCTTTTTTTGTCGTTTATCCCTATTGTACCTGCATTTTTCTCATCCTTCAAGCGAATGCGTGTTAATCCGTTTTCGGACATGTTCATGCAAAAAATCGCAAAATAGAGTAATGCATGCGTTGACTGAAATTCAATTACAGGATATAATAAAGAGATAGTATATTAGGAGGTGTAAAAGGATGCTGAGGCTCAAAAAGCGCGAATGCACAACTTTCGACTGGCCGCGCCCTGAAGGCCTTTCGCCCATCATGCATGCGCTTCTGCGAATGCGCGGCATCAAAAGCGATCAGGAAGCCTATGCATTTCTTTCCCCCTCCAAAGAACAGATCCGCGATTCATTCCTGCTTTCCGATATGCAAAAGGCAGTCGACGTCATAACCGCTTCCATAAACGCAGGCGAAAGCATCTGTGTATACGGCGATTACGACGTGGACGGCGTTTGTGCAAGCGCGATTCTGGTATCCTTTTTGAAATCCATCGGCGCGAAAGCCGAACCCTATCTCCCCTCCCGCCATCAGGAGGGCTATGGTTTAAACGAAAACGCGCTTAAGGAAATTGCAAAAAAGCATCAGCTGCTTGTGTCGGTCGACTGCGGCATTACCGCCGTTTCGCTTGTTGAATGCGCAAAAAACGAAGGGCTCAAGGTCGTCGTCACAGATCACCACCGCCCGGAGGGAGACCTTCCGGATTGTCCCGTGGTCAATCCCCTTTTAAACGGCTACCCCTTCCCCTATCTTTGCGGCGCAGGCGTTGTTTTCCATCTGGTCAGCGCGCTGGGCGGCCGCGAAAAGGCGATGGAATACATCGACTATGCGGCGCTTGCAACCATTGCAGATATCGTGCCTTTGTACGATGAAAACCGCGCCATTGCGGCAATCGGCCTAAAAAAAATCAACCATTCCCCGCGCCCCGGCATCCGCGCGCTGATCGACGCCGCAGGCTTGTCCGCGCGGACCATAAACGCCGGAAACGTCGCCTTTCAACTGACGCCGAGGCTGAATGCCAGCGGCAGAATCGGCGACGCAATGCGCGCCTATACCCTGATCACTTCAACCAATATGGACGAATGCATCTCATTGGCAAGTGAACTCAACGAGGAAAACGCGCGCAGAAAAACGCTGGAGCAGGAAGCCATCGACGAAGCGGAAAACATGCTTTCCGATTTTAACTGGATCGACCGGCGCGCCATCGTCGTTCAAGGACAAAACTGGAACCCCGGTGTCATCGGCCTTGCCGCTTCCCGGCTTACGGAAAAATATCATTATCCGACCATCGTGCTCACAAAGGAGGACGATGTCTACGTCGGCTCCTGCCGCTCAATCGACGGCATCGACATTCACGATGCGCTTTCAAGCGTGAGCGAATATCTGGTCAAGTTCGGCGGACACAAAATGGCCGCAGGCCTTACCATCAAGGAAGAAAATATCGAAGCTTTTAAAGAAGCGCTTGATATTTATTTATACGAAAACGCACCGCAGGATGCGTACATTCCCTATCAGGAATACGATCTGGACATCGAGCCCGACGAACTTACCGTCGAAACCGTGCAGTCGCTCGACGCACTTTCGCCGACCGGCTGCGGAAATCCCGCGCCCGTATTCCGCATGCGCGCGCAGCTCCTTTCGCCCCGTCCTGTCGGCGCAAACGGCGCGCATCTGAAAGTTACGCTGAAAGGCGAAACCGGCGCAATCGACGGCATCTGGTTCAGAAAAGGCGAAATGGCGTCATCGCTTCCCCGCGTTGCCGACGCGCTTTTCCAGCCCTCTGTTTCCGAATATCAAGGCCGCGTTTCCGTACAGGCGGAGCTTCGCGCTTTGGCGTCTGCCGGCGCGAACGCGCGCTTTCAGGAAGCCGCCACACAGAAAGAGTCTCTGTTTCAGCTGTTTTTGACAGACCACCTGAAAAACGCAAGATGCTCCTCTCCCGAAAGCCGCTCGCTTTCCGCAGGCGCATTTTCAGATCTTTTCAACGCAGCAAATCAGGGCATTTTGGTTGTTGCCGCAACGATGGAGGACGCAAAAAACGCCATGTATCTGGCTGCGCCCGGCGAGGACACGGACTTTGACGTAACCATCGGAGAATATCCGTCGGACGTAAGGAGCTTCAGAAGCGTTGCCATCGCGCCGATCGGCGATATCCCCAGAGGCTATCAGACGGTAATCCTGGCCGGCATCCCGGACGGCCTTCTGGACGCAACGTTCCATCTGGACGCTATACCGCCCGCCAGCCTCTTTATGAGAATGCCTACGCTTGAAAGGCTCCGAAGCATCTATGCCGGCGCGCGCAGGATTACGAAAAGGCCTTACTTTTTCGCCTCCGAACAGGCGCTTTTGAAAAGCATCGCAGAGGAAGCGGACGTAAGCGACATAACTGCAGCAGCGGGACTTTGCGTTCTTGAAGATATGCGCCTTCTCTTTATCCGCAAAAAGGAAAATCAGGCGGTTATCGAGATGCCCGAAATGGTAAAGAAAAACCCCGAAGAAAACGAATTGTTCATAAAAATCACATCTTATCTCCATCAGGCTATGGAAGGAGGCGGACAGGATGAGTGAAAACGGAAACAGCCCTTGCTACAGAACCCTTGAAGAAATCGTTTCTCAGGTCAAAAAATATCACCCGGAGGGCGATATCGGCGTTGTTGAGCGCGCGTACCGGTTCGCCGAGGACGCGCACAAAGAGCAGAAACGCTTGTCAGGCGAACCCTATTTCTCCCATCCCTGTGAGGTTGCCTATATCCTGGCCACGCTCATGCAGGACTCCGACACCGTAGCAGCCGGCCTTCTGCACGACTGCGTCGAGGATGTCCAGGGTGTAACCAACGAGTTTATGGAGAAAAACTTCGGCGCGGACATCGCTCAATTGGTCGACGGCGTTACCAAGCTCGACCGAATCGACTTTTTCTCCCGCGAACAGCAGCAGATGGAATCCATCCGCAAGATGTTCATCTATATGGCAAAGGACATCCGCGTGGTTTTGATCAAGCTTGCCGACCGTCTTCACAACATGCGCACCTTAAAAACTCAAAAGCCCGCCCGCCAGAAGCCTATCGCGCAGGAAACGCTGGATATCTATGCGCCTCTTGCCCACAGGCTGGGTGTTTATGCCGTCAAGTGGGAGCTTGAGGATCTTGCGCTTCGCTACATCGACCCCGAAGGATATTATCAGATCGTCGATAAAATCGGCATGAAACGCTCTGAGCGCGAAGGCTGGATTGAGGATATCGTGAAGAGCCTTAAATCGCTCATGGATGAAAACGGCATCAAATGCGAAATTGACGGCCGCCCGAAGCACATCTATTCCATTTACAGAAAGATGAAAAATCAGGGCAAAACCTTTGAGCAGATCACAGATCTGATCGCTGTTCGCGTGATCGTGGATTCGTCCTCGAACGAATGCTACAGCGTCCTGGGTCTTGTGCACAACAACTGGCCCCTGATCCCCGGCCGGTTCAAGGACTACATTTCAATGCCCAAGCACAATATGTATCAGTCCCTGCACACCACTGTCGTCGGTCGCGACGGAAGGCCGTTTGAAGTGCAGATCCGAACCCGTGAAATGCACAGAACCGCCGAATACGGCATCGCGGCGCACTGGCGCTATAAAGAAGGCAAAGCCCACACGAGCCTGGACGAAAAGCTCTCCTGGGTTCGTTCCATCCTCGAATGGCAGGGCGACCCGACTTCGAGCGAAACCTTCTCCAATCAGATGAAGGAAGCGTTGTTTGCAGAAGAAGTCATGGTGTTTACTCCCAGAGGCGACATCGTAACCCTCCCCAAGGGCGCAACACCGCTGGATTTTGCTTATCGTATCCATTCCGCCGTCGGCCATCACTGCGTGGGCGCGAAGATCAACAAAAAAATCGTGCCCCTGCCCACGCCCCTTCAGACCGGCGACTTCGTCGAGATCATGACCAACCCCAATTCCCACGGCCCGTCTCTGGACTGGCTCAATGTGGTTGTGACCAACGAAGCCAAGGCAAAAATCCGCTCGTTCCTCAAAAATGCGTCGAAAGACGAAAATATCGTGCGCGGCCGCGAAATGCTGGAAAAGGAAGCCAAGCGGCTGGGCTATACGTTCTCAGACCTGTGCAAGCAGGAATATCTGGACGTACTGTATAAGCGTTATTCCCTGTCCAATCAGGACGACCTTTATGTAACGGTCGGTTTCGGCGGCCTGTCCGCGGCGCAGATTTTAAACAGACTCATTGACGAAAACCGCAAAAAGCAGAAAGCCGAAGCGCCGAAGCTTCCCGAGATCACGGAAAACGCGCCGCCCAAACAGCAGGTTTCCACCAATCAGGGCGTAATGGTTGAAGGCGATCCCGGTATGCTGATTCGCTTTGCCCATTGCTGCAACCCCCTCCCCGGCGACAGCATCATCGGTTATATCACGCGCGGACGCGGCGTATCCGTGCACAGGGCGGACTGTCTGAACATGCAGGATGAAGGCGTCGAGCCCGAGCGCATGATACGGGTGGAATGGGCGTCCAGCGGCTCAGAAGCATATGACGCTGACATTCAGGTGATCTCCTACGACAAGGCAGGCCTGCTTGCCGACCTTTCAAGCCTGTTTGCAACGCTTGAAGTGCCGATCGTGGCGATCTCCGCCAGAACCATGAAAAACGGAACCACCCAGATCACTTTAACCCTATCCATTAAAAACACCGCTCAGCTTGAAAAAATCATCAAGCAGCTTCGAAAACGCAACGATATCATCGAAGTGTTCCGCGTAAGCACTTAACGGAAGGAAGAGAAATACAAATGCGCGCAGTCATTCAAAGAGTAACCGGCGCCTCTGTCGATGTAGATAAAGCGCGCGTCGGCGAGATCAAAAACGGCTTTATGTGCTTAATCGGCGTCATGGACGGCGATACGGAGGCGGATTGCCAGTATATCGCAAAGAAAATCACCGGCCTTCGCGTGTTTGAAGATGCAGAGGACAAAATGAATCTCTCCTTAAAGGACGTCGGCGGAAGCGTATTGCTCGTCAGCCAGTTTACCCTGGCCGGCGACGTACGAAAGGGCAATCGCCCCTCCTTCTCCACTGCCGCCCGCCCAGAAATTGCCGAGCCGCTTTTTGAAAAGCTCAGGGAGATGATCCTTGCCTCCGGCATCCCTGTTGAAACCGGACGTTTCAGAACGCATATGGAAGTCGCGCTTGTAAACGACGGCCCCGTTACCATCCTTCTTGACAGCAGGAGAGAATTCTAATGGCATCATCCATCAATATAAACATCCTTCCCGTGGGTGAACTTCAGGCCAACTGCTATATCCTGAATCCCGAAGGCAGTCAGGACGCTGTGCTCGTCGATCCCGGAGATGATCTGAATAAAATCCGGCGCGCGCTTGCGTCTTTATCCCTTACCCCCGCCGCCGTCCTCCTGACCCACGGACATTATGACCATATGCTCAGCGCCGCGCACATCAAAGAGGAATTCGGCGCGAAGGTATACATCAGCGAAAACGACGCGGTCTATCTAAGCGACCGGGCCTATAATCTCTGCCCCGATTCGGACGCGGAGCGTTTTTGTCCGATTGTCCCCGACGGCTTTATTCCGGAAGGCGAATTTGAAGTCGGCGGCATTTCCTTTACCGTCATTCCTTCGCCCGGACACACCCCCGGCGGCGTATGCTTTTATCTCAAAGAACAGGGCGCAATCCTGACCGGCGACACCCTGTTTTCCAACGGCTTCGGACGCACCGATTTCATCGGCGGCAACTGGACGGCGCTGTTCAAATCACTCAAAACGCTGTTCTCCCTTCCGCCGGAAACCATGGTTTATCCCGGCCACGGCGCTCACGCGCCGGTAGGCGATATTCGAAAGGGCTTCTACAGATGATGGATCACGATATTCCCTCCATTCGCTTAACGACAAACCTCGCCTCCCTCTATCCGGAGCTGTGCGAGGTCATTCGTCTGTTTCTGGGCGATATTCCGATTTCTCCGGATGAAGGCGAACGCACACTTACGCATACCCACGAGGAGAAAGACGGTGAATGGATTGAAAAAGCCGCCTTTGCAGGCTCAGTCACCAAAACACACGCAGTCAAAGCCGTATACGGCGGCCTTGAAGAAAAGCGCACGCTCAAGCGCGCGGCAAAGACAGTTCTGTTCCTTTTGATGAGCGAAGAGATGAACCGCATGCCGCCGTGGGGTTCCCTAACCGGCATCCGGCCTACGCGCCTTGTTTACGAAGGCATGTCCCGCGGTATGACGCTGGACGAGGCCGAAAAATGGGTTCAGGACGAATTCTTTGTCTCCAAAGAAAAGGCGAGCCTTTTAAAGGAAATCGTAACCATGCAAAAGGGGATTATCGACCCGCCCGAGAATACATTTGACCTGTATATCGGCATCCCCTTCTGCGTAACCAGATGCGCCTATTGCTCCTTTGCTTCCGGCGAAATCGGAAACGGAAAGCTGACAGAGCCCTATGTCAATGCGCTCATACAGGAAATCCGGGAAACCAGCGCATTTATGAAAAAGATGAATCTGCGTCTTCGTGCAGGCTATATGGGCGGCGGCACCCCCACCTCCCTTTCCGCCGAACAGCTCGACCGCATTTTGCAGGAAGCCATGCATCACTTCCCGGACGCAGCGGAATGGACCGTCGAAGCCGGCCGCCCGGACACGATTGACGAAAAGAAGCTTCTGACGCTAAAAAAGAATCATGTCGACCGCATCTCCGTCAATCCCCAGACCTTTAACGACGAAACGCTCAAAGTGATCGGCCGCCGCCACACCTCCGAAGAAACGCTGAATGCTTTCCGCCTTGCGCGCGAGCTCGGTTTTGACCACATCAATATGGACTTAATCGCCGCGCTCCCCGGCGAAACCTTTTCGGATTTTGAGCGCACCCTTTCCATCGTGACCGATCTTGGTCCCGAATCCGTCACCGTTCATTCCCTCGCCATCAAGCGCTCCAGCAAACTCCACGAGCAATTGACCGTCCAGGGTGCAAGCCACAACCAGGCCGACTGCGAAACGGCGGACAACATGATCCGCTTCGCGCGCGAAACCCTGACAAAGGGCGGCTGGCATCCGTATTATCTGTACAGACAGAAATACATGGCCGGAAACCTTGAAAATGTAGGCTACGCCAAGCGCGGCAAGGCATGCCTTTACAACATCGGCAACATGGAAGAAACCGCGCGCGTTCTGGCACTCGGCGCCGGTGCAATATCCAAATGGATCTTCCCACGCGAGAGGCGCATTGAGCGCGCTCCGAACGTCAAGAATATCGAAGAATACATCTCACGCGTTCACGAAATGACCGAGCGCAAGAAAAAGCTGATTCTGGAGGACGAAGGAACATGAAAAAAACGCTGATTCCCCTTCTTCTCGTTTTCCTTCTCGCGCTCACAGGATGCGGAAAGAAAACGGAAGTCAGTCCCTATGCGGACATTCCCAAGCCCACCTGCGTGATCACCATGGCGTCCGGCGCGACCATGACCTTTACCCTGGATCCCGCAAGCGCGCCCAACACGGTTTCCAATTTCATCCATCTCGCCAATTCCGGTTTCTATGACGGAATGAAGATCGATTATGTCTACCCCACCTACTTCATCAAAAGCGGCGATCCGAAGGACGACGGAACCGGCGAACCCGGCTATTCGATCGGCGGCGAGTTTTCCAAAAACGGCTATTCCTTCAACAACATTTCCCATGAGCGCGGCGTCATTTCCATGTGCCGTCTGACCGATGATTACAATTCCGCCGGCTGCCAGTTTTTCATCATGCACTCCACGCGTCTGGAATACAACGGCGAATATGCTGCGTTCGGCTGGATTGAAAAAAACGATTATCAGAGCTTTGAGACGCTCGATGCGATCTGTTCAACCACGCTCGACAAGGAATACCGGCCCCTTCTCAGGCAGACCATCCAGTCCATCCGCGTAGATACCAAGGGATATACCTATGACGTAATCAAATACGGCGAAAAATACATTGAGCCCGCATCAGAACCTACAGTCAACCCGACAAGTGAACCCACACAGGAGGCAACCGAACCATGAGCAAAAAGAAATCAGCTTTCAAGCGCAATCGCACCCCTCTTTATCTGATCCTTGCCCTCGTTATCGTAATTCTCGGCATAACGATGTATAACGCGTTCATCAGTACCGACGAAACGCCCGTTCAGCCCGTCACATTCGCACAGGCCGACAGCGCAAGCTTCAAAAAGGATACAAACCCCGTCGCGACCATCAAGATCAAGGACGCAGACGCGCCCATCGTCATCGAGCTTTATCCCGATGCCGCGCCCAACACTGTAGCCAACTTCGTTTCCCTGGCCAATTCCGGCTTCTATGACGGCCTCACTTTCCACCGCGTAATTCCCGGCTTCATGATTCAGGGTGGCTGCCCGGAAGGCACCGGCATGGGCAATCCCGGCTATTCCATCAAGGGCGAATTCGCCCAGAACGGCGTCGTCAACAACCTCGCTCATACCCGCGGCGTAATCTCCATGGCGCGCTCCCAGATGCCCGATTCCGCCGGCAGCCAGTTCTTCATCATGCACGCGGACGCGCCTCACTTAAACGGCGGTTATGCTGCTTTCGGCGAAGTTCTTTCCGGCATGGAAACCGTCGATCTGATTGCAAAAACCAAGACCAATGCTTCCGATAAGCCCCTCGTCGATCAGATCATTGAAGAAATCCGCGTCGACACCAAGGGCGCCGAATACACTGTAAAGAAAATCGGAGGCTAATTTCCATGCAGACCCGTATCGCGCCTGTCATCGTTCTCACCCTTGTCTTGGCTCTTCTCGGCGCAGCCGGCAATACGGTATTTATGAATACCGCAGCAGATCTTACCGGCACCGTCTCGATATCTGAAGAAACAAACGAAATCGTGAACGCCAATCCCATAGCCACCATCACAGTGAAAGGGATTGATACCCCAATCATCGTGGAGCTCTATCCGGATTGTGCGCCAGACACCGTTGCAAACTTTGTTTCTCTTGCCAATTCCGGTTTCTATGACGGCCTCACTTTCCACAGAGTCATTCCCACCTTCATGATTCAGGGCGGCTGCCCAATTGGAAACGGCACAGGCAATCCCGGCTATTCCATCAAGGGCGAGTTTCAGCAAAACGGCTTCGAAAACAACCTCTCTCACACCCGCGGCGTAATCTCCATGGCACGCGCCCAGGCATTTGATTCCGCCGGCAGTCAGTTTTTCATCATGCACGGCGACGCTGCCTATCTTGACGGCAGTTATGCAGCCTTCGGAAAGGTCATTTCCGGCATGGAAACCGTTGACCTGATCGCATCTGTTCAGACCAATTATATGGATAAACCTTTAACCGACCAGATCATTAAAGAAATCCGCGTCGACACCAAGGGTACCCAATACACTGTAAATAAAATCGGAGGATGATTATTATGCAGAACCCCATCGTAACCTTTGAAATGGAAAACGGAAAGACCTTTACCGCTGAGCTCTATCCCGAGCTTGCCCCCGAAACGGTCGGAAACTTCGTCTCCCTCGTAAAGTCCGGCTTTTACGACGGCCTCATTTTCCACCGCGTCATCGAAGGCTTTATGATTCAGGGCGGCGATCCCACCGGCACCGGCATGGGCGGTCCCGGCTGGCGCATTAAGGGCGAATTCAGACAGAATGGCTTCACGAACAATATCCGCCATGAGCGCGGCGTTCTCTCCATGGCCAGAAGCATGATGCCCAACTCCGCGGGCAGCCAGTTCTTCGTCATGCACGCAAATGCGCCTCACCTCGACGGCGGTTATGCCGCATTCGGCCGCGTCACCTCCGGCATGGAAACGGTCGATGAAATCGCCACCACCGAAACCGGCATGCAGGACCGCCCCGTAAAAGAGCAGAAGATGAAGAAAGTCACCGTAGAGGATTTCGGCCAGACCTTCCCCTTCAATAAACTGTAATTGAAAGAAAAAACACCGCTGACAATCAGCGGTCAAGCCATCAAAAAAGTACCTTTTTTGATGGGAAGGCCGATCGCCTGAAATCCT
>JAEDIV010000084.1 GCA_016296675.1 Clostridia bacterium
ACCGATTACGACCTTAAGCAGCATCAGGAGCATTCCGGAAAATCCATGGAATACATGGATCCCACGACGAATGAAAAGTTTATCCCCTACTGCGTAGAGCCCTCTGTCGGCGTAGAAAGACTTGTTCTTGCCTTCCTTTGCAACGCATACGAAGAGGAAGAGCTTGAAGGCGGCGACGTTCGCACGGTTCTGCACCTGCATCCGGCTCTCGCGCCCATCAAGTGCGCAGTTCTCCCGCTTCAGAAAAACAAGCTGGGCGACAAAGCCAAGGAAGTTTACGCAAAACTCGCTAAGAAATTCATGTGCGAATACGACGAGACCGGCTCCATCGGCAAGCGCTATCGCCGCGCCGACGAAGCGGGCACGCCTTTCTGCGTAACCATCGACTTCGACACCCTCGAAACCGGTATGGTCACCGTGCGTGAAAGAGACTCCATGCAGCAAACTCACGTCGCCATCGACGATCTTACCGGCTGGCTTGAAAGCAAAATGGAATTCTAATTAAATGGAGGGCCGTCTATGGCTTTTGAACTCATCCGTTCCTTCGATCCTGAACTCGCTGTCTCCTTTGATGCGGAGCTTACGCGTCAGAGAGAAAACATCGAGCTGATTGCTTCTGAAAACTACGTAAGCGAAAAAGTTCTTGCAGCCATGGGCAGCATCATGACCAATAAGTATGCCGAAGGCTATCCGTCAAAGCGCTACTACGGCGGCTGCCAGTGCGTGGACGTAGCGGAGAACCTTGCCAGAAAACGCGCATGCGAAATTTTCGGCGCAGAGCATGCCAATGTTCAGCCCCATTCCGGCGCGCAGGCGAACATCGCTGTCTATTTTGCCCTTTTAAAGCCAGGCGATACCATCATGGGCATGGCGCTTGACAACGGCGGACATCTGACCCACGGAAGTCCCGCAAACCTGTCCGGCACATATTTCAACATTGTGCCCTACGGCGTGAGCGAGGAAACGGGCATGATCGATTATGACGAGGTAATGCGCCTTGCTGTGGAGCATAAGCCGCGCCTGATCGTCGCCGGCGCAAGCGCATATCCGCGCGCGATCGACTTTAAGCGCTTCCGCGAAATCGCGGATGCCTGCGGCGCTTACTTAATGGTCGACATGGCCCACATTGCAGGCCTTGTCGCGGCAGGCGAGCACATGAATCCCGTGCCCTACGCAGATGTTGTCACCACCACCACGCACAAAACCCTGCGCGGCCCGCGCGGCGGCATGATTCTGTGCCGTGAAAAGTATGCCAAAGCCATCGACAAAGCCATCTTCCCCGGTACGCAGGGCGGACCTCTTATGCACATCATCGCCGCCAAGGCGGTTTGCTTCAAAGAAGCGCAGGACGAATCCTTCAAGGCGTATCAAAGCCAGATCGTAAAAAATGCCGCCGCCATGGCCAAGCGTTTCCTCGAGCGCGGCATAAAGCTCGTTTCCGGCGGCACCGACAATCACCTGATGCTTCTGGATCTTTCCGATCTTGACATCACCGGAAAAGCCCTTGAAAAAATGCTGGACGAAGCGCACATCACCGTCAACAAGAATACCGTTCCCGGTGAAAAGCGCTCCCCCTTCATCACAAGCGGCATCCGAATCGGCACCCCCGCCGTCACCACGCGCGGCATGAAGGAAGCGGAAATGACCGAAATCGCCGATATGATCGCAGACATCATTGAAAAAGGCGAAAGCGCCATCGAGGACGTTTCCAAGCGCGCGCTCTCCCTCACTGCCCGCTTCCCCTTATACGAATAAACGTTTATAGCAATTTCGCGCCCGGCAACTGCCGGGCGCGTTTTTCATTGTTCAGAACCTTTTTCTTTCAAGTACAATTGCGCCGAGAGCCGTGAACATAATCCCGGGAGCCGTCACTGCTAAAAAACGCTCGATAAAGCCGACCAGGCTCAGACCGCCGTGGAGCATGCCGTGCCAGCCCAAGTAGCTGGTAAAGAGAATGGGCGATACGCCCAGAAATGATCCAGCGACATGCAGACCCGCGTAGACAACCAGCGTAAGCAGCATCGACAGCGCAGGATTCCGGACGACTACTGCAATCAGCGCCGAAAATGCGACGAGCGTCATCAGCGGAATCAGATCAAACAGCATGTATACGACCTGCAAATGCGATCCTGCATTCATGTCAAAAATCATCAGCACGCAGTCGATCAGGATCAGCCAAAACGCATGGCGCACACACTTAATGAACGCAGCCAGGCATTTGGCAAAATATACCTCCATCCTTGTCACCGGCTTGACAAGGCATTGCTGAATGGATCGATCACGGATTTCGGAAGCAATCAAATCATTTACCGCCATAAACGCGATCAAGGGCAAATAGATAACGATAAGGCCGTTTCCCATCGCCACATCGCTTGCACCCGAGACATGCGTAAAAGATGCAATCGCGCGGCCGATCAGATAGGCAATCATGAAGAGGATAAAAAGTACATTGTATTTTTTTCGTCTGGCGAGTTTTCGCATCTCGCCTTTCAGGGCATTTCTTAGTCCCGTCACACTTCTTCCCCCATTCTGACCGCAAGATAATACTCCTCAAGCGTGCGCCCGTCCTTCGTGGCTTCTGTCATGGGAACATCTTTGATCACTTCGCCCTCATGAAGAATGATGACGCGCATTGCAAGCCGCTCGATTTCGGACGCCAAGTGGCTGGACACAACCGCAGCCGCGCCGGATTCCGCGCACGACAGGCGAATCGCTTCCTTTGCTTTCGCCGCGCTTTCAATGTCAAGGCCGTTTGTCGGTTCATCCAGAAGCAGAAGCTTTTTCCCGCCGATAAAAGTCATGGCAAGACCCAGGCGCTGTTTCATGCCGAGCGAGTAGTTCTTCACCTTGTCCTTCGCATATTTCGCAAGGCCTACCTTTTCAAGCGCATCCGAAACCGCCTTTTTATTTTTTACGCCCAGATAATCACAGGCAAACAGCAGATTCTCCCGCCCGGTCATGTAAGAATACAGCGCCGGCGTTTCAATGAGCGCGCCCACGGATGCAAGCGCCTTTTCAGGCAAATTCTTCATGCTGATTCCCGTCACGCGCACTTCGCCCCCGTCCGGACGCATTAGTCCGCAGGCAACTTTCATCAGCGTCGTTTTGCCGCTTCCGTTTGCGCCAAGAAGACCTACAATCTCGCCTTCATTGATGACGAGGGTCGTCTTCTTAAGCCCACGTCCGTTTGGAAACACGCGTGAAACGCCCATAAGCTCAAGTACTGCGTTCATAGACTATTCCTCCACCATTTCCGAATAGTGTACAAAGTATTTCTTTCCGAGAAATTCGATTGTCTCATTGTAAAAAACGGTTTTAGTGGGTGTTTTCTGCTCTTCTTTTTCCGTGTATCCTTCAAGCGCGCTTATATCGACGTGGGTTTTGTTGTAATCGTCAAACGTAAACAGGATTTCGATTTCACCTTCATAGGTTGTTCCCGCAACATCCTGAATGCTGCCTTTGCCCGTAAGGTTTATACGCGTTATATAACCTTCGTCAGATACGTCAAATTTTCCGTGTACAAAATGAATATTCGCATTCTTCGGAAAGTCCAGCGGGCTCATATTTTCCTTCAAAGGTTTTCCTTCCGAAAGGCGCTGGATATACATCTCCTTCCTGGAAGGATAAACTTCGTATGTTCCGTCCGTTTCAACGAATATACATCCGTTTTCGTATGCCTGCTTTCCGATATCCGTATATTTTTGTCTGACTTCACGCTCGAATTCATAATAGGCGTCACGCAAGTAACGGTTTTCATGGTATAAGTCAAATACTCTTTCGTCCATTTCCTTTCCGCATCTTTCGAAATGCTCTTTCTTAAGCAGTTCATCAAAATCCATGTACTGAACACTGAAATACCCGTCGGATGCGCCCGTGATCAGATCCGTTTCATTGATGAGCTCCAGAAACAGTTTGGCAAGATCGGGAAGCTGCTGCTGTTTAAGCGTGATTTCATAACGGTTTCCGCCGGAAACAGGCTCGCGAACAAACTGGTTTTTGGCGCTGCCCATGGAAAAGTCCGCAAACAATTTGACAATTTTGATAATGGTGTCCGTTCCGTCATCTTCGTCGCTTCCAGCCGTAAAGGGCACAAAAGTGAAGCTGTCCATGCCTGTGTCGTACGATTGATAAGTCTTGTTTTCGTGGTCGATATTTATATATCTTTTGCCTTCAAAAACGTATGCTTCACTCGCAGCCTCATTATCGATATGATCGATTTCAAGTTCATAGGTGTCGGAACCGTTCATTTTACTGTACAGTTCAACGTCGAGCTTTTTCCCGCCGTTCACAAATCCGGTTACCCGTCCGCTTACCGCAACGCTCTTCGTATCCGTAAGGCTTTTTACTCCCGCCCTAAACACAGTTTCATAGCCGTTTCCGCTGCCCGACAAAAGGACAACGGCGGTGGCGGATAAGATAGCAGCAATGAGCAAAACGCAAAGCGCAGTTTTCATTCGCCTGGTCATGATTTTCAGCTCCCTTCCATATTTCGGTAATTAGACGTGCATTCATGCAAGCTTGTTCCTGCTTGACAGAAATTTTAAGGTAGGCTACAATACCAGTATCCAAAATCGGAGGAAAATTCCCTTGAAGATGATCAAATACATTTTAAAAGTACTAATCGTGCTTGTTTTTCTTCAGCTGAGCGCTCTTGCCGACGGGTTTTATACAAACTCGGGGGAGATCATTTATGCCGGCCAGTGTCCCGAAGGATATCAGGAAATCGCTGAAAAGCTTTCCCTGGGCGTAGGCGAAATGCGCGTAATCGTAAGTGAAGCCAAGTATTTCGCCTCTGACGATATGGATATTCTGACCATTGACGAATTCGGCGTCATGCATGCGCTGGCGCCCGGCAAGACCACCGTATCCGTATATCTTGAGGAAAACAACCGAAAGGATTTTACGGTTGAAGTTTCAAAGGCGCCTTCATCGCTTAAGCTTTCCAAGAGCAAAAGCACGCTTGTAATCGGAGAAACTTATCAGCTGAAAGCTACGCTGACCAAATCCACTGTCGCCACAATCACATGGTATTCCTCCTCTCCCGGCATTGTGGACGTAGACGACACGGGTCGTCTGACCGCGCTGGGCGAAGGCACCTGCACAATCACTGCGCGCACGCACAACGGACTTACGGCAGAATGCACCGTGAAAGTCACGCTGCCTCCGCCCGCTCAGATCGAACTGTTCACGGACACCTATCAACTGGCTGTCGGCGAAAGCGCAAGCGTTCTTTATACGCTCAAAGGCGGGTACAATGAAACCGTCGAATGGACCACGCTGAATGATGCTGTTGCCGTTGTCGATCAAAACGGCGTTATCACCGCTGTAGCCCCCGGAAAAACCGTCATATGCATGGAAGCGTCCGGCGGAGACATCCTCTTTGTCGATGTTCTGGTCGACGAGGGCTCGACCAAGGTTGAATTTCTCTCCTCTGAAATGACGATGTATACCGGCGGCCGTCTCATCATTGAGCCTGTCGTCGAGGGCGGCAGCGGCAAATACGAATATGTGTCCATGGATGAATCGATCGCATCCATCGATCCCGAAACCGGAGAAATCTGCGCAAAGCGCGCAGGCAGCGTATACATTCTGGCGCTTACACCCAATTATGCATTCGATGAATTTTTGCTGAATATCGTTAATGGCCCCGATGCGCTCATCCTCACCCCGGAAAGATACGAAATCGCCGTCGGAGATTCCATTTATACGAGCAACAATCTTTCAGGCTTTGAAAGCCAGTATCTCTGGTACGAAAGCAGCAATCCGGAAATTGCAGGCGTTAATGAATACGGTATGATCACCGGCGTCAAAAAAGGTACCGCCGTCATCAGCATCCATTCCGGCGGCCTTGTGGGCGCTGCGGAAATCAGCGTTCTTCCGGTCGCAGAAAAAATTACGGCGCAGCCTGAAGCAAACGTACTGGGCATGGGCGATTCCTGCAAAGTTTCCTACACCCTTTCAAAAGGCACCGGCACTGTCCGCTATTCTTCCTCCGATCCGGCCATTGCACGGGTGAACGAAGAGACCGGCACGATTTATGCGCTTTCCGAAGGCACATGCAAAATCACCCTCACCCTGCAAAACGATGTATCCGATACCTTCACGCTTGAGGTTCGACCCGCGCCGGAAAGCGTATATATTGAAAAAGGCGCTTATACCCTCGCCGCAAGCAACAGCCACATCATTCGTTTCGGCGTAAACGAGGGCGCTGCCACGCAATTTGCCGTCTCCTCCTCCGACCCGGAAATTGTCCGCTATGAAGGCGGCATGCTGATCTGTCCGGGCAAAACCGGAAACGCTGTCATCACGGTTTTGACGCACAACGGGCTCTCGGCCAAAGCGGACATAAATGTGATTCCCGCACCCGGTGAAATCGGCGTTCACGCCGAAAAGCTTACCCTGAATCCGGATTTTGATTATTATGTCATCCTGCGTGAAGGCAAAACGCACGCGCTTGACGCCTATATTGAAAACGTTCCGGATATCGTAATCCTGTATTCCGCATCGCATCCGAAAACTGCGAGCGTGGACGAAAGCGGCGTGGTCACCGCTCACAAGAAAGGCACCAGCCTCATCACCGTTTCCCTCTTCTCAGGAACCGAAGCGCGCGTATTGATTTGCGTCGAATAAAACCCTTAAAAATCATCCTCTGAGGCGCACAAACGTCGAATGTTTGTGCGCCTCGTTAATTTCCTATAAATTGGTCGGAATTACTTGACGTGCACAAATGCACACGTTATAATAAGCACGATGAATCCCCTACAAAATGGTCGGGATTCAACATGGAGGATATCAATGAAACTTTCCACCCGCGCACGCTACGGGATCCACGCGATGTATGATCTTGCGCTCATGGGAAACGATAAACCCCAGCCGCTCAAGGCGATTGCAGAGCGTCAGGCAATTCCGGAAGCGTATCTTGAACAGCTGATGCTGGTTTTAAGAAAAGAAAAACTCGTTACGTCCGTCCGTGGCGCACAGGGCGGCTACACGCTCTCCAAAGCGCCCGCCGAGATCACCGTCGGCATGATTCTCCGCGCGCTTGAAGGCGATCTTTGTATGACGGACTGTCTGAAATTTGAAGACAGCTGCGAAAAATCCGGCGGCTGTCCCACGAGAATGGTTGTCCAAAAGGTGTACGACGGCGTAAACGCCATTGTCGACGGCATCACCCTTCAGGATATGATCGCAAGCTGCGATTGCCTTTAAAACAAAGGAGACACACACTATGAACAGAATTTATATGGATAATGCGGCGACCACCCGCGTGACCGAACCCGTCTTTGAGGCCATGAAGCCCTACTTCTGTGAAACCTTCGGAAACCCCTCCTCTGTCCACGCTTTCGGCCGCGACGCAAGACGCGCCGTTGAGGAAGCGCGCAGGCAGGTAGCCGCCGCCCTCGGCTGCGAAGCCAAGGAAGTATACTTCACCGGCTGCGGAACAGAGAGCGACAACTGGGCCATCAAAGGCTGCGCATACGCTGCCAAAAACGGCAGAAAGACCATCGTTTCCACCACCATCGAGCACCACGCGGTGCTTCATACCCTTGAGCAGCTCGAAAAGGAAGGCTTTAACGTCATCTACGTGCCGGTCGACGAAGAGGGCATCGTAAAGATGGACGAAATGGAAAAGGCAATCACGGAAGACACGCTGCTTGTCACCGTCATGGCCGCCAACAACGAAATCGGAACCATCCAGCCGATCACCGAAATCGCCGCCCTCGCCCATGCAAAAGGCGCGCTCTTCCACACCGACGCGGTCCAGGCCATCGGAAGCATCCGCTTCAACGTAAAGGAAATGGGCATCGACATGCTCTCCCTTTCCGGCCACAAATTCCACGCGCCCAAGGGCGTCGGCGTTCTCTACATCAAAAACGGCCTCCGCATCCGTCCCCTGATCGCAGGCGGCGCGCAGGAGCGCGCGCAGCGCGCAGGCACCGAAAACCTTGCCTCCATCGTCGCGCTCGGAAAGGCCATCACCCTTGCCAATGAAAATATCGAAGCCCACAATGCAAAGCTTACCGAAATGCGCGATGCTTTAATCGACAAAATTCTTGCCGCCATTCCCGAAACCCGCTTAAACGGCCACAGAGAAAAGCGCCTTCCCGGAAATGTGAACGTTTCCATCAGCTACATTGAAGGCGAAGCGCTGCTTCTGAGTCTGGACCTTAAGGGCATCGCGGCCTCTTCCGGCTCTGCCTGCACCTCCGGTTCCCTTGATCCGAGCCACGTGCTTTTGGCCATCGGCCTTCCCCACGAAATCGCCCACGGCTCTTTGAGACTTTCCCTGAGCGAAGAAAACACCATGGAAGAAGTCGACTATGTCGTAGAGCAGCTGGTGGAAATCGTAAAGCGCTTAAGAGCCATGTCTCCCCTGTATAACGGCTGAAACATCCGAAACAAACAGAAAGAAGGATTTTGAATATGTATACTGAGCAGGTAATGGACCACTTCATGAACCCCCGTAACGTAGGCGAAATGGAAGACGCCAGCGGCGTAGGCACGGTCGGCAACGCCAAGTGCGGCGACATCATGAAAATCTTCATCAAGGTTGAAAACGACGTGATCGTAGACGTGAAATTCAAGACCTACGGCTGCGGCGCGGCCATCGCCACCTCTTCCCGCGCGACCGAAATGGTCATGGGCAAAACCATTGACGAGGCCCTGCAAATCACCAATCAGATGGTCACCGAGTCCCTGGGCGGCCTGCCCCCGGTAAAACTGCACTGCTCCGTACTCGCCGAAGAAGCGCTGCATGCCGCCATCGCCGACTACAAGGCCAAGCAGGAAGCTGGAGAAGCCTAAGATGGATTATCTGATTCGCCCGGCGCAAAAATCCGACGCGCGCGAAATTTCAGAAATCTACCGCTACTACGTTTTAAATACCGCCATCACCTTTGATACCGCAGCCCCGGAGGCAGAGGAATTCAAAGAAAAAATAGCGGAAATTCAAAAGGATTATCCTTTTCTCGTCATCGAAGAAGAAGGCCGTGTCACCGCCTTTGCCTATGCGCACGCCTATAAACAAAAAGCCGCTTACGATCCGACGGTGGAGCTTACCGTATATACGGATCATGCGCTTTTGGGAAAAGGCCGCGGACGAGCGATCATCCTTTCCCTTCTTGAGGAACTCAAAAAGGACCCCCGCCGCTATACCGCCGTTGCCGATATCACAAGCCCGAACGAAAGAAGCGAAAAAATGTTTCTGTCCCTGGGCTTTGAAAAGGTCAGCAAGTTCAAAAACGTGGGCTATAAATTTGGCAAATGGCAAACCGTTTGCGATTACATTTATCCTTTGAAGGATTATCAATAAACGCGCAGAGCGATCACAAATCAGAAAGGAATTACACACCATGCTCGAAAAATATCTTCGCGTATCCGACGAAGTCAAGGAAGCTCTCGCATCCGGAAAACCTGTCGTAGCGCTTGAAAGCACCATCATCTCCCACGGCATGCCCTATCCCAAGAACGTCGAAACCGCTCTTTTGGTCGAACAGGCTGTTCGTGAAGAAGGCGCAATTCCCGCGACCATCTGCTTAATCGGCGGAAAGATCGTTGTCGGCGCCTCCAAGGAAGACATCGAGCATCTGGGCAAGGCCGGTCTTTCCGTAACCAAGGCCAGCAGACGCGACCTTCCTGTGCTTCTGGCCCGCGGTATGGACGGCGCAACCACCGTCGCCACCACCATGATCGGCGCGAGCCTCGTCGGCATCAAGGTCTTTGCCACCGGCGGTGTGGGCGGCGTTCACAGAGGCGCGGAAGTCACCATGGACATTTCCGCCGACCTTGAAGAGCTCGCCATGACCGACGTTATGGTCGTCTGCGCAGGCTGCAAATCCATTCTTGATCTCAACCTCACCCTTGAATACCTCGAGACCAAGGGCGTTCCGGTCATCGGTTACAAAACCGAAGAGCTGCCCGCCTTCTATACCGACAAGAGCGGTCTCAAGGTTGACTATCGCCTCGATACCCCCGAAGAAATCGCGGATTCTTTCAATGTGAAGATGGCCCTCGGCATGAAGGGCGGCATGCTGGTCACCAACCCCATCCCCCACGAGTACGCCATGGATCCCGATGAAATCAATGCGACCATCGAAAAAGCCGTCGAAGACGCGAAAGCCCTCGGCATCAAGGGCAAGGAAACCACGCCCTATCTTCTCGACCATATCCAGAAACTGACCGGCGGCAGGAGCCTTGAGAGCAACATCCAGCTCGTGCTCAACAATGCCCGTCTGGGCGCAAAGATCGCCAAGGCGATGGTTCGATAAGCAAATTAACTTTATAGCCCTTGACCGAACGTGCGCAAGGGCTTAAAATCTTCTTATAAAGGCTTTGAATGGGATTCAAGCGATTCAAAATAACGCCCCCAGAGAGAAACCGCCTTGGGCTGGAAGCGGTTTTGCGCGTAAAATCGCCCATCTGCACCCGGGAGCCGCGAAGGGGAACCATTTTTTCAGTATCCTTCGACGGTCGCGCTCCGTTACAGCGCTTGAGATAAGGCGGCTTGTCCTGCCTTAAACAGAGTGGAACCGCGGCCACGCCTCTGTATTGGGGCGTGGCCTTTTTGTTTGATTATGAATTCCGGGAGGAAATGAAAATGAAGCTTTACAACACCGCCACCCGAAACAGAGAAGACTTTGTGCCCAATCATCCGGACATCGTAAAGATGTACACCTGCGGACCTACGGTCTATCACTTCGCACACATTGGAAACCTCCGCTCTTACCTCATGGAGGACATTCTTGAAAAATATCTGCGTTTCATCGGCTACAACGTTAAGCGCGTTATGAACATTACCGACGTAGGCCACTTGACCTCAGACGCCGATGAAGGCGAAGACAAGATGCTCAAGGGCGCGCGCCGCGAAAACAAGACGGTTATGGAGATCGCCCAGTTCTATACCGACGCATTCTTCTCCGACTGCGAAAAATTAAACATCAAGCGCCCTGACGTGGTTGAGCCCGCGACCAACCTGATTGACAATTACATTCATATCATCGAAACGCTCATCGAAAAGGGCTACGGCTACATTGCGGGCGGAAACGTTTATTTCGACACCTCGAAGCTTGACAAATACTACATCTTCAACGAATTCAAAGAGGAAGACCTTGAAGTCGGCGTCAGAGAGGGCGTTGAAGAGGATACCAACAAGAAAAACAAGAACGACTTCGTCCTCTGGTTCACCAAATCGAAGTTTGAAGATCAGGCGCTCAAGTGGGATTCCCCGTGGGGCGTAGGCTATCCCGGCTGGCACATCGAGTGCTCCGGTATTTCCATGAAGCATCTAGGCGAAGACCTTGACATCCACTGCGGCGGCGTGGACAACGCTTTCCCCCACCACACCAACGAAATCGCGCAGTCGGAAGCGTATCTTGGTCACAAGTGGTGCAACTACTGGATGCATGTTTCCCACCTGAATACCGCAAACGGCAAGATGAGTAAGTCCAAGGGCGAATTTTTGACCGTTTCTCTCCTTGAGGAAAAGGGCTATGATCCCCTGGCCTACCGCCTTTTCTGCCTGCAGAGCCACTACAGACGCAACCTCGTCTTCTCCTGGGAGAACCTCGACAACGCGCAGGGCACCTACAACAAGCTGATCGCCAAAGTTGCTGCCCTTAAGGAAGAGGGCGAAATCGATCAGGAAGCTCTAACCGCTCTCACGGATAAATTCCGCGCCGCGCTGGACAACGACCTCAATACCTCTTTAGCCGTTACCGCCATTTACGACGTTCTCAAGTACAAGACCACCGACAACACCAAGCTGGCCGCTCTTGCCTCCTTCGACACCGTGCTCGGCCTTGATTTGATCAAAAAGGCCGTCCTCAAGCGCGAAGAGCTCAAAAAGCAGGCTGCGCAGGCCAATACTATTTCCGTCATCTTCGACAGCTGCGAAGAAAACGAAGAAATCAAGGCCATGGCAGAAGCCAGAACCGCCGCCAAGAAAGCCAAGAATTTCCAGGAAGCCGACCGTCTCCGCGCCGAAATCCTTGAAAAGGGCTATGTAATCGAAGACACGCCCCAGGGCCCGAAGGTCAAAAAAGCTTAATGAAACATAAAAAGCGCCCCAATAGGCGGGTGTCCGTAAAACAGTTAATCCTCCGTATGGCTTAGGTCATACGGAGGATTTGTTTATGTCTAATCTTCAAACTTGCTGGCGGCGAACGGTTTGTCAAAACCGTTTGCGGACGGCAAGTCC
>JAEDIV010000223.1 GCA_016296675.1 Clostridia bacterium
CAGAAACGGCAATACTTGTTCATTTCCAGACGGTCGGGGTCGTTCTTCTTGTTCTTGATGGTATTGTAATTGCGCTGCTTGCACTCGGAGCATGCCAGCACAACCTTAATACGCTTATCCGATGCCATGGATCGACACCTCCTATGGATAGAATAGGTCAGCCCCCGCATACCTGCTCGGGGCGCTGGCCGATTGTACAACAACAGCAACCCACATCCTTGGGCAGACTAATGTATTATAGACCATGCCGCCTTTAAATGCAAGAGGGTATGTATGAAATTGACGAAATTTTACATTATTGTTTCAAAAGTAGTTGTGCACCTCATCCATAAATGCGCACTATAATAAGGAAGAAACTTTTTTCATCCGCAATCGTATTTTCCCTTTGCCTCCTTGCAATAAAAAGGCGATCATGATAAGATAGCAAGTGATAAAACTTCCACCTGAAAAGAGGAAAAAGACATGCTTTCCATGCTGCTGATTGCACTCGTTATCGTGCTTTATTCGTTTCAGACGCTGTTTTGCCGCTTGTACAACAAGGCATATCCCGGCAGCGAAGACGTTTCTCCTTTTGTGTACTGCGTATACTACGGCGTATTCGTGTCGGTTGCAACGTTTCTTTTCGGAGGATGCAAATTTGATCCTTCGTGGCAGACGGTGCTGTTCGGCCTGTTAAATGCATGCGCGCTTCTTCTTTATAATATCACCCTCATCAAGGCCACTTCCTTGGGTTCCTACGCCATCGCGAACCTTTCCCTTCTCTCCGGCGGCATTCTGATCCCGCTTCTGGAATCCGTTCTGATCTTCGGCGGATCGCTTAAGGGTATTCAGTATTTCGGCATATTTCTTATGCTGGCCGCGTTTGCGTTTCTGAACGCCGACGGGCTTACGAAAAAAAAGAGCGAAAAAGCGTCCAAGACCAACAGGATGTTCTATGTCTACTGCGCGCTTCTGTTCCTTGCAAACGGCGCATACGGCGCGTTTTTCAACGCCCAGCAGAAGATCCTGCAGGAAGCCGAGCGCACGGAAATGATCATCCTCACCTTCCTTCCCTCCGCGCTCATGGGGCTTCTTCTCGTCCTCTCCAAAGCAAAAAAAGCGGCTCTCTCCTGCTTTCGGCAGACGCGCCTTTCCACCCTTCATCTGATTCTCTGCTGTATATCCGCAACCGTCGCCATCAACCTTCTGGTCTACATCATGTCCCTTGTCGATGTTGCGGTGCTTTTCACGGTCGAAAACGGCGGCGTTCTGATCATGAGCGCTTTGTATGCGACATTCCTTTTCAAGGAAAAGCTGACGCTTCCCAAGATCATCGGCCTGATCATCGCCGTTGTTTCGATGGTCCTGCTCGGCTACGCAAGCGTCTGACAAAAAAAGACTGCTTCACGCATAACCACCCTGCCTTTTTCATATACTTATCGGGTATTTGGGAAAGGCAGGGTTTTTTATGAAAACAGGCATCGAATGCTTCGCCGGCGCGAACACGTCCGCCGGCTTCTATTCCGGATTTGACGGCATATTTTCCGCCTCGAGAAAAACCTTCTTTATCAAGGGCGCACCCGGAACCGGCAAAAGCGGGCTGATGAAACGAATCATGCAGCGCCAGAAATCCCTCGGCCACGCAGTAAGCGCATTTCACTGCTCATCGGACCCCGACAGCCTTGACGGCATCGTAGATGAAACCATCATGGGCGCAATCATGGACGCAACCGCGCCGCACACATATGATCCGCCCTTTCCGGGCGCGACGGGAAGCATCCTGAGCATGGGCGATTTTCTGGACGAAGGCGCGCTTTATAAAGAAGCAGACCAGATTCAGAAAATCAATTCCGACATGAAAAAGGCATTTCACGCCGCATGCCGGTATCTGAAAAGCGCGGAAGAAATTGAGCGCGCAAATGAAGCCGAAGAAGATATGCGTCTGGCCGGCGAGGTGTCGGAGGAAATCCTCGCCTTCCTTCCGAAGAAAAGCGGTTTCGGCGCGAAACGCACGTTTTTTCTTGACGCATACACGCACAAAGGCCGCGTAAGCTATCTAAGCACCTTTCACAGCGGATCCATCATCAGTATACCATCTCCGTTTCCTTCGCATGTCGACATGCTTTTACGCCTGACGGCCCACAAGGCGCAATCTCTGGGGCAGGATGTTATCCTCTTCCCAAGCCCGGTATGCCCGTCAAAGCTTTCTCACCTCTATCTTCCGGATCATTGTCTTCTGATCACAAGTGAAGAAACGGACACAGCCCAAAAGACCTATGAATCCTATGTCAGATCCCCCGCCTGCCGTCCGGGAGACAAAGACCTGTATAATGCTTTGACAGAAAAGGCGTCCGCCGCCATGGGCGAAGCCAAGCGCCTGCACGATGAGCTCGAAAGCGTATACACGCCAAGGATGGATTTTTCTCGCCTGATCGAATGCGAGACAAGAGTCATACAGGCGTTCGACGCGCTGAAATGACAGAACAGCCACGCCCGTAAGACGCTTTTATGAAACAAGCGGAACACCCGAAGAATCCGTGTGTGGACTCTTCGGGTGTTCTATTTTTGTATAGAAGTTATTGCTTCTTGTACCCGCACTTCGGGCATACGCCTTTTT
>JAEDIV010000224.1 GCA_016296675.1 Clostridia bacterium
GCCGCCGTGGACGGAATCCGCGTGGGCGAAAGCTTTCTCAAGGAGGACAAATGATTCAGTTTATCAACTCAAATCCGGGTGTGACGGCGATTTTGGCTGTGTTGACCGCGTTTGCGCTTCTGATTGCGGTTGTATATTTTCTGAATAAAAGGCAGATTCAGAAAACGGCTGCGATGATCAGAAGGCTGGATGAGCGCGTGATGAACGCAAACGGTCGCATCCGCGCTTCCGTCCGGACAATATCAGAAACCATGGGCATGGCGACGGAAAACCTTACGACGGTTTCCCAGAACATGGAGATCCGTCAGGAACGCATGAGACGGGAAGTGTCTGAAAGCATCGAAACCATGCGCGAAATGAGCGACAGAAAGCTGGACGACATGCGCGCGTCTTTGGACATGAGCCTTCAAAAGACGCTGGAAACGCGCCTGGGCGAATCGTTCCGGCTGGTGAGCGGTCAGCTTGAAAACGTGTATCGCGGAATCGGAGAAATGAAAACGATCGCCGAAGGTGTGGGGGATCTTAAAAAGGTGCTGACGGGCGTGAAAACGAGAGGCGTCTGGGGCGAAGTCAGGCTTCGCACGCTGCTTGAAGATACGCTGACGCCATCCCAGTACGAGGAAAATGTCTGTGTTCAGGCAGGTTCCAATGAGCGCGTCGAGTTTGCCGTGCGTCTTCCGGGAAAGACGGGCGATAACGCGGTGCTTCTGCCCATCGACAGCAAATTTCCTGTTGAGGACTATGAAAGACTTTTGTCGGCCGGGGAATCGGGCGATAAAAAGGCGATTGAGAAATGCGCCCGCGCGTTTGAAACGGCGATTGTCGAACAGGCGCGAAAGATTGCGTCCAAATATATCGCCGTTCCCTTCACCACGGATTTTGCGATTATGTTTTTGCCTGCGGAGAGTCTGTACGGCGAAGTGCTGATAAGACGCGGCCTTGCCGATCGGCTGCAGAGAGAATTTCATGTTTTGCCCGTCGGGCCGTCTACGCTGCAGGCGCTTTTGAATTGCCTTCAGATGGGCTTTCAGACGGTTCAGATGGAAAAAAGGTCCAGCGAGATTCTTAAGATGCTTATTGGCGTCAAGCGCGAGTTTGCTTTGTTCGGAGAAACGCTCAATAAGGCCAGAACCCGCCTTGAACAGGCAGCGGGCGATCTTGACAGCGTGGGCGTGAGAACGCGCGCAATGAACAGAAAGCTCTCGGAACTTGAGGGAGAAACGGAAGAAATCGGGGAATAAAGCAAAAAACGGTATCTTTTTCAAAATCAGACTTTTTTCGATGCAATGATGAAAATATTTTTGTAAACTTTTGAAAATCGCTTGACATCGGAGGCAAACCACGCTATAATATCTCTCGTCGGTCGGGCACGTTGTGCTCGGTTGACACGTTGGCGAATGGTGTAACGGTAACACTAACGACTCTGACTCGTTCATTCTAGGTTCGAATCCTAGTTCGCCAGCCACTTTGCCTCCATGGTCAAGCGGTCAAGACGTCGCCCTCTCACGGCGAAAACTGGGGTTCGAGTCCCCATGGAGGTGCTCGCTCTCAAGCAATGGCTTGAGGGTTTTTGTTTTTTTGGTGTGAAGGGTATTTTGCCAATTTCTGTCTTTTGAGAACGAATTGGCAATGCGTTTCGTCCAATAGATAGGAAAACCGTTACAAGGGAGGAATGGAACGTGAAAAAGCTTTCAGGGATCATCATTGTAATCGCGGTGCTTTTTTCCTTCTCGGCATTTTGTGAGACGCCGTATCTTATGAAGCTTTCGGCGGATACAGCAATTTACCTCGGCCCGGGCGAAAATTATGGTTTTAACCGTTATGTGGGCGAAGACGGCGTTTTTACGATTGCGGAGGAGAGAATTGGCGAAGACGGCTTTATGTGGGGAAAACTCAAATCCGGCGCGGGCTGGGTGAAACTTACATATGCGTTCGAAAACGCGTATGGATATCCTGAAACGCCTTTTACTGTAAAGCTTCCCAAATGGGTGTCGATTTTTGATAACGCAGGTTTTGACGCGCTCTACCGCAAGAACATCGGCAAAGACGGCGTTTATACGATTGTTGAAACTGTATTTGACGATGAAAACAACCTCTGGGGCAGGCTTAAGTCCGGCGCGGGATGGGTAAACATAACGCAAATGGAATACCAAAAGACACTTCCTGCCGTGATTGCCTTTTTGGACGAAGATATTTTGAATGAAGACAAATACCTTTTCTGTCCGGCGGATGCATCGGAGTATTCCGTGAAGGTTGCGCTCTATCCCCGAAATGTAATTCAAAATGTGCGTTTTTTCTCGCTTCAGCCGGGAGATGCGTTCTGGAAAAAGGATCGCATTCTGTATGAAAACGCTTTGATAAGAAGCGACTTACCGCTTGTTCTCGAAGTGACGTTCTGGGGGGATATGACCACCTTTGGCCTGGACTTTACAGACGAATACGGCCTGGAAAGGCACTATCTGATTTCTATAAGCGGAAGAAACGGTTCGCTCTGTGCACAAGAATACCATAAATGACGCAAGCCTCCTTTGAAGGGAGGCTCAAGCCATCAAAAAAGTTCCTTTTTTGATGGGGAGGGGCCGATCTCCTGAAATC
>JAEDIV010000085.1 GCA_016296675.1 Clostridia bacterium
GCAGGATGCGCCCGTGTTTCGGCCCATCGCGCCCTTCGGCGCGATCGCTCTTCAGATGCATCCTTTTCACCCGATGGCGCTTTCGTGCACTGTGCGCGCGGCATTTTCAAGCGGAAAGCTTGTGGGAGAATCCTTTAAAGAAGGCATGGGGGCAACCGCGGTCTCATGGCCATTCGGCATCACGGAAATCCATCTGGATCCCCGGAAAATCCACACCCTTTCCCCTGTCGTCAAGACCATCTCCGGCGCCGGCAAAACTTTCAAATATATAAAAACACCCGCAAGCGCCTGTCTCGAAACGGAGTTTCAGGGGCGCATCAGCGTTCATGCGCTGCCGTGCGGCGCGCTTGAACCCGTGCTGGCCGAGGGCGAAGGGACGCTGTATGTTTCCGGCGACAGCGAAAGCGGCGACAGATATGCGCTGGCGCTTACGCAAACGGGCGAACACATGCTTTTGTCCGTAACAGGCCGCAAAATTACCTTCCTGCCCGGATCCAAGATACGCGTAATTTCCCCTGTCGGCGATCTTGCCGGCCATGAAAGGGAGGATGTATATCAGTTGGCTGATACGCGTTTTGAAAAGATCTCATCGCGCATAAGCCCGAATCCCGACCAGGATTTTCGCGCCGTGACGCCCGTTGAATGTGCGCTCATGGCGGCACAGGCCGTAATTTTTCACCTGGAGGATGTTCTCGCTTCCTGCCTTTTCCCAACGTTCACGCTTGATGAACAGACAAAACAGATCATTGAAAGCGCATACTCCGCTGTTCCGCTCCGCTTTACGCCCCCCGACGGCCGAAGCGCAATCGCGGTTCTTAAAAGGATCACGCCCGTTGTTTCACAAGCCGTGCCCATCTATTACCGCGCCGAAATCGAATCGGGCGAATGGAAGATAATTGATATGAAAGCATAGTAAACCGGTTCAATCTGTGCTATAATAAGCGTATCCATATTACAGAAAGGAAACGCGTCCATGAATTCAAATACATTGTACTTTTTGATCATCGTCATGTTCTTTGTTTCCCTGATCGTGCAGGGATCGGTTTCAAGAAAATTCAATAAATACAGTCAGGTGCAGGTATCCAGCCGCATGACCGGCTACGAAGCGGCAAATCTCATCCTGAAAAACGCCGGCCTTACGGATGTGAAAATCGAGCGCACAAGCGGAACATTGTCCGATCACTATGATCCTTCCACGAAAACGCTCCGGCTTTCGGATGCTGTTGCGCATTCCGACAGCATCGCCGCGGTTTCCGTTGCTTCCCATGAAGCAGGCCATGCGCTTCAGCACGCTGAAGGCTATGCACCCCTGATGCTTCGGAATTCGTCCGTCTTTATGGTCAACTTTGGTTCGAAGCTTTCCTGGCCCATTTTCTTCCTGGGCCTGATTCTGGGCTTTTCGCCGCTTGTTCATATCGGCATTGCCCTTTATGTCCTGATCGTGCTTTTCACGCTCATTACCCTGCCCGTCGAGTTCAACGCCTCCTCCCGCGCGCTCAGCCTGATGGGCGCAAACGGCGTCATGACGGAATCAGAAAAGCCGATGGCAAACGCCATGCTCTCCGCCGCCGCGAAAACCTATGTTGTCAGCGCGGTTTCCGCCATTTTACAGCTTCTGCGCCTGATCGCCATCGCGCAGGGCAACAAACGCCGCGACTGACAGGAGGGATTTCCATGCAGAAATATTGTCCCAAATGTTTAAAGGTCTTTTCGGATCTCACTTCCTGCCCCGACTGCAAGCATGCGCCCGCGCTTGTTCAGCCGGAAGAAAACGAGCCGGTGCTTCTTGACAAGGTGGACTATCTAAAAGCAGAAATGCTCAAGCCTCTTTTGAAAGACCATGGTATCCCCGCGCTTTTCAAGGGCGGACACGCCGATGCGTTCGGCATGACCATCGGCATGCGCCTGGACGCAATCAGCGTGCTGGTTCCTTTCAGCGCCTATGAAGAGGCAAAAAACGTTCTTGGGCTGCTAAACGGCAGCTATGATGATAGCATTCTCGAAACCTGATCATTCAAGGAGGAAATACTTATGCAAAACATGCGACTCCGCTTCCCCGGCGGAAAAGCAAAGGCATTCACCATGAGCTATGATGACGGCGTGCAGCAGGATGTCCGCCTGATCGAAATCATGCGCAAAAACGGTGTAAAGGGCACGTTCAACATCGGCGCAGGTCTGTTTGCCGAAGAGGGAACCGTGTATCCCGAAGGACAGGTTCACAGGCGCATGACGCTTTCCGAATGTCTGAAAGCCTATGAGGGCGATGATATTGAAGTCGCCATTCACGGATACACGCACCCGTTCCTTGAATCTCTCCCCACCCCTGTCGCCGTCACAGAAATCATCAATGACCGAAAAGGCCTTGAAGACGCCTTCCACACCATCATCCGCGGCATGGCCTATCCGTTCGGCACGTATTCCGACGATGTTGTCGACATCCTGCGCCTTTGCGGAATCGCCTATTCCAGAACCGTTGAAGCGCATCTCAATTTCAGTATGCCGAAGGATTGGCTGCGCCTGGGCGCAACCTGCCACCACAATCATCCCATGCTCATGGAGCTTTCGGAGAAATTCGTAAACGGGAAAGTCGAGCGTGATCCGTGGCTTTTCTATCTCTGGGGCCATGCGTATGAATTTGAAGGCGCAAACAACTGGCATGTCATCGAAGAATTTCTCAGTCATATCGGAAACCGCGAAGACGTCTGGTATGCAACGAACATCGAAATCTACGATTACGTCAAAGCATCCGAGCAGCTCGTCTCTTCCGCCGACGGCTCCATGCTTTATAATCCTTCTTCCATCGATGTCTGGATGGAGATCGACAAAAAACTCGTCCATATTCCCGCCGGACAAACCGTCCGTCTGTAAAGGAAAGCTAAAAAAACAGCACTTCAAGTGCTGTTTTTTGATTGTCAATCGGGTTGCATTATGATATACTATAGATGCTTACAAAGGAGTAAAACCGATATGGCACTCAAGTTTTTTTCAAATTTTTTCAGAAAACACAAAAAAGGACACATCGGCCTGACCGCAGAGGAAGCATATGCGCCTCTTGATGAAGATCAGACTTGGGAAGAAGAAAAAGAAGAGCCCGTTTATGTGCCCGAAAATACCCGGACCGCCCGCCCTCAGCAGGCGGAATATGCTGTGCCCGAAGAGAAAACCGTTTCTCAGGAAGAGGATACAGCAGCCGAAAAAAACCCTGAGTACGAGCAGTCTCCCTTTTCTTTGTGGATGTACGGATATGTGGAAGAACGCGAAATCGCAATGACGCTGATTCGGGGCGGCATCATCTCCGCCTTCCGCTCCGTAAGCGAGGACGCGGCCGGCTTTTTGTGCCGTCTCACGCAGGATACGCGCGTAAATGTGAAAATTTCAACCGATCCTGAGAACGTCTCCGCGCAGACCGGTTATCTGGCCTCGCGCTTTAAGGACACCTATCTTTCTGAGCGCGACGTAAAAAACGCAGCGCTTATGCAGATCGGAGTGTTCAACGCTTTTGCCGAGTTCACGCTCCATCCGCCGTATTCCGAAAGCGACTTAAGTCTTCTGGTCTCGGCCGTTTATAAGATCGCGGAAATGGTATGCGGCTTCGTTCTGAACGAGCAGGCCGAACTGCACCGCTGGGACAGAAAGCTGCTCATTTCCGAGGACGGGCGCACGGACTTTCGTGAATTCATGCCCATTCGAAGAAGCGGAAACGCCGTCAGCAAAGCAGATCAGGATGCCGCCGATGAAATCCGCCGCGCAAAGAGCATCGAAATTCTCAAAAAACACGATGTCAATATTCCCGCCGAGATGCCGGTTCAGATTCGCGAATCGAAAGCGAAGCTGCGCGACAGCGAAGAGATTCTCGACCGCCTCGTCGCTCTGTTTGCCTGTGCGCTCAAAGCGCAGGCGTACACTTCTTCTGCACGCGAAATTTCTGCGCCGCATGTGTTTGTCGCAAATGCTGTCAAACGCCTTGACAACCAGTACGGCGTAAGCCGCCTGTTCACAAGCAAAGAAGCGGACTATATTGTCCGCGGGCGCGAAATCCAGCATTCCGCATTCAAACTGCGCATGGAATCATGCCAGGTGCTTTTGTGGGCGCTGGGCCTGATCAACATCGGATGGCCGAGCGAACGCGCGGATGCGGAAAGTCTATTGCGCATCATCCGCGACGCTGATACGGAAATGCTTCTGAAAATCGCCAAGCCCCGCCCCGTCAGCACGGTTCTGAGCATGCACGACGTCATCTTCCGTCTGCACAGCATTTGCGTGCGCACAGACGAGGAAACGCTGAAGGCGATGAACATCGATCACGACGTCGTATACGAACGTCATTATGCGCTCAACTGGCTTCTGACCGCCGACGGCATCACCGATTGGGATATGGTCATACCGAAAACCTGATAAACAAATACTTAGCCGCCCCCGGCGTCCTCTGACGGACTTCCGGGAGCGGTTGTATATTAGACAGGGATCAGACTTCCTTCAAATTTGCATAGAACCCATATACAATTCCAAGGATCCTGTCGGACTCCGACATTTTTTCAATCACTGCAGGCGTCTGCGCGTCTGAAAGATATTTCTCTGCGCCGATGACCCGTAAATATCTTACCGTGTTCCCGCTTTTCCGCTGCACGCCGATCAGGCTTGCATCTTCATATTCCTTGTCGGATTTACAGATATATACCGTGTCCCCCTTCCTGATGCGCGCGCCGGCCATGCTGTCGTCCGGCATCATAATTTCGCGTTTTCCCGCGCCGGCGAATTCAATCTTTCCTGTGTGAATATCCAGAATCTCATCCATAGAATGATTGGTTGCCCGCGCAATCTGTATCATGATTTCCGTCTCCGGCGTGGTTCTTCCCGTCTCCCATTGACTGACCGCCGTTTGATGTACGCCGAACAAATGCGCAAATTCACGCTGTGATAAACCCAGTTCCTTTCGAATCGCTTTGATACTCATGTATAACACCTCTACCACATTATATAATAACATCTAATATAAATCAAGTTTTATGAGTTTTTCTATTTACTTTGGATTCATTCCATGCTATACTTGTCCTGTGAACCGGTTCCATTTCACTACACATGATAAATATATGCACCTGTCGGAAATATATGTCGGTTTTTTTCGAACTTCGGCGCTTATTGAGAGATACCATATGATTTTGAATAAAACAGCGCTTGAAGGGAGGAAAAGAATTCCGTTGCCGGGCCAGAATTATCACGACAGCAAAACCGTTCATTACATCTGCCCCTTTTTCAGATCCGAAAAAGGAAATGTCATCAGCTGCGAAGGGTACGTCAAAAATACCGCCAACAAAACCAGCTTTCAAAAGAAAATAAACCTTGAAAAACACCGAAATCTCTACTGCTTTACCTATAAATACCCCGCCTGCCATTGGGCGGAAGTACTTCTGAAAAAGAAATACCCAAGCGAATTCTAAAAAGGGGCTGTTGCAGAAGCAAAAAATCTGCAACAGCCCCTTTTTCAATATTGCTCACTCAATGATGTTCTTATAAGCGCCTCTTTCATCCATGCGAAAAGAAGATTGAAAGCCGAATCAAAATCCACCTCTTCTCCCCTTCCGTATGCCAGCGCAGTTTCAAGCACCTGCTTGTCCTTGCCGGACAGCGCTTTCAGAAGCTCTCTTTTCGTTCCGATAAAAGTGCCCTTTTCAAGATAATGAAGGTTCTGAAGAATGAAAAACACCGCCTTATACGTATAGGGCAGCGTTTCAGCGCTCCTGTGAAGCGGTCTGTGAATGAATCTGTGGCAGACTTCGTGATACAGATTTCCAAGGCTCATCTTCACAAACGCGCGTACATCCGAATCGGAATATGCAGGCACAAGATCCGAAAGGCATCCGTAATAATCCTTCGTCGTGTTCAGAAGATGACAGATTTCCAAAGGATTCCAGTTTTTGATCTCGTCAAGCCCGCAGATAAACCCACAGGACTTTTCGGGCGTCTTCAAAGATTCGATGGCCTTTTTATACAAAATCATATCAGAAACCGAGAAATCCCGGATCACTGCCATGATATCAATATCGCTGTCCTCCGTCGCTTCTCCGCGCAGATAGCTGCCCTGAAGGCCCATATACAAAAGTCTGTCGCCGAAATCCTTCTTCATGATCGAAAGAAGCGATTCAAGATATTCTTGAACGATAAACATATTTCTCCTTTATACTCCGTTAGTATGTACTACGGATGTAATCCATAAGGCTCCCTTGTGTAAAGGGAGCTGTCAGCGAAGCCGACTGAGGGATTGCCGTACCTCTTTATCAATCAATTCGCAAACCACTTGAAAATCCCGATTCACTTCGTTATTCGCAATTCTTATCACTTTAAGTCCATACTTTTCCAGAAATTCCGGTGCGCTTCTGATCCGTTTCCAGATTTCCTTCCTGATAATGCTGCGAGCCGTCGAGTTCTATCACTATTTTCGCTTCCGCACTATAGAAGTCCGCTATGTATTTTCCAAGCGCCTTCTGCCTTGAAAAACGTACAGGGTAACCCTTCAGAAAGTCGTACCGGAGATGCCTTTCCTCCTTGGTCATTTTTTTCGAAGGGATTTTGCCAGAGGAACCAATTGCTTGTTGTGTTTGTATTGCATTGTACATCCTCCGTTTCTGCACTATAGATAGCGACAATCCCTCAGTCGCGGCTTCGCCGCGCCAGCTCCCTTTACACAAGGGAGCCTTTTGGCATCCGTACTCACACGCTGTTTTAACTACTTAAAGCCTGCGCTATATCTTGATCTTGTCTTTCTTGAACAGGCGGTATACCAGCCATTCGGGATACCTCTTCGGATTGCTTCCAACGGCATAGTACAGAGCGAATATGCACAGAATGATCGCAATCACCGCCGCAAATATGCCGGCAATCAGCGGAATCATTGTCCGGTCATACCGATTGGCTTCTTCGACCGTCATATGCAGACCGTCTTCAGAAGCAATGGCAAAGATGCGGTAATGCGGATCGGCAATTGTCATTTCCTTGTATTTCACCCATACGGTCAAAGGCTTCTGTTCATCAATCTTTTGTGTAATTTCTTCAAGCGCATTCAGGCAATCATCGTATCCGTTAATGACAAAATTCTCCGGAACATCCCGGTCGCGCAGAATCAGATTCCCTTCCTGCGTTTCCCATTCATAGAACACCGTTTCATAAGCCATCAGATTTCCCGGATTGGCAGGTCTGCACGCGCCCATTACGCACATAACGCCGAAAGAGACAGCAACGCCAATCAGCACGCCAAAGCGCAGATAATAATCCTGCGGTCTGTATACATGCGAGGCGAATCCTTTTTCGCCTTTTTTAAGCAAAGGTATTTCAGGAAATTCCTGATGATCCTTCATTCTTCTGTAGCCGTCCTCTATAGCGTCGAACAATGCATCTCCGTTTTTCCAATTGCGATTGATCCCGATCTTTTTTTCATTTACATATACAAATACAATCCCGGGAAGCTGGCTGTCTTCCTGCCAGCCGGAAACCTGATCGTAAGTATATCTTTTCGTTTTGCCAAACAGATTCCGCTCTGTGAATCCTTTTTCATCGAATATAAACGCGTTGTTTTGCCAGTTCAAAAGCAAAAATGAACCGAACAGAGACGCCACACAAAAGCATATTGCATAAGCAAGGCTGTCCATGTTCCATGCCAAAAACAAACATGCTCCGCCAAGTACTGTTCCCACCCAAAAACCGATTTCCTGCGCGTGAACAAAGTTTGAATTTTCAGCCTTTCTGCGCATCTTTTCAATAAAGCCGCCGATTCCAACAATTGCAAATGCAATCGCCGCAAGCGTAAAAAGGATCCATTTTGCCATGTATATTCTCCTTCCCGGTAATTACGATACGCAGCAAAAAGGCTCCCTTGTGTAAAGGGAGCTGTCAGCGAAGCTGACTGAGGGATTGCCGTACCTCTCTATCAATCAATTCGCAAACCTCTTGAAAATCCCGATTCACTTCGTTATTCGCAATTCTTATCACTTTAAGTCCATACTTTTCCAGAAATTCCGGTGCGCTTCTGATCCGTTTCCAGATTTCCTTCCTGATAATGCTGCGAGCCGTCGAGTTCTATCACTATTTTCGCTTCCGCACTATAGAAGTCCGCTATGTATTTTCCAAGCGCCTTCTGCCTTGAAAAACGTACAGGGTAACCCTTCAGAAAGTCGTACCGGAGATGCCTTTCCTCCTTGGTCATTTTTTTCGAAGGGATTTTGCCAGAGGAACCAATTGCTTGTTGTGTTTGTATTGCATTGTACATCCTCCGTTTCTGCACTATAGATAGCGACAATCCCTCAGTCGCGGCTTCGCCGCGCCAGCTCCCTTTACACAAGGGAGCCTTTTGGAAAATGCAAAAAACGCAGTTTATTCCTTCACCGCCAGCGTAAGCTCCATGAGAATACCTACGCGCATAGCGTTTTCATCGGGATTGAAAAGCTCGCTGTGCAAAGGCGCTCCGATATGGTCTTTATCCGGTGAACAACCGACGTGGAAGAATGCGCCGGGAGCTTTATCGAGGAAATACGAAAAGTCCTCGCCGCCCATACTGGGCGCGTCCTTGACAAGCGCGTTTTCCTTTCCGAAAAGCTCCGTTGCGATATTCAGAATTCTGTCCGCGTGTTCGGGCGTATTGACAAGCGCGCTGTAGCCTTCACTTACTTCCGCTATCGCCGTGCAGCCCATGCCGCTTGCGATCATATTTGAAATATCCTCAATGCGATGAATCATCATCTCGCGAAGGGTCTTGTTTGCGGTTCTGAGCGTTCCCTTCATCTTCACTTCGTCGCAGATGATATTCCCTGCGCGGCCGCCTTCAATCATACCGAGCGTAATTACCGCGCTGTCAAGGGGCGACACGTTTCTTGCGACGACGGACTGAAGCGCAGTAATGATCTGCGCCGCGCAAACAATCGCGTCCGCGCCGTTTTCAGGGTACGCGCCATGAGATGAAATGCCCTTTACGGTGATTTTGACGGTATCGGTGGATGCATTCAGCGTATTGGCGCGCGTTTCAACATTTCCGGTCACAAGGCGCGGCATCACATGAAGGCCGTATACGCGGTCCACCGTCGGGTTTTCCATCACGCCGCCTTCGACCATCGGTTTTGCGCCGCCGATACTCTCCTCCGCGGGCTGGAATAAAAGCTTCACGCCGCCGGGCAGCTCGTCCTTGATTTCGTTTGCAATCTTGCCCACCGTCAGGAGAATGGCCGTATGCATGTCGTGTCCGCAGGCATGCATCCAGCCCTCGTGCTCGCTTCTGAACGGGCAGCCTTCAGGCTCAGTTACGGGCAGGGCGTCAAAATCCGCGCGGATGCCTGTCACAGGGCCTTCTTTTCCGCCCTTTACAAATGCGGTGATCCAGCCGTTTTCTTCCTTATACTCGCATCCGATTTCTGTAAGCTTTTCTGAAATCAGCTTTCTCGTCTTGACTTCCTGAAATCCGGTTTCCGGAATTTTATGAAGCGCGCGTCTGGTTTCGATCGCCCAGGGCATATTTTTTTCAACAAGCGCGCGAAGCATATCCATTGAAATCATTTAAATTCTTCTCCTCTTTATTCCATGTTTGTCTCATTATACCACAACCGATATCAAAATCAATCTAATTGCGAATGCGAATTTACATTTGATGATGGTTTCCTTCATGCGGTCGGATGTATAATGTACGTATTCTTTTTGAAGGATATGAAAATTTATGCAGGCATCAAAAAACAACAGTATATTTCTGCGCGGTCTGAAAGACGGCGTACCGATTGCGCTGGGCTATTTATCCGTGTCGTTCGGTTTCGGTATTCTCGCTGCCGCAGGCGGACTTTCCACGCTGACCGCGACCATTATCTCTTTGGTAAACGTTACCAGCGCAGGCCAGTTGGCCGGTCTTAACATCATTATTGCTGCCGGACCGATGATCGAAATGATTCTCTCTGAATTCATCATCAATATCCGCTACGCGCTTATGAGCATCACACTGACGCAAAAGCTCGACGACACCTTCACAACCCCCAGGCGAATGCTGTGCTCCTTCGCGATGACCGATGAAATCTTCGCTGTTGCCGCGCACCAGAAGGGCAAAATCACTGCCCGGTATTTTTACGGACTCATGCTTCTGCCCATTATCGGCTGGGTGCTCGGCACATTCTTAGGCGCAACCGCCGGAAATATCCTGCCCGAAAGCCTTAAAAACGCCATGGGTCTTATGCTTTATGCCATGTTTATCGCAATCGTGCTTCCTCCGGCAACCAAATCCCGCGCTTTGGCCATTTGTGTATCCGTCTGCGCTCTTTTAAGTCTTGCCGTTCGCTATCTTCCTTTTTTCTCCTTTATCACGCCCGGTTTCTCCGTCATCATCTGCGCCGTCCTCGCCTCCCTTTTCGCCGCATGGCGCTTCCCGGTAAACACGGGCAAGGAGGAAAGCGAAAATGTCTGACGCAAAAGTATATCTTTATATCCTCGTCATGGCGCTTGTAACCTATTTAATCCGCGCCATTCCCTTTGTGCTTTTCAGACGCCAGATCAAATCCCGCTTTATAAAAAGCCTCCTTTATTATCTCCCCTACGCGGTACTGACCGCCATGACCATCCCGGATATCTTTACCGCCACCGGAAACACCCTGACCGCCGCCATCGGCTGCCTGGCCGCCGTCATCTTTTCCCTCTTTGGAAAATCCCTCCTGACCGTAGCCGTAGCCGCCTGCGCTGCTGCGTTTATTTCAGATATTCTGATAAGATTATTATAAAATCAGCGCCCTGTTTTCAATCGAAGACAGGGCGCTATTGTTTGTATTCTTTACTGCTTGTACAATTTATATCTTTGTTGTATACTATAAACAAGGAGGTGACTGCATGGCATCTGTTTTCATTGAGATCGGCATCATGGGAATTCGCTTGTTTTATTCGATGCTGCCGCTGATCTGTTTCAAATACTTCTGGCCGAATGAAGAAGATATTTATTCGGATGATTGCATGAAATGGATGACGACTCTCTATTGCGCCATCATGATCGTTTGCGGCACATTGCTCGAGCCGTTTTTTCTGAAAAATGCGCTGATCAAGATCCCGATCCCCTATCATCCGAACACACTTCTGCAGTCGCTCGCCTTTCAAACACCGGATATCATGCATATTCTTTCACGTATATGGCTGGCCGGGATCATTCTTCTGACCATTACAGCACTGATTCTCAGAAAGAAAGTATCCAGAGAGTTTTTTAATCGCATAACCGTTTTAAACGCCATTATCCTATGGTACAACCCTTTATATTGGTGGCTTGTCAAAATCACACCACCCGCAAAAGAAGAAGACGACGACGCGCCGCCAAAGCATCTTCGCAAAAGAGTACTCATTCCATTGATCATTCTATGCCTTCTGTTCACCATGTCTTCTTTTCTGTTCGTCGATTGCACTTACACGCTGCCCACATCGGCTGACATCGTCCGCATTCTTGGATCAAAGAATAACCCTCATGATGATTATGACTTCCATTCCCGTTTTGATCAGGGAAATTCTTTCGGAACACCTTATATCCATATCGGCAGCCAGTACAATTCAAAAAAGATCATCGATTTCATCTCCTGGAGCTATCCTGAGGAAGTTACACCCGAACAGGTCTGGGACAACATTCAACCCATTATCGACCGCCTTACAAAGCTTCTCGGACCAAGCCAGAAGCAGCCGCCCAAGTTTCTCTTCACGGATCTCGCGACCAGGCGGCTCCAGTGGGAAACCCTGACCAAAACCGGTGAAACCGCAATCATTGAATTGCGTCTTTTACCCCATGGTTCCTACTATAATGATGAAGTCAAAGGCACCGCAGAAATCCAGCTATCCTATACGATTCAATAGACATAAAACAGGGGCTGTCTCAAAATACTTTTAAACTCCGGATTTTGTGTATCTTCATGAAACAATCTAAGATTTCGGGACGGGAAACCCGTCCCCTACAACGGAAGCGCGATGGTTTCTTCCTGTAGGGGACGGGTTTCCCGTCCCGCATTGATGCTTTTTTGAGGTTTTCTTCTTAATGAGACAGCCCCTTCAGATCATCAACAAACCTCCGGGAGAGGTATGGAGAGGGAGCGCACTTCCTC
>JAEDIV010000086.1 GCA_016296675.1 Clostridia bacterium
GCTTCTGCAAGAAATACGGTGTCGCAGCACTTCACAGCAATGTGGAAGAATTGTACCGTCACTTGCTGAATCGGGATAAAGAGGGCGCAAGACGCTGGAGCAATGTATATTTAGAAGAAGCCATTCATGGCACTCAGCAAATCTACAAAGCTTAAAAAGTAATCAATCTTCTGTGTCAACCGGGCCAAACGGCTGGAAACATGTGAGATGCGCACGAGAAAATGAAACAGCACCGGTCAGACAGAAATTGCCTGGACCGGTGCTGTTTTTCTTAAATTACAAGCCGGAATATGTACCGAATACGATCTGTAAACCCGGTATTTATGCGATTTTTTCTAACAAAAAATTTAGTCCTTTCGGGCGTACCGTTCTTGATGCTGTCGACTACTCTGACAAGTCAACCTTTAACCGGATTTCTGTAATCCGCCTGCCTGATTTTGGATCAAAGACAGATTTTGAATGGGCAGTAACAACAGCAACCAAAAAGAAAAAACTGGACTTATCATCAGCAGAGTTGTTAACCGTTGATGAGGGCATGTGTGTTCAAATTACGATCGGTTGTCTTTATGGTATATCGTCCGGTCTTCTTGCCAGAGTCTTTCCATGGAACGAGACCGCTTTGAAGGAGATACAGAGCTGTTGCCTTGCTGATATGTGCGACTTGATAGAACTGGTCTTTGCTCATCGTTCGAGGAAAAGTACGTTTTATCTCCTCATAATACTCGCACTGCAACTTCATTCTCAAGATACATCTTCATATCCTTTGCAATCACCTGAAGGGCGCCTGCATCCCACATCATTGAAGTGGAAAGATATCTGTCCCGGATATCTCTTGAACAAACAAACGCATCCAGTGCATCGGTATCGGAAATACCGATCTGAGAAGGCATTGTGGGAATGCCGAGCGTTTTCATTTTCACAATAATCTCTTCAAGAGACGCCAGTTCCTCATCCATGATTTTAATAATCTCTTCTCTGTTTTCGATGATCGTTTCTGCGCGTTTCCTTCGGGCGCGCGGATCATTTCTTCCGCTCTTGTTTGCAGATGCTATCAATTCCCCGGCGCTGTTTCCGAACACACGGCGAACATTGTCTTCCCACGCCTGCCGGTCGAAAGACAGATCTGCATTCTTTGTGTTTTCGCTGTCCGATAGCCATTTCCGCCACGCGCTCAGGGCATACGAAGCCAGAGATGTCCCGACGCCGACCTGAATACCGTGAAGGTCATATGAGCATCCGCGCTCCAGCGCCATCATCTCCCAGATATGGGAAAAGCAGTGTTCAAGTCCCGAAGCCGGCCTCGAAACGCCGGAAAACGACATGGCAATTCCCGCCAGCACCAATCCTTCAACGATGGCGGCAATCGCTTCTTTATCCCTTTGAAGCGCTTTTTCCATATTCTCTGCTGCTGCATTTCTTGCTTTACGCATGATGTCCGCAATCGCCTGACAATAATATTCACCGTTTACGAGATGGCTGATTCTCCAATCAAAAATGGACACAAATTTGGCAACCATGTCCCCGATTCCCGCCCATATCATGCGAAGAGGCGCTTCACACAGGATATCGGTATCGCAGATCACTGCGCTTGGAACCGGCGTATACAGCGTTGTCTTGATATTATTGACTTCCATAGCGCCGGAATTTGAGGCAAAGCCGTCCATGCTCGGCGCTGTCGCGACAATTGCGGTGGGAAGTCTGACTGCTTTTCCAATGATCTTGCACAGATCATTGATTACGCCGCCGCCAACGCCCAGTATGAGATCACAGGAGGGATCAAAATGCATGATAATGCTGCCGAGTTCCCATTCTGCCGGCATGAGACGCGCACGGGTATTAAAGCACATTCTGCTCATCTCTATGCCGTTTTTCTCAAGAACGTCTTCGACAATTTTCCCTGCCGCGTCATAGGTATTCAGATCATATACGATAAACGGCTTTCTGCAGTTCAGTTTCCGCACGACCTCCGCAATTTTCTGAACAACACCTCTGCCGATCAAAGCAATCTTCAAATCCGTCTTGTGAATTTTACCGCACTCGCATACAAATCCTTCAGGGGTTAATAAATCCTGCACATGCATGGATGAAAAATCAATCATTTGTATCAACCGCCTTTCAGAGACTTTTCCAAAAATCTCCAAGCGGCGCGCATGCATACATCTCCGCTGGCGCGCCGCAATACAGAATATGCATCGGTTTTAGAATTCGAAGTCGTATTTACCGGAAACGAGTTCCGCGCGCATACCGTTTTCGTCTTTTTCAAACGCTGCACCCGCAGGATTTCCCTTGATCTCAGATATCGGCAGATACACAGTTGCCGTCGTATTGGCCGGGATTTCTACATGCAGGCGGCATGTATCTCCATCCAGTTTCCATGAAACCGTCAGCTTTCCGTACGGCGTGTCGAGCCAGCCGGAGGCAGACTGCATCCTGCTGCTGATCTGCGGCCGGATAATTGAATGCGCGTAACCGGGATTCATCGGATCATAATTGATGCCGAGGATTCTGCGGTAAAGCCATGCGCCGACAGAGCCGTAGGCATAGTGGTTGAACGAGTTCATATTCGGGCTCCACATGGTGCCGTCAGGACGCATGCCGTCCCAATGCTCCCAGATGGTCGTCGCTCCCATGCGAATCTGGAACAGCCACGAGGGGAAATCGTCCTTAAGCAGAAGATCATATGCTTCATCGACACATCCGCCGTCGCCCAACGCGAAGGTGGCAAACGGGGTTCCCATAAAGCCGGTCTTGAGATGGCCGCCTGCTTCTTCGACAAGGTCAGCCAGCGCACGTGTATTGAGAGCGCATTTGTCCTTCGGAATCAGGCCAAACTGTAATGCCAGAATATGGGCCGTCTGGGTGTTTACATTGATCTTGCCGTTTTCATCCAGATACCGCGTCCGGAATTTGGAGACGATCCTCTGATAGAGCTTTTCGTACATATCAGCATCCTGCGCGTTGCCAAGTGCCTTTGCAATCCTGACAAACAAGCCGGTGCTGTAGGCATAATAGGCGGTGCAGGTAAAGTCGTTGGGCGTTGCGCCGAAATAGCTTCCGGGTTCAGAATCCAGGGAAACCCAATCGCCGAACTGGAGCTTGTAATTCCATACATCATCAACGGAATTGCGATGCATGAAATCGATCCATGCTTTCATGGCGCGGTAGTTTTCCTTAAGGATCTGCTCATCGCCATATACGCAGTACAAAACCCACGGGCAAATGACAATCGCATCCGCCCATGCGGCAGCCGAGTGCGTGCCCTGGCTGAGCAGCCAGTTATTCTTGGTTTCTTCCGGATTCGGCGTTACGATATCGGGCACAACATGAGGAATGCCGCCGTCGGGCGTCTGATCGGCGCGAACATCCGCCAGCCATTTGCGATAGAAGGAATAGGTATCCCTGAAGCATGTCGAAGTTTCGCAGAAAATCTGCGCATCTCCCGTCCATCCCATGCGTTCGTCGCGCTGCGGGCAGTCGGTAGGCACATCCAGGAAGTTTCCGCGAAGGCTCCATTCGATGTTGTGCGCCAGCTGATTGACCAGCGGTTCGGAGCATTCAAAGTGACCGGCGGGTGCGATTTCGCTGTGGACAACCCAAGCTTTGAAGTCAGAAGCTTCCGCATCTTCCGGCCAATTCTTGAGCCACACATAACGGAATCCATAGAAGGTAAATTCCGGATGATAGGACACCCTGCCGTCCTCTTTGCATGTATACACGATGGCCTGCTTGGCAGAGCGCAGGTTTGCAGTATACACATTTCCTTTGGCATCCAGCGTTTCAAAGCACTTAAGCTCATAACAGGTGTCCTTTTTGCCGTTCAGAACGAATTCCGGCCAGCCGGTCAGGTTCTGACCGAAATCGATAACGCGGTCGCCTTCGGGCGTTTTAATCAGCTGAACTGCCGGAAGAATGGTTTCGCACCGGATGCGGCAGTTCGGCTGCGCTGTCAGGCTGGCGGAATCAAAGGAGATTTCCTGCGCATTCTGCGAAATGGCCTCATCATATTGGACATTTCCCCAGATGGGACTTTCCAAACGGGCGTCATAGTGCTCGCCGTGATAGATTTCAGAGAAAGTGACCGGTGCATCGCCGAAGATCCAGGATGGATCGCTGATGATCCATTCCTCGGTGCCGTCCTCATAGCGAACCAGAATCTGGCAAAGAAACGCCGTTTTGGTTCCGTAATTGTTGCGAAGGTCCAAAAAGCCCATAAGGCCCTTGTACCATCCGGCGCCAAGCACTGCGCCGATCAGGTTCCAGCCGGGCTGAAGCATGCCGGACACATCGTTGGTCTGATACAGAAGATGCTTATGATAGTTTGTCCATCCGGGAGCGAGCAGGTCCTCGCCTACTCTCCGGCCGTTGATCCACGGAGAATAGACGCCGAAAGCGGTTGAAAACATGAAAGCATTCTTGATTTTTCCCTTGATAAATACTTTCTTCTGAACCCAGCGCGCCTTTGAATCGCCGGAGCAATCGGTGATTTCAGGCGTAATCATTTTCGCCTTCCAGTTTCCCTGAAGTCCGGTTATGATGTGCACTCCCTCGGACCAATCAGACCATTCGCCGGAATTGGTCAGAACTTTGACTCTTGCAAAATACTCCGTCGCCGCTTCCTGTACAAAACCTTGCGGAACTATATTCTGAGACTTGCCCGTTTCCTCTTCCTTCTGCCATACTATGTTTGAAAAATCACTGCCAGAAGCAATCTCAAGGGCATATTTCTTCTGAAAAACGCCGGAAGCATCCGATTCAATCGCCCAGCCGAATTGAATCTGCTCATCGATGCCTATGGCCTCATGAAAATGATTTACAGTCATTTTCTTTACAGTAATCATGCCTGGTCCTCCTGCTTATCCTTTTTGTATAAAAGAATCCATTTTCAATGGTGTCAGTCAAAGTGGAATCGTGACTTTTCTATCGCGATTCCCTTTTGATTCTGAGTTTATCAGCTGTGGCGATAGACTTCCCAGCCCATGTAGTTCCCAAGCGCCTCTTCAAGAATGTCTGCGCATTCGGTCTGCGCCAGCGCAACATGATGCTCAAATCCATTCTTGCACGCATACTTCATAAGCCCGTTCAAATCCTTTACGTGGCATACGGTGACGCCGCCGAAGGTATCCAGCGGATCATCCGTGAACTCGCCTTCGCCCAGATAGCACTTGATCACGCCGCGGCGGTCATCCGTAGAAACCTTGAGATAAGTCATCTTGGACGGACGTACGCGGCCCTTAAGCGCACCGAAGGAATATTCTGTTCCGAGCGTAGTGGCCAGGATATCGAGATTGGCGATTTCCGGCTTCTCCGTAAATACGTTTGCCGGATAGTTGCAGCAGTGTACATTGATGCACTTGTCTTCGCCGTAATTGTTGTTCCAGTCCTGATAAATGGGCGTTACGTCGCCGGCCTTTAAAAGCGCGAGCATCGATACTGCGCCCATTACGTCGGTTTCACAGGCGGAGGGCATGCCCTTTTCCCCCATCATGCTCATGGCAAGGCAGGCGGCGCAGCCGTAGTTCGCTTCCACGCTGTCCCAGCACTGAATCGCGCTGGCCTGGCAATGATGGTTCTTCATCCAGTTTTCGATGGCAATAATCAGCTTAGCCTGCTTTTCCACCTTTTCATCGCTGATGCCGCAGCAGATGTTTCCGTATGCGCGGATCTCTGCGATTTTCTCTGCGATCTGCTTTTCATCCTTCAGTTCCTGAACGTCTGCAAAGATTTCGCTCATATCTTCCGTCTCTACGGTGATTCCGCTCTGCTGAAGAAGCTTCTCGGAATACCGCACGGTGCGGAACGGCATAACGCGCGCACCGAGCTGTGCGATCCGGGCATTTTTGAGCGTCTTTACAACTGCACAGATGTGCGCGAATTTTTCAACATCTGCATGGAATTCTTCGCCGTCCACAGGACAGGTGTGGCGGGCGGTCAGCGTATAGCGAATGCCATACTGATAGAGGTTGTTGCACAGGCTGAGTTTTCCGCAGAATGCATCACGGCGGTTTTCCAGCTGCAGACGATCAAGATCATCATCGCAGGCCTGAATCAGAATCGGGCAGTCCAGACGGCTCATACGGACGGCGTCCGCAATACCGGTCTCTTCGCCAAAATTCGGAAGGCAGATGATAATGCCGTCGATCTCATCCTGATGCGCACGGAAAAGGGCTGCGCACTTAACGGCTTCGTCATAAGTCATCGTTTCGCCCATATATGTATCTTCCGTGGACAGAATAACGTACTTATGTCCCCATGTATCCAACGCTTTTAAAAGTTTTTCACGCGCCGTAAGCACAAGATGATCCGGGAAAAACGAACGATTGGAAATAATAACACCAAAAGTTGCCATAACTACCTCCTACTTAATTCTTGCTCGCTGAACCGCTGTTTTCCATTCTGCACGCAGATTCGCGCGATCGTTCTTTGGATGATATATCTTTGATTCCGCCTGATTGGCCGGAATGGATTCGAAAGAAGCATACATGCCTGTGCGAATGCCGGCAATATAAGCAGCGCCCAGACCGGTAACGTCATCTGCGGAAGCACAGCGCAGACTGCACTTGGCAAGATCCGCCTGAAGCTGCATTAGCAGCTCATTTTTAGAACCGCCGCCGTCTGCAGACAATGCGCTGATTGAATAGCCGCTCTCTAAATTCATGACGTCCAGAACATCGGTAATCTGCTGCGCTATCGAAGCCAGCGCCGCATATGCGATGTGCGCCTTTTCGGTTCCACGGCTCATTCCGCAAAGGATGGCGCGTGCATCGCTGTCAAAATACGGAGCGCCGAGTCCCGACATGGCAGGCACCAGGTTGACGCCCATCGAGCCGTCAACAGATTCCGCCAGCTTCTGTATCTCCTGAGGACTTTCGAAAATATTAAGCCCTTTGCACAGCCAGATCAGCGTATCGCCGGAGCAGGTAATATTGCCCTCAAGCACATACATCGTCTCGCCCGCCATCGAGAATCCAACAGACGCCGACAGACCGCTTCCGGAAATAATCGGCGCATTGCCAACATTCATCATAACGGACGAGCCGGTTCCGTAGCTGGTTTTCGCCATGCCGCTTTTTAAGCAGCCCAGTCCGAAGAGCGTCGCGTGGCTGTCGCCCAGTACGCCTGTTACGGGAATGCCGTTCCATGTACCGAAGTCCGCATCCGCAGGCAGAATCTCCTCCGCCATGCAACCTTTGGGAATGCCGAAAATCTCCAGAAGCTTGTCGTCCCATTTCAGAGTTTTCAGATTCATCAGCTGGGTTCTGCTGGCATTGCTGGTATCCGTCGCGCTTTTTCCCGTAAGGCGTGCAACCAGATAGTTGTCGATCGTACCGATGCGTACGGATCCTTCCTCGGCTTTTTTACGGATGTCCGGCCGCTCGGCAAACAGAGCGCGGATTTTTCCCGCAGGATAATAGGGCGAAAGCAGAATGCCTGTGGTTTCGTGGATATAGCCGGCATACTTATCCAGCTGACGGCATGCCGTCTCTCCCCTTACATCCTGCCATACAATCGCGCGGCACAAAGGTTCTCCGGTTTCCTTGTCCCAAAAAACGGTGGTTTCCCGCTGATTGGCCAGCGCAATAGCCTGAACCGATTCTGCCGGAATTCCCTCAAGAACCGTGTTCAAAAGTGAAAGCACATTCTGATAGATCTCTTCCGCATCATGTTCCGCATAACCCGGTTTCGGATAAAACTGTTGATGTGCAAGGGATGCGCGCTTCACTACAAACCCGTTTTCATCCACCAAAAATGCTTTGCTTCCGGAAGTGGATTGATCGATTGCGGCGATATATTTCATTTCATCAGTCCTTTTCGAATGGTCTGGGCAATTCCATCGCTAGTCAATCCATAGTGCTCAAACACCTGCTTGTTGGTTCCGGAATACAGTGTTTCATCAGGCAAGCCCATGATTTTCATGCGAACCGGCGCATTCTGAGAAAGATACTCGCTCACAGCGCTTCCAAGTCCGCCGTATACGCTGTGCTCTTCAACAGTAACAACCAGTCCCGTAGACGCCGCTTCCATAACTGCATCCACGTCCATGGGTTTAATGGTATGCATATCAAACAGTTTTACAAAGATGCCTTCTTCTTTAAGCATTTCGCATGCCTTTACAGCGGGCGCAACCATTTCACCGCACGCAATAATCGCGGCATCCTTGCCGTCAGAAAGCTTAATTGCTTTTCCGATTTCAAACACTACATCCTGAGGATAAATATCCTCGACGTCGCCGCGTCCTACACGCACATATGCAGGCTCCCTGGAACACGCAAGCGCCCTCGTCATGGCAGATGCGCTGTTGGCATCCGCCGGGAGAATCACCTGAAGCCCCGGAATCGCGCGCATAAGCGCAACATCCTGAACCGCATGATGCGTTCCGCCGAGCGCGCCGTAGCTCACGCCGCCCGACACGCCGATGACCTTTACATTGGTATGCGAGTACGCCATATCCACCTTTACCTGCTCTGCCGCACGCGTGGAATAGAAGCTGGCAGGTCCGCAAACAAACGGAATCAGACCCGTGCAGGCAAGCCCTGCAGCAATGCCCACGGCATCCTGCTCCGCAATACCGCATTCCACAAACTGCTCCGGCAGTTCCTTGACAAAATCTCCAAGGGTTACAGAGCCTCTGGAGTCGGTGGCAAGCGCAAAAATTCGTTTATCCTTTTTACCAAGCTCGAGCAGAGTTTCCGTTATTGCTTTTCGTGCTGCTTTCATGCCCACTCCACTCCTTCCACATTGAGCGCTTTGTATGCCTCAAAAAGCTGTTCTTCGCTGGGCACATGATGATGCCATTCAGCTTTGTTTTCTGCAAACGGAAGTCCTTTTCCTTTAATCGTGTGCATAATCAGGCAATGCGGTTTGTTATTGTCTTTCACCTGATCAAAATAGTCGCATAATTCACTCTGGCTGTTTCCGTCCACCTCTTGTACATCCCAGCCGAAAGCACGCCATTTGGCGGCAAAATCTTCCAGCGCCATGACGTCTTCTGTCGAACCGCTGATCTGAAGTCCATTGCGGTCGATGATCGCAAACAGATTGTCCAGATGATAGTTTGCGCCGGCCATTGCCGCCTCCCATACGCTGCCTTCCGCCTGCTCGCCGTCGCCCATCACGACGAAAACGCGCTTATCCGTTCCCTGGCGTTTTTCGCCGATTGCCATACCGACGCCGACCGGAAGTCCGTGCCCGAGCGCGCCCGTTGACATCTCAACGCCGTTTACCTTGTTGTTCGGATGACCGATCAAAGGGCTTCCTGCTGCAGAAAAATTCTTGAGCTCTGATTTGGGAAAATACCCCTTATCGGCCAGAATCGCCCAGTATCCTTCCACAGAATGACCCTTGCTCAGAAGAAAATGGTCTCCTTCCTTCATTTCCCGGTAAAACAGGTTTACCAGGACGTCCAGACAGCTCATGCATCCGCCGGTATGACCGGTTTTTGCGCGAGCGATCATGGTGACGGCGTCTGCGCGACGCAGCTGTGCCAACCGTTCCAGTTCTCTGATCTCCATAAACATTCTTCCTTTTTATCTATACTTATTTTTTCAAAAAATTATTGACGAATTCATATATGCAATAATATAGGAATGCCCGGTTCATTTGACACATTTTGTCCGTTTTCCTATAATAAATGTCAGAAAGGAGGGATCAACATGATCTCAATCGAAAAATGGGGAACCCTTGAACTGGAGTTCAAAGGAATGTCCGACAGAAATCCCTTTGAGGACTACGCAATCCAGGCTGAAATTACAAATGAAAATGAAAAGAAAACAGTTACCGGTTTTTACGACGGCGACGGCGTGTATAAAGTCCGTTTTATGCCGATGTTCGAAGGCGAATACCAGTATCGCGTATACGGCAGCTTTTCGTCCGAAGAATATACCGGTTCATTTACCGTAACCTCTCCCTCCGAAGAAAATCACGGACCGGTAAGAGCGCACGGTTTCCACTTTTTCTATGATGACGGAAAACCTTATTATGAAGCCGGCACCACCTGCTATGTATGGGTGCATCAGAACGATGATCTGGTAGAAAAAACGCTTGAGACACTTTCAAAAGGTTATTTCAATAAAATTCGCTTCTGCATCTTCCCGAAGCATTATCTGTATAACCTCCATGAGCCGGTCACGTATCCTTATGAAGGAACGCCCTGCGACATGGAAGGCTTTGACCCAGAATCTTTGAAGGGCGGCTTCAAGATCCGCGAAGGCAACAAATGGGATTACCGCCGTTTTGTGCCGGAGCATTTCCGCCGAATCGACCGCGCCGTGATCGCGCTTCGCGATATGGGCATTGAGGCAGACATCATCCTCTTCCATCCTTACGACCGCTGGGGATTTTCCCAGATGGCGATGGAGGACATGCTCTTCTATCTCCGCTATGTCATGGCGCGTTATTCTGCATTCAGAAACATCTGGTGGTCCATGGCCAATGAATTTGATCTTCTGTATAATCTCTCAATCTCCGACTGGGAAAAGCTTGCGATGTGCGTATGCGAAAACGATCCGTATCACCATCTTCGCTCCATACACAACTGCCACGTCTTCTACGATCATTCCCGCGGCTGGGTAACGCATTCCAGCATTCAGCACAAACAGGTTGAATTGACCGATCAGTGGCGCATCCGCTATCAAAAGCCGGTCGTCATCGACGAAATGGTGTATGAAGGCGACATCAATCAAGGCTGGGGCAACATTACCGGTCAGGAACTTGTAAGACGTTTCTGGGAATCTTCCATGCGCGGCGGCTATGCCGGACACGGCGAAACCTTCGATCGTCCGGACGGCATTCTCTGGTGGTCGCACGGCGGCGTTCTGCACGGCGAATCTCCCGAACGCATCCGCTTCCTGCGCGGCATCCTGGAAGAAACGCCCGGCGGACTGGGCTTAAAGTGCGTTTCCGGCAAAAGCGACGAGACCGTTGCAACTCCGGAAAAGAGCGGCATTCCTAAATATTTCATCTATTACTACGGCAACGGCCGTTCGAGTTCTCGCAAGTTCCATCTGGATGATGAAACCACCTTTGAGGTAGAGATCATCGATACCTGGAACATGACGATTGAAAACGCCGGAAAGCACAAAGGTCTTTTCAACATCCCTCTCCCCGGCCGCCCGTATATGGCCATCCGCCTTCGCGAAGTATAATCGCAAGGCGTCCGGATAGACGGAATCGCAGAAGCGATTCCGTCTTTTTTATCCGATGTATGCGCAAAGCAGCGCCTGCGCCTGAGATTCATCCGCAATGATCAGCGCCCAGTCATTGGTTTCTCCTTCTCTGACCGGAGGCGTCAGCGTATTAATCTTCTTCTCAACGCGTCCAAAGGTTCCGATTGCGCCCGAAACGGGATCCATCCAGAATCCGATCAGAGAAGCAAAGGGAAGCTTGTCGGCATGCACAATCAGCGGCTGTCCCTCATACTCATATACAATCAAAGCCTTCTCCGTCAAAAATGCAGGATGCCAGGCATGCTGAACGCCGTCGTTTTTCGTAAGATCGTCTCTGAAAGCGCCGGTTTCAAATCCGGCGGCCAGACAAAGCTTTTTGAGATGCTGCATCTGCCCGCTGCCCGGATTATGAAGCGCTTTCTGCCAGGTCTGCTTGACGCCGAAGGAGCCTTCTTCATGGCCGATAAAGAACTGCATAATGGCATTGTCGCCATACGTATGCCCGGCCGCTCCGGTCAGCACCGACCACCACGCATACCGGCGGACGTCAGCAGCCTGCCAGTAGGGCTGGCTCGGATCGTGCAGACCGTGCGGAATCTGCTCATAGCTCGGTTCGCCGTCCAAGGTAGGCTTTGCAGGAGACTTTTCAAAATCGTCCAGCACGTAGCGATAGTTGTCTTCGCCGTAGAAAATCGCGTTGTCGTCCCATGCCTTGAGCGTCCTCTGACCATAATCCCGGTGGCCGGACTGGAACATGTTGAAGTCCAGCCATGGTTCATCA
>JAEDIV010000087.1 GCA_016296675.1 Clostridia bacterium
AAGGGCCGATCCCCTGAAATCCTGCGGGATTTCCGGGCGGGGATCGGAAAGGGGGAAGCGTTTTTTCGCGTTATGCCTGCTCATCCCGGATCGAAATCGCGTCGTTTTGACGGATCAGGCAGATGATGATCTCCTTTACCGGTTTTCCCGTGATGCTTCTAAGCGCTCTTGCGTATAGATTGAGCTGGGGAAGATAGCGCGACTTCAGTTCTTCCTTGTCGTCCGCTTTGTCGGTCTTGTAGTCCAGAAGCACCCATTCGCCGTTCTCTTCAAAACACAGATCGATGGAGCCCTGAACCACGACACTGGCGGTGGACGGCGCGTTTTCGATTGCATCGCAAGCGCGCATTTTGAGATTGAAGCGCCATTCGCGTTTTACGCTTCGGGCATTTCGTATGCGCATACCGATGACAGAATCCAGGAACTGCGCCATTGAGGATAAGATGACCGCCTGGCCCTGAACGGGTGAGAGAAGGCCTTTTTCAAGCATATACCGCTTTTGTGCGCCCAGCGCAATTTTGAGTTCATCGCCTGAAAGCCCCTGGATTTTTTCATAATCCACATGCCGCAAAAACGTATGGATGGCCGTTCCGCGTTCATTGGCTGTCAGCCCGCCCTCGTTCATGAATTCAGGCCGCTGGGCGATTTCCGGAATTTCAAATGCGCCTGTGATTTCGCGCGTAAGACCGGACGCAGTCAGCTTGACCGGAGATTGGATATTCCGGGCGTTAGGATACTGCCAGGTAATGGCAGCATGCATGCTTTCTGTAAAGTCATCGCCGTTTTCACATTTGTCAAGAATGGAAAGCGCTGTTTGAACACGATCATCAGAAGCGTCGTCCGCAGATGCGCCTTGAGGAGAATGGATGAACATCTGTACCTGAGGCGCGCCTTTTTCGGGCTTTGCGCCAAGCGATTCCGCGCCCGGACAGTTCATGATCGCGGCGCCTACGATATCAAGGGCGCTTGTATACATATCCGGATGGTTCTGGGCAATTTTCCAGTCGATTTTTGCTGTTTCCAGATTCCGTACGCAGCCTGTCAGGATCAGGCGGGACTGCGCGCGGGTGAGCGCGACATACAAAACGCGCAGCTCTTCGGCTCTGTCCTGTCTGGCTTCCGTTTCAACGATGGCGCGTCGGGCGATGGTGTCGCGCATGGTTTCAAGCTTCTCATCCATGCGCATAAGCGCGATGCCCAGATCCCTGTGCGCAGTCAGTTTGTCATCAGCGCGCTGGGTTCTGAATCTGCGGCCGAGAAGGGAGACAAATACGACCGGGAATTCAAGGCCCTTGCTTTTGTGCGCCGTCATCAGGCGCACCACGTCGTCATTTTCGCTCAGGATATGCGCGCTTTCGCCGTCGCCTCTTGCGCGCATGAGGGCGGCGTATTCCAGAAATTCAGGCAGCGATCCGCCGATGGTGTTTTCATAATGCATTGCGCGGCTGGCCAGCATGTCGATGTTCGCCTGCCGTTGTCTGCCGCCCGCAAGCGCGCCTACATAGGCGTAAAAGCCCGTTTCGGTTGCGATTTTTCTAATCAGGCGGGCGATGGGCATGGAGCGGGAAAGCGCGCGCCATGCATCGAGCTTTTCAAAAAACTCCCTGAGCACAGCGTTATTCTCCGCATCCTGCTTAGCGGCTTCATAAAACGATCCGCCCTTTTGCCGTGCGCGGATTTTTGCAAGCTCCATCGTCGAAAGCCCGACAATGGGCGAGCGCAGAACGGAAATCAGATCAATATCCCGCCTGCGGTTTATAAGAAGATGGAGAAGGGACATAATCTCCATGACTTCCAGCGCGTCAAAATAGCTCTCGGACGCATCGGCATAGGCGGGAATGCCGTTTTCGGAAAGCACAGTTGCCAGGTGATTGAGCGCATTTACACGAACGCGCGTGAGCACACAGATATCGCGGTATTTAAGAGACGGATTCTCGCTCCTCATCTCCCGTATGCGCTTTGCAATCACATAGCCTTCGCGCTCCGCGTCGTTCATATCATGAATGTCCGCGTCCTCATCCGCGTCTTCGACACTTGCGGATTTATCGACGATATGCACTTCGACCGGCTCGTCCTCTCCTTCAAATTCGCGGCCTTGATAGAGCATTGCGTCTTCATCGTAAGTGATTTCGCTTGCGCCGCCGTGCATGACGCGCGCAAAAATATGGTTGACAAAATCAATCACGCAGGCACGGGAGCGGAAATTTTGCTTAAGCACGATCAGCTCATTGACGCCGCCGGATTTGTATGTTTCGTATTTCTCCAAGAACAGCTTGGGTTCCGCCTGGCGGAAGCGATAGATCGACTGCTTGACGTCGCCGACCATGAAGCGGTTGTTTTCACGCGCGATTTTAGAAACAATGGCTTCCTGAACATCGCTCGTATCCTGATATTCATCCACGAAAACGAATTTGTATTTGTTTCGGATGCTTTCTGAAACGCGATCGTCTTCAAGGGCCTTGAGCGTATAATGTTCAAGGTCGCTGAACGTGAGCGCGCTTCGTTTTTCTTTATATACGCGAAGGCGGTTTGAAAGATCCTTGGCGATATCAAACAGGGTAAGAACGCTTTGTTTGCTTGCGCGGATATCCTCCATGGACAGATCAGCGTCCAGCGATACGATTTTTTTCGCGGATTCCACAGCCGATTTGACCTTTTTCCGGACGGCTGTCATCGTATCGCTTAAGTAGACCTGCATTTCTGTCTTGTCTTCCGCCTTTACCCTTTTTCCGGGCTTGGGCGTAACCTGCCTGAATGCGCCGATCAAGGAATGCATCCGGCGATAGGGCGCGTTTTGGATTTCAAGAAGCGCTTCCCGGTCGGCTTCAAGCGCAGACACATAGTGATTCGGGCCTTCCGGCTGTGCAGCAAGAGAAATTGCATAGTCATTCAGCGCAATCGCGCTTTTAAGCTTTTCACGAAGCGCGTCTTCCAGCGCCTTTGTCCAGATTTCCCCGTCTTTATCCATGAGAAGGCATGCGTTTTCAAACCATTTATCCGGGTCAGGCCGCTCCTTCAAAAAGGAATGCATATCCATCACCAGAGACCGCACGCGCATCGGTCCTCTGGCAAAATCCAGCTGCTCAATGCCTTCGCCGCCCGTCTGATAGGCATTTTCCAGCGCCTCGTCCATGGCACGCTCGGTCAGCTGTTTATCCTCCGCGTCGTCTATGATCCTGAACATCGGATCGATGCCCGCGGCCTCAAAATGGTTTTTCAAAACCTCCATGCAGAAGGAATGGAGCGTGGAGATGGACGCGTTTTCGAGCCTTTCCAGCTGCTCCGCGGCATGAGGCACACCCATCTGGGCAATTTCACGAAAGCGCTTTCTGAACTTATCGCGCATGTCGGCGGAAGAAGCACGGGTGAAGGTCACGATCAGCATTTCATCGATGTTTGCGCCCTCTTCCACAAGGCGCATTACGCGCTCGACAAGCACGGTCGTTTTGCCCGAGCCTGCCGCAGCCGCGACCAGCAGATTCTTGTTTCGCGAAGTAATTACCCGCGCCTGATCCGCCGTCCAGCGCATGCCGATCCCTCCCCTGTTTCGTTTATTACAAAAGTATTTCGATGGATCGCATTCAAATTCCTGCAATATTGAACGGAAACGCGGAAAATTCCATGTCTGTTTCCTATTGTGAAATGCATGAAAAAGTGGTATGATTACAATAAGATATTATAGGGAGGATAGGACAAATATGAAACTTAATCTGAAAGCTCTCGAGAATAAAGCCGTATGGCAGGAAAAAGGGTATGCCCTTCCCCAGTATGATGTAAGCGCAGTTGCCGAGAACACCAAAAAAGCGCCCCAGTGGATCCATTTCGGCGCAGGCAATATCTTCCGCGCATTCTTAGGCGGCGTACAGCAGCGCCTTTTGAATGCAGGGAAAGTCAATACCGGCATCGTCGTTTTTGAAGGCTTCGATCCTGAAATCATCGAAAAAGCCTATCGCCCGTTTGACAATCTTTCTGTCGGCGTAACGCTCATTTCCACCGGCAGCGTCAAAAAAGAAGTGCTCGGCTCCGTCGTCGAATCGCTTACCATCCAGGATGACGCGCGCGCAACCGAAATCTTTGAAAATCCCTCTCTCATGATGGCCAGCTTTACCATCACCGAAAAGGGCTATGCGCCCGCTTTTGCCCAAAAGGACGCCGACGGCAAGCCCGAAGACGCCAAGGGCCTCATGGGCTATCTTACCAAGCTCGTCTACAAAAGATACCTGAAAAATGCCCAGCCCATCGCGCTTGTCAGCATGGATAACTGCTCCCACAACGGCGAGAAGCTTGAAAATGTTGTGAAGATGGTTGCAAACAAGTGGGTCGAAAACGGCCATGTGGAAGCGGGCTTTATCGATTACCTGAATGAAAAGGTTTCCTTCCCCTGGTCCATGATCGACAAGATCACCCCCAGACCCGATCAGAACGTCATGAAAATTCTGGACGAGGACGGCTTTGAGGACGGCGGCCTGATCGTAACTAGCAAAAACACCTACACGAGCGCCTTTGTCAACGCAGAAGAAAAGGAATACCTTGTCATTGAAGACGATTTCCCGAACGGCAAGCTGCCCCTTGACAAGGCGGGCGTATATTATGCCAGCCGCGAAACCGTTGAGCGCGTGGAGCGCATGAAGGTCACCACCTGCTTAAACCCCCTGCACACCTGCCTCGCTGTATTCGGCTGCCTTTTGAACTTCAAGACCATCTGGCAGGAAATGAACGATGACGACCTTAAGGCGCTGGTCAACAGAATCGGCTATGTCGAGGGCATGCCCGTTGTAACCGACCCCGGCATCATGAAGCCCGAAACTTTCCTTGGCGAAGTCTTGAACGACCGCCTGCCCAACTGCTTCCTGCCCGATACGCCCCAGCGCATCGCCACCGATACCTCCCAGAAGCTGTCCATCCGCTTCGGCGAAACCATCAAGGAATACCTTGAAAAGGGCATGGATATCGCAGTCCTCAAGGGAATCGCACTGGTTGAGGCGGGCTGGATCCGCTATCTGCTGGGCATTGACGATAACGGAAACGAAATGGCAATCTCTCCCGATCCGCGCCTTGCCGAGATGAAACAGCGCCTTGCCGGCGTTACCTTCGGCTGCAACGAGGGCGTAGAAGATAAGCTTCTGCCCATTCTTGAAGACGAAAGCATTTTCGGCGTAAGCCTTGTAAAGGCCGGCCTTGCCGATAAGGTCATCGAGAACTTCAAGAAGATGAATTCGGGCGCAGGCGAAGTAAGAAAAGCGATCCACGAAGTAGTCGCGTAAATCATAAACGAAAAAAACAATGGCTCCCTCCTATTGGGGGGAGCCAAAGAAAATGCGGCGTTTCGTATCTGTTTTGCGGTGAATCCCAGATTTAAAATCACCGCAGCGAAGGCCGCTTCCTGACAGGCGTCCTCATTCCTCCGTTCATCTCTTCGCATTCATCCGCATAGCCTAAAAAAGCTTATGCCGGAGGCGATGCTCCATGAGATGCGACATTTCTCTACGGGTGGAAGAGGAAGCCAGGTATATACTCAGAACCGGAGCCACTGTGCGCGACTGTGCAAAACACATGGGCGTGAGCAAGACAACGGTTCATAAGGATATGCGCGTCAGGCTCAAGACCTTAAGCCGCGGCCTTTTTGAAGAGGTCGGCGAGGTGATGGACAAAAACCGCGCGGAGAGGCATCTTCGCGGAGGAATGGCGACGCGCGAAAAATACAAAGGTCAAAAATCGGAGGTACAAAAGGCGAATGCTTTGGGAATACGGGATTGACGCAGGCAGCGAGAATCTGCGCCTTGTCAAAAGAGGAACGCCGCAGATTGTCAGAGAATCATCCTATACGGCCATAAGAGAAGGACGCGGCACGCCCTTTGCATGGGGCGACCGCGCGCTTATGATGCTGGGTCGTGCGCCCAAGGGCGTTTCCATCATTAAAAGCGTCAATCGCGGATGTGTGGACCGTGCAAATCTGTTTGCCAAATGGGCGCGCATCATCCTCGACGAAGATGAAGCGATCATCAAGAAAAGCACCATCTTAGTCGGCGTGAGCGAGAGCATGCGCAAGGAAGCCGTGGAAGAGATGCAAAAACGCATGCTGGATGAAGGCATTTCCGGCGTTGCGGTCGTCCATTCTTCCATCGCCTGCGCGCTCGGCGCGGGAGAAAAGGTGATGGATCCGGAAGCGGTCTGCGTTCTTGACGTAGGCGCGGAGCAGATTCAGACGGCGGTCATTTCGGGCGGCAGGATTGTGAAGTCAGATTGCCTTTCTTTCGGCTGCGCCCGCGCCGATCAGACGCTGATGGAAGCGGCGCGCGTGTATCTCGGCTGCTCCATCGGCCCCAGAACTGCCCGCGAACTGATCACGGAACTGGGAAAGGAATCGCTTTCGGACAATGCCGCGGTCGAAAAAAATGTATTCGACTATAAAACCGGTCTTCCGAAAAAGAAAAAGATTCCCGCCTTACTGGTCAAGCGCTGCATTCAGGAGGTCGTGGACGAAGCAGCCGAAATGTGCGAAAAGCTGGTCATGTTCCTGCCGGAAGAAATCGCTGGCGACGTTTCTGTGCGCGGCTTTGTCATCACCGGCGGCGGCGCGCGCCTGATGGATTTCAAAAAGGCCGTGGAAAGCGCGACCGGCCTTCCTGCGCGCATCGCCCAATCGCCGGAAGACTGCCACGCAAAGGGCCTGCAGCGCATTCTCAACAGCCAGAAAACCTATGCACGGCTGATTACAAACGAAATGGAAGAAAGCCGCCGTTCATGAAAAGAATCGTAAAAAAGGACGGAAAGGCGCTTGAATACACGCTGATTTGTTCCGGAAACCGAAAAAATGTACTTCTTCAGGCGCTGCCTGAAGGAAAGGTGCGCGTGTATGCGCCGAAAAACGCGCGCCTTCGCGAAATGGACAATCTCGTTCTTTCGCGTTGGGAGTGGATCATCAATATGCATGCATCCCTCGATCTGGAAGCGAAAAAGGCGGAATTTGATCCCGAAAACGGCGTACTGATCGAAGGAAAGAAAATGCCTTTGATGCTGCACCGCGCGGTAAAGGCAGGCGCGGAGATTACAGACGGAACGCTTCATGTTTATGCGCCGTCTTTGGAAAACGCGCGCATTGAGGCGGAGATCAAAAAATATCTGGCCAGGCTTGCGCTGGACAGAATCAGGCTGAATCTCGACCTTTATGCGCCCACTGTCGGCCGGGAATACGGCCGCGTCACCATCCGCGAACAGAAAACGCGGTGGGGCAGCTGCTCCAGCAGGAAAAATCTCAATTTCAACTGGAAACTCATCATGGCGCCCAAAGAGGCGCTTACATATGTTGTCATCCATGAGCTTTGCCACCTGATCCATTTCAACCATTCGGAGAAGTTCTGGCAGGAGGTCTCGGCAAGGATGCCGGAATACGACATCTGGCGCAAATGGCTGCGCTTAAACGGCAGCAAGCTCAATTTATAGAAAAACACCGGAAAGGGGAACGAAACTTATGCGACTTCCGCTCAACAGCCTGATTTACGATCTTCCGGACGATATTTTAAAAAGCAAGCTCGCCGGAGATTTTGAGGGGGCCCTTCGAAAAATCGACGCGCGCCTGAAAAAGGAAAACATCACGCCCATGCTGAGAGACCGCTTAACGGTTGAAAAGGGCCTGATCGAGCGCCTTGAGATCCGCTATCCCTATACGAGGGAGCAGGCGGTCGAGTACGCCAACACCCGCATTTCGAACTTCACATACGAAGAATTCGACGCCTTTGAAGACGCGGGCGACATCGATTTTATCTATGTAAACGGCGAAAAGAAGTATCTTTCCTCCTGCATCGGCGCGCTCATCAAGATGCATCCGCATCTTCACGCCCGCCAGGTGAAGGAAGAAGACCGCATTAAAGATCCCACCGACAAGATCGCCCGCACCGAAATGCGTGAAAAGGGCGAACTGGCCTATAAATTCACCATGAAGCGCTCCATCCAGGTCAAGGACAAGTGCTTTATCCCGAACACCGTCTATACCGCCCATCTTCCCATTCCCGCCGCCGCCGCTCAGCAGGACGCAGCGAAAATTGAGATCAAGGCGGATGCGGACGCGTTCATCCCCCCGGTCGACGAATATCAGAGAGCCGTTTGCTACAAAAGATTCTTGTCTGAAAACAAGCCTTTTGAAGTCACCTATACCTTTGAAAACCGCGTGAAGTTCGTCGATCCTTTTAAGGACACGCCTCACATCGTGTACCCAAGCGCCATTGCGCCCTGCGCGGACGACCTCTCCGAGCAGGTTCCCCAGATCACATTCACGCCCTATCTAAAGGAACTTGCCAAGCTCATCGCAGGCGATGAGACAAGGCCTTTGTATCTGGCCAAGCGCGTATATGATTATGTGACCCAGAACGTGCGCTATTCCTTCATGCGCTCCTACATTCTGGTCGAAAATCATCCCGAATTTACTGCCATCAACCAGAAGGGCGACTGCGGCATGCAGACCATTCTGTTTATCACCCTTTGCCGCATCCTCGGCATTCCCGCCCGCTGGCAGAGCGGCAGAACCGTCGAGAAGGATGATTCCGGCTGCCACGACTGGGCGCAGTTCTACACCGAGGAATTCGGCTGGCTGTTTGCCGATCCCTCCTACGGCGGAGGCGGCTGGAGAAACGGCGATCTGGAATGCTGGAATTTCTATTTTGGCAATTTGGATCCCTTCCGCATGATCGCCAACCGCCGCTACCACACCCCCTTCAACCCGCCCAAAAAGCACGATTACTACGATCCCTATGACAACCAGGACGGCGAAATCGAATGCGAAGAAAGAGGCTTTGACACTTACGACTTCATCGATGACGGCGAAGTGCTTGAATATGTAAAGGTCGAAGACTGATCAAAAAACCGCGGAAGATACGTTTTTTCCGCGGTTTTTGATTGTGGAGAAAGTTTTTGATATTCTTATAAGCCTTTGTTGTCTCTTTTAAATCTTGGGAGTATAATCAGTTCATACCAATTGAATAAAGGAAGAGGGGCGGACATGAAAGATTTAAAAGGCATCTACACCGCGCTTTTAACGCCGTTTGACAGGAATGGGAAAATCAATGAAGAAGCGCTTAAGCAGCTTGTAAAGCACAATCTGAATCTGGGCGCAGACGGATTTTATGTATGCGGAAGCACAGGCGAAGCGCTGATGCTGAATGTCGAAGAGCGCAAACAGATCATGAAAATCGTAAAGGAGAATGCAGAAAGCGCCAATTTGATCGCGCACATCGGCTCTATCAGCGAACGCGATGCGCATGCGCTTGCGGCGTATGCAAAGGAGCTCGATTATGATCTCATTTCCTCCGTCGCGCCGTTTTACTATAAATTCTCTTTTCCGGAAATCCGGGACTATTACATCCGCCTTGCGGAAAAGTCGGACATGAAGATGCTGGTATACCACATTCCGGTATTTTCCGGCGTCGGCATGGGCTTTGATGAATTGTCTTCTTTCCTGGAGGACGACCGCTTTGCCGGTATCAAGTTCACCTCCAATGACTTTTTCACGATGGAAAGATGCAAAAACCGGTTCCCGGATAAACTTCTTTTAAGCGGCTACGACGAAATGATCTTATCCGGCCTCGCCATGGGCGCAGACGGCGGCATCGGAAGCACCTATAACTTCATGGCGGACAAATTCGTCCTCATCCGAAAGCTTTTCCTGGAAGGGAAGACGGAGGAAGCCAGAAAGGTGCAAAACGAAGCCAACCGCATCATCTCTGTGCTCATCAAAATCGGCGTCATGCAGGCCGAAAAGGAAATCATGAACCAGCTGGGCTTTGATTTCGGCCATTGTCTGCCGCCGTTTAAGAAGGTTACGGCGGAAGGAAAGAAGCTGCTTAAAGAAGAAGTCCTTCCGTATATCCGTAAGGCGGATGTATAAATCCGAACAAAAAAAGCACGGGACGGAAAACCGATTTCTCTTCAGGAAAACACACGTTTTCCTGAAGAGGTGAGTTTTCCGCCCCGTTTTCTGTTTATAGATACCTGGACAGCTTTTCTCCGATCCATCCGATTCGCCGGTATGTGATTGCCTTGCACAGGAAATCCGAAAACCGGCCCCATTTTCTGTAAAACAGATTGAACATAAGATATGCGCTTCTCTGCGCCTTTGCTTCCGGCAGACGCTTTATGATGTTTTTAAGGCTGTAGACGTTTTTATACAGCCAAAGATATCCGTCCGAAAGCTCTTTTGCAGTCATGTTTTTGGGCTTGAATACGACGTTTGCCGTGTTGTAAAGCGATAAGTCATGCAAGACAATTCTGTTTTCAGTCAGAAGCTTTTTATACAGCGCCGTTCCCGGATAGGGCGTCAGGATGTGAGAGGTCACTGTCTCGATTTTCATTTTCACAATCCAGTCGAGCGTCTGAATGAAGGTATCCTTGGTATCGCCGTCCAGACCGAACACGAAGCTTGCATTGATCATGATGCCGCGCCTGTGAATCTCTCGGACCGCTTTCTCATAGGAAATCATGCGGTTCTGTACCTTGTGAACATCTTCTATGGAAGAGGGGTGGATGCTTTCAAAACCGATGAACAGACCCTGACATCCGCTTTCTTTCATAAGGTCGAGAAGCTTTTCATCCTCGGCGACATTGATGGAAGCAGCGGCGTTCCATTTGATATTCATGGGTTTTAAGGCATTGAGAAATTCATACGTCCACCTGCGGTTTCCGATGAAATTGTCGTCGATAAACATGATGTGCTTCCGGCCGATTTTTTGAATTTCCCGGATGACGTCGCTGATTTCCCGGTTCACAAACGGCTGGTTTGCGCCGCTGTTATAACAAAAATCGCACCTGTACGGGCAGCCGCGGCTCGTGTGGATCACATTGGTATACAAATATTTTTCATTCCCGATAAAATCATACGCCGGCGGCACGATTTCGCTTCCCTGAAGAGGGCGAGCGCAGCGGTATACGCTTTTCAGCGTTCCTTTTTGATAATCCCGGATGATGTCCGGCCATGTGCCCTCCGCAGCTCCGATGCACAAAACATCAAACGCGTTTTTGGGAATCGTTTCCGGCGCGGTTGTAATGTGAATGCCGCCGGCAACCACGATTGCGCCTTGTTTTCTGAATTCATGCGCGATTTCAATCGCCCTTGGCAAAACGTCCACGGTAACAGAAATACCTACAATATCCGGCCTGTCATATTGAATGCGCTCGATGTTTTCGTTTTCCAAAGCGACTTTGTGATCCCCCCGAAGGAGATTTGCAATGGTCAAAAGCCCCAAGGGCGGCGCCATATGCGTTTTGAGATCCGTATCCATCGGGCGCTTTTTCATTTTGGGCTGAATGAGCTTTATATACATTCTTTGATCCTTTCCGTCCTCACTTGTGCTTATAGATTCTCTTCCTGTCCGGCAGCTTTATCATAGCACAAATCATTTCGAAAAGCAATAATTATTTATCATATTACGATAAATAATTATTGATATACAGCTTACATTGTTGCAAAAACAGCCCGTCATTTCGCAGGGAGCCATAAGACAGTAGAATATGCAAAAAGCGTGCCACGAAGAAAGTCACGCCTTTTGCCTTAGGAGGATAGCTGCGAAGCGGCGCAAGGGATACAATTCCTCGTTCGAAACGCAGCGACACAAAACACCCCGGACATTCAGGTGTCCGGGGTCAAGCCATCAAAAAAGTACCTTTTTTGATGGGAAGGGCTCCCTTGTGTAAAGGGAGCTGTCAAAAATCTTCTGATTTTTGACTGAGGGAT
>JAEDIV010000225.1 GCA_016296675.1 Clostridia bacterium
GAGAGGAAGTTATCTCCCTCTCCATACCTCTCCCGGAGGTTTGTTGATGATCTGAGGCTGCCTCATAAAAGGCGGTCCTGTTTTCATACATTTACAACGCGCGCAGGTCTGTGATATAATAAAGAAAACCAATCTGGAGGCATTTTTTATGGATGAAAACAGACGCAACAAGCGAAATCTGGTCATGTTCCCTCTGGGCACACTGGGACGCGACATGATGTATGCGCTTTTCAACAGCTTTCTTCTTACCTATATCATGTTTACGCGTACGCTCACCGCGGCGCAATTGAGCGCCATCACATTTATCATGGTAGCCGCGCGCCTGTTTGACGCATTCAACGATCCCATCATGGGCAACATCATCGAGCGCACGCGCACAAAATACGGGAAATTCAAGCCGTGGCTGGTGATCGGCATTCTCTTCTCCTGCGCAGTCATCTACGCTGCGTTCAACTCATCCTTTCAGGGCTGGAGTTTCATCGTATTTTTCGGCATCATCTATCTTCTTTATTCCATCGCCTATACGATGCACGATATCTCCTATTGGGGCATGATCGCTTCTCTCACAAGCAATGCCGACATGCGCAACCGCTTAACCAGTCTCGCAACCCTCTGCGCGGGCGTCGGCGGCACGCTTGCAGGTCTTCTCATTCCGCTTCTGACCACGGGAAATTTCGCTCTTGGCGGAAATGCGCAGACGGCATACGGGAGACTTGCGCTCATTTTCTGCATTATCGGCCCGGCGTTTTTGTGCTTCACCATCTTCGGCGTACAGGAAAAACGGGGAACCAAAGCCGAAAAGGTTCCGCCCGTCAGCTACAGAAAGATCCTAACAACCATCACAAACAACAAGGAGCTTCTCTGGATCTCCGTTATTTTCCTCATTCAGCAAATCGGCAACAATGTCGTCGTCAGCGGCATCGGCTCCACCTATATCTATTTCGCCTACGGCTATGAAGGCGGCCTGTATTCCATCTTCTCCACCGTCGGCGTGCTGGCGACCGCGTTTATGATGATCTTTTATCCCGCCATCTCCCGAAAGGTGAAAAGAAAGAAACTCATGTCCATCGCAATGATCATCAGCGCCTTCGGTTACGCTGTCATGCTCATCACCGGGCTTTTCATCAAAACCTCCACCCCTCAGTTCGCGGTCCTGACCATCTGCTATATGATGGCAAACTTCGGCCAGTACACCTTCTATCTGGTCATGATGATTTCGATCATCAACACCGTTGAATACAATGAATATCTGTTCAATGAGCGCGATGAGGCCATCATTTCCTCCCTGCGTCCGTTTTTGACCAAGATGGCCGCGGCGCTGGTCATTGCGCTTACATCTCTGACCTATATCCTCTTCGGTGTAACGGATATCACGAACCGGATCTCTTTCTTCGAAAACAACGCTACTCAGGGCCTGATCACGGAAGAAGCGAAACTGAGCGGCATAGCGGACGTCATAAAAACCGTGTCCGTCGGTCAGACGACAGGTCTGTTTATCACGATGACCTGTCTCCCCTTTGCGCTCATGCTTACCGCTTACCTTCTCTACCAGAAGAAATACACGCTGGATGAAGACAAATACGAACAAATTGTGAGATTCCTTTCTGAAAAGAAAGAAGGCCTTGCATGAGTCTAACAAAATTCATCCTGCGCTTTGCCGCGCCTATTTCAAGAATCGAAGATCATACCACCTTCCTTTTCGTTGGACCGCACCCTGACGACATCGAAATCGGCGCCGGCGCTACGGTAAAAAAGCTGACCGAAGCAGGCAAACAGGTTTTCTTCCTGATTGCGACCGACGGGCGCTTTGGAACGGAACATGCCGCTTGTTCCGGCGACAGCCTTGTCAAGGAGCGTCAGAAGGAAGCCCTCGCCTCCGCAAATGCCCTCGGCGTAAAGCGCGTATATTTTCTGCCCTTTTCAGACGGCGGGTTTTATGACAGAGAAGCGCTTTTGAATGCCATTGCCAAAGCCGCCGGCGAAATCCAGCCCGACGTGATCTTTGCGCCCGACCCCGAAGTGCATGCGGAAGCCCATACCGACCATTTGAACGTCGGAAACGCAGTCAAGCTTTTTGCCTGCTTTGCATCCAATCCCGGCATCATGAAAAAGCGCGGCGCAAAGCATTTTTCTCTGAAAGCCGCCGCCTTCTATATGACCGCAAAGCCCAACCAGATCGTCAAGCTTAAAAAGCGTCACCTTGATGATCAGCTGTCCGCAATTTTTGATCACCACATAACACAGTTTCCCAAAGGCGACCCTTCCGCAAAGCAGATCGCCCTGTATCTGAAGATTCGTTCCCTGAACATGGGGCTCAAAAAGGCCGCTCTTCACGGCGAAGGATTCCGGGTAACGGACGGCCTGCACATGCATTGTCTGCCCGAAAGCGACTGATATAACAGAAAAAGGGCTGTCTCAAAATACTTTTAAACTCCGGATTTTGTGTATCTTCATGAAACAAACTAAGATTTCGGGACGGG
>JAEDIV010000226.1 GCA_016296675.1 Clostridia bacterium
CCTGGGCTATGCATCTGGACACCCCCGGCGACACCATCATCATGGGCACCAAGGGCGGTCTGCGCATTCCCTCCACCGAGTGCTGGAACGGCACTGTCGGCGGCGAAATGACTATCTATCATGACCTGGCCGGCGTACAGATGGAAGAAAAGGTTCCGATCCTGAAGGACGACGGCAAGGGCCTGTTCTACAAGAAGGTTCGCTCCTTCCTGGATGCCGTTGTCAACGGCGAGAGCGCACCCGTTCCCACCAGCCAGATCCTTTACAACCAGGCGATCATCGACGGCATTTGCAAGTCCGCCGAGCTTGGCCACGAGATCGAGATCAACATTCCCGAAATCTAACCATTCATTAACGGAGCAAAGAGGGAGAAAATTCCCCTCTTTGCTCTATAATTTTACCTGTAAACAGGGCGAAATTTATTTTTGAGGAGACAACGCACGATGAAGACAGGCCAATATCTGTGGGATGCGGCCAGGAAAGAAAACCGCCGCGCGCTCCCGATTTTATCGTTTCCAGCGGTTCAAAAAATGGAAAACACCGTCCGCGAGCTGACCAGCGACAGCGCGCTTCAGGCCGAAGCGATGAAGATTGTTCATGATTTGACGCCGGACAGTCTGGCTTCTGTCAGCTTTATGGATCTGTCCGTCGAGGCGGAGGCCTTCGGCGCGCAGGCCAGATTTTCGGATGACGAGGTTCCGACCATTACGGGGCAGCTGATTTCCGGCGAAGAGGATGCAGAAGCGCTTTCTGTTCCTTCTGTCGGCGCAGGCAGAACCGGGGTTTATGTCGAGGCCATCCGAAAGGCAAAGTCGCTCATTACCGACAGACCTGTTTTCGCCGGCTGCATCGGTCCGTATTCTCTGGCAGGAAGGCTCATGGACGTTACTGAAATTATGTATCTTCTCTACGACGAGCCCGACGCCGTGCACACTGTGCTTGAAAAGGCGACCGAGTTTTTAATCGATTACATCTCCGCGTTCAAGGAAGCGGGTGCAGACGGCGTTGTGATCGCAGAGCCGCTTGCCGGTCTTTTGTCGCCCAAGATGAACCGGGAATTCTCCGTGCCTTATTGTGAAAGGATTGTCAAAAGCGTTCAGACGGAAGAATTTTCCGTCATCTACCATAACTGCGGAAACACGGTCATGGATCTTTTAGATGACATTTTCGCGCTCAATGCCGCGGCTTATTCCTTCGGCGACTGCCTTGATATGGCAAAGGTGCTTGAAAAGGCGCCCAAGGATGCGCTTTGTCTTGGAAACATCAGCCCTGCAGGCCAGTTTGCCGGCGGAACCCCTGATTCCATCCGAAAAGAAACCACCGCCCTTTTACAGGCGGCGGCCAAATATGACAACTTTATCATTTCCTCCGGCTGCGACATTCCGCCGCATGCCAAGTGGGAAAACATCCTGTCGTTCTTTGAAGCGGTCAAGGCGTTTGAGGCCTAAAGCTTTTTGCAAATCAATAGAAATCTGTGCGTGCGCCCGAAGACAGAGCCGTCCCGGCTTATGATGCTTTGGGCGCTTTCAATTTGGGGAAGATAAGCATCCGCCGAAAAGGACGGAAACTCCCATTCGATGATGCGCGCAAACCACACAAGCGCGCCGATTTCGAAAAAGCGGATCGTGCCGAAATGTTCCATGGCGTTTTCGATCACAAAGCCTGCCTTTTCAAACTTTGCCCGCGCCTTTTCAAGCGTCTGATCAGGGAAGGGGAGTGGCGCGCTTTCGCCGTAAAACAAGTTGACCAGCTCGCGGTCGTTGTACGCGCCCACCTGCTGGGTGATGAAAACGCCGCCTTTTTTGAGCACGCGTTTGATTTCTCCTTCGTCAAAATCGCCGTGGCGGTTGATCACCATGTCAAAGGATTCATCGTCAAACGGGATTTTGTCTGCGTTTCCCGCCTTGAAATGAATGCCCAGGGGCGAAAGCGTCTTTTCGCAAAGAGCAGCGTTGGGCGGATTGCCCTCCATGGCGGACGTGTTTTTATGGGGATGATTGAGCGATAAAAGAAATTCTCCGCCGCCTGTATCGATGTCAAGAATTTTCATATCGGGCGAAAGGCGCTTAAGAATTTCTGATTTATAATCCCAAGGGAGGTCGTTTTCTTCCTCGTATCGGCCCTGAATGTGTGAAAAATCCCAGCCGTGAATCTGTGCGCAGGCTTCTTCCTGCTTGATGTGCTGATAGAGATCGGTATTCATAAGGGGCTCCTTTTAATCGCCGGTGTGACAGGGGGATGATATAGTTGGCGCGGGCGATCGATGATCGCCCCTACTACAATGCAATAACGAATACTTGATGATTCGCATTCAGCCAAACGGCTCCCTTGTGCAAAGGGAGCTCAAGCCATCAAAAAAGTACCTTTTTTGATGGGAAGGGCCGATCGCCTGAAATCCTTCGGGATTTCCGGGCGGGGATCGGAAAGGGGAAGCGTTTTCAGT
>JAEDIV010000088.1 GCA_016296675.1 Clostridia bacterium
TCCCGTCCCGCTGTGTTGCTTTTTTGAGGTTTTATTCTTAATGAGACAGACCCTTGTGATTTCAAAAAGCTTTTAAAAGCCGTGACAGCAATCAATTGACATCGGAATCAAAGGTTCCGTCGTCGTTATTTGCCTGCGATCCGTCGAAGTTAAAGCCAATGGAGGAGAGTACGCGCGCAAACTCGTCGGACTCAGATTTGATTTCGCTTATATTTCCGCGTTTAATGGCCTTTTTAAGGGAAGAGATCATCGGGTCAAGCCTTTGCTTGTCTTCTTTCGAAAGTCGTTTTTTGATGCTTTCTGCGTCCACAATCAGCTGCTCTGCGCGATTGACTACATCGAGCTCGGCGCGCTTTTTCATATCTTCCTGACGATATCTTTCTGCGTCTTCCACAGCACGTCTGATTTCTTCATCAGACATGTTGGAGGAGTTTGTGATGGTAATGTTCTGGTTTGCGCCGGTTGCCTTGTCAAGCGCAGAAACATTCACGATGCCGTTTGAATCGATGGAGAACGTGACCTCAATTTCCGGCTTGGTAAAGCCGCGCTTGATACCGTTCAGCATAAATTTTCCAAGCGTCCTGTTTTGATTTGCAAGCGGTCTTTCGCCCTGAAGGACGTGGATTTCAACCTTGTTTTGAAGGGGAGAAGCAGTTGTGTAGATCTGGCTTTTTCGAATGGGGAGAGTCGTGTTTCTCGGAATAATGACGGAGAAATTGTTTCCGACCGTTTCAACGCCCAAAGAAAGCGGCGTAACATCCAAAAGCAGAAGGCTTTTTACACTGCCCTCGAGGATGCCGCCCTCAATCGCTGCGCCCATGGCAACGCACTCATCGGGATTGATCCCGCGGAAGGGATCTTTTCCGGTAAAGCGCCTGACCGCTGCCTGTACGGCAGGGATGCGCGTAGAACCGCCTACGAGCAGAACCTTGCTGATATCCGATGCCATAAGCCTTGCGTCTGCCAGGGCTTGCTGCATGGGCTCAATCGTCATATCCACAAGGTGACGCGTGAGTTCATCAAACTTCGATCTTGTGACCGTTGTTTCAAGATGAACAGGGCCTTTGGCGTTTACGGTGATGAATGGGAGAGAAACAGTGGTCGAAAGAAGTCCGCTCAATTCGATCTTCGCTTTTTCCGCCGCTTCGCAGACGCGCGCCCATGCGGTTTCGTCTTTTCTCAGATCGATGCCGTTTTCCTTTTTAAACTCTTCGGCGATGTAATTTGCAAGACACGCGTCGAAGTCGTCGCCGCCTAAGTGATTGTTGCCGGACGTTGAAATCACGTCGATTACGTCGGAATCGATCTCGAGGATCGAAACGTCAAACGTTCCGCCGCCAAGGTCGTATACCAAAATGCGCTGTTTTTCCGTCCTGTCGATGCCGTAGGCCAAAGCAGCAGCCGTGGGCTCGTTGAAAATGCGCTGAACATTGAGCCCTGCGATTTTTCCCGCGTCCTTTGTTGCCTGTCTTTGCGCGTCCGTGAAATATGCGGGAACCGTTATGACCGCATCCGTTACCGGACCGCCAAGATAGCTTTCTGCATCCGCCTTCATTTTCTGAAGAATCATTGCGGAAATTTCCTGCGGCGTAAAGGATCTTCCGTCAACAGTAAAGGTGTAGTCGGAGCCCATCTGGCGCTTGATGGAAGAAATGGTGCGCTTTGCGTTTGCCGTCTGCTGACGCTTTGCGACGCTTCCGACGATACGTTCACCGGTTTTCGTGATCGCAACGACAGAAGGCGTCGTGCGGTTGCCGTCTGCATTGGGAATGATCACAGGCTCGCCGCCTTCAATGACCGCCATGCAGGAGTTGGTCGTTCCAAGATCTATGCCGATTAAATATCCCATGAAAATCCTCCAAATATACAATATGCATCTATTGTATACCAAACATATCAATCGTTAATTAAATCCATAAGGCAAAAAGGTAACAGAATTCGCAAAAAATCTGTACGAAGTTTATCTATAATCATTTGACAAAAAGGCATATATTTAGTATAATCACTATCCAATAAAATATAAAGCGAGGATGTAAGGATGTTATTTACCTTTGTGGGCTGCTCCGGCGTAGGCAAGAATACCATCATTAAGGATTTGCTTGAAAAAAGGCCCCTCGTTTATGATCTTCTTCCGACGGTGACTACGAGAGAAATGCGCCCGGGCGAAAGTCAGGGAAATCCGTATCGTTTTGTTGAAAAACAGGAGTTTTTAAAGATGATCGAAGATGGAGAAATCTACGAGCATCAGGCGATCCATGGCGATATCTACGGCGGCAGCTGGAAGCTTCTGAACGAAAAGCTCAAGGAAAATAAGATCCTCCTTAAGGACATCGACGTTCTGGGCTCCAATACGCTCAAAGAGATTTTTAAAGATACGCTTCCCGTCATCTCGCTTTTCATGTATGTAAGTGATGTTGAAATCCTGATTGACCGCCTTCGCAACCGCGGCGAGGCAGAAGACAGAATCGCTGTGCGCAGAAAGCGCTTTGATATGGAGATGAGCCTTTCAGGAACCGGCGACTATCTGATTAACAATATTAACCGCGAAAATACCGCAAGACTGATCGACGAGATTATATCCTCTGAAACCAATAAGAAGTACTTAAGACTTGCGGCCGGCTGCGAGAAGCCTGATCCTGAAAAGATTGACAGGCTGACCAAGGAAGCGCAGGCAGGTGCGGCTATGGCGCGCGTGGAAATGGGCTTTAACGGAAAAGAACTTCTGATCCTTGAAGGCGCGGACCGCTATATTGCGGCGAAAAAAGCCGGGGCTTTTATCCAGAAGCATTTTTTAAACGCGCTGGATGAAACCCTTGAAGCTTCTAAAACGTGCGATATCATGGATTATTTTGGGTAAATGAAGATTCAATTTGACAAAGATGAATTCAAGCGAAAACTGAAAAAATGGGTGGATTTTGAAACTCCGACAGGCGATGAAGAAAGACTGAGCGATTTTTCATCGCTTGTTTTTCATGAGTTTAAGCGCATGGGAGCGAGTGCAGAAGTTCATCCGCTCAATGGCGGTCCGCTGATTCATGCGATCTATGGAAACGGCAAAAGAAGATGCGTTCTCATGGGCCATATGGACACGGTGTTTCCTTTCGGTGAAGCAGAAAAATATGATGAAGAGAACGGAAGACTGTACGGCGCCGGAGTTCTGGATATGAAGGGCGGGCTTCTTCTGCTTGTAAAGGTGTTTGAAGAAACAGCAAAGCATCTTCCGGATGACTGGCGGATTGAGGCCTTAATCAATTCGGACGAGGAAAGAGGGTCTTCTTTCAGCCGCGAAACGATTCAAAATGTGCTTGTAGGCACAGACCTCGCGTTCTCTTTTGAAGGAAACAGAGAAAACTGCCTTACGGTGTCAAGAAAAGGAATACTGTCATTTAAAATATCTGCTAAAGGCGTAGCTGCACACACAAGCGGCGGCGCGGACAAGGAAAAGAACGCGATTTATCTTCTTTCAAGGTCGGTCGGCGAAATCTACGGATGTTTGCTTCCTGAAAGCGTATGTGTGAACATCGGCGTGATCGAAGGCGGAAAGGCGGTGAATATCGTTCCCGACCGCGCAAGGATGAAAGGAGAAATCCGGGGCGGAAACGAAAAAGCAATCCTGGAGGCGGAAGAAAACATAAAGCGGATTGCGCTAAAGAACAAGTGCGAATACACCCGTCTTACGTTTCGTCCGCCGATGCCTGAAAACGAAAAGACAATGTGGCTTTTTAAGGCGATTTCAGAAATTGAACCCAATCTTATTGCCCGTAATGCGGGCGGCGGAGGAGACGCAGTGTTTGCCTATCTGTCGGGTGCATACACAATTGACGGCTTGGGCGCAGAGGGGGCGAGGGCGCATACGCGGCGCGAGTATGTGGAAGAAGCAAGCATCGAAAGGCGGTATGCGCTTTCGGTGAAAGCAGTTTTGAAATGTATGAACGAATTTGACAGGATAAAAAGAATCATCGCAGACGATGAATGATCGCCTGCGCTTTACAATATTTAAATGTGTGAAGCTAGCTCTTCCTGCGCTTTCTGTAAACAAACTTGTTCTGAATGGGGAAGTTGATCAGGAATACCGTGATCTCCGTGAGAACCTTCGCAAGCAGATTATCCTCGCCCATGTGGAATGCGCCGATGAACAGATAGTGGAGAAGCAAGGTGTCGACAAGCAGCACACACGCGGCAAGAGAAACGTATTTGATGACGGCGGGCAGCGTATCTTCATCGCCCTTGAATACTACGCGTCTGTTTACGGTGAAGTTGAAGCTTGCGCTTATAACGCGTGCGCAGATATTGGCAAGCACATCCCCGAAGGGGGCGAGGAGAAGCCGGTATAAGGTGATGTCAATTACGAAAGAAAGCAGAGAAGAGCAGATGAATTTAAGAACGCGCAGAAAAAGCTGTTTCATTTTTTCTGCCCTGCTGCATGCTTTGAAAACGCGAACTTGAAGATGCAGGAATAGATCTTCATGGAATCCTTGATGGGGTTGAAGTGAGAGCTCTCGTTGTCATTGATGTATACGGTCTTGATGGTAACTTCATGAATCGGCGTTCTGGCGCGGGCGGCAACCAGCAGAACGTTGATTTCATACTCATATCTGTCGCCGGGGACGTCTAAAAACAGCTTCATGCCTTCGCGGTCAAATCCGCGAAGACCGGTCTGCGTGTCCTGTACCTTTACGCCGGTGGCCACAGCGAAAACAAATCTTGTCAGGCTGTTTCCGAATTTGCTTCTGAAAGGCACCTGTCCGTCGAATTCACGGCTGCCCAGCACCAGCGCTCCGGGGCATTCGATGGATTTTTCAATGACTTTTTTGATGTCAGGATAGGTATGCTGACCGTCAGCATCGGCAGTGATCAGACGTTCGCAGTCAGGCATATTGTCGTAGATATACCTGATGCCGGTTTTAAGCGCGCCGCCCTTTCCTTTGTTGACAGGATAGCTGATCAAGCTTACGCGCTCGTCAAGGGCGCTGAATACGTCCTTGAATGCTTCGCCGCTTCCGTCATCCACAACAACCACGCGAAGATCCTCGTGGGTCAGAAGGAGATTGGTAAGATCAACAAGTCTCATATCCGGCTTGTATGCAGGAATCAGAATTGCATTCATAATCAAGATGCCTCCAGAACATTATAAGTTACAGATATTTTACCAGATACATGGATACAAATCAAGTTACAAATCCTGAGAAACGACCAAACGTGACAAAACTTCCGAAAAATCGCTTGAAAAAGAGAAGTGAATCCGTTACAATAAGAAAAAACATAAAAGGCGGCGATGGCAAATGGATCTTTTAAAGAAAAAGATACTCGAATGCGGAAAAGCGCTGAACAGCGAAGTGCTTCTGGTTGACTCCTTTTTGAATCATCAGGTGGATTGCAGCCTTATGAGTGAAATCGGAAAAGAGTTTGCCAGACTTTTTAAAGACAAGGGTGTAACCAAAGTCGTGACGATTGAATCCAGCGGAATTGCCCCTGCCGCTATGACGGCATTGGAAATGGGCGTACCGATGGTTATTCTGAAAAAGGCAACGAGCGCCATTTTGTCCGACGGCGTAATTCAGACAGAGGTATTTTCATTCACCAAGCGCACAAGCTACCAGCTGACGTTGAAGGGAAAGTTTATTGTTCCCGGCGACAAAGTGCTTCTGATTGATGATTTCCTTGCCAAGGGCGAGGCCGCAATGGGCGGAGCCAATATCATCAAGCGCGCAGGCGGCGAAGTGGTGGGCATCGGCGCGGTGATTTCGAAGAATTTCCAGCCCGGCATGAAGCGCCTTCGCGACGCAGGATATCATGTGGAATCCCTTGCTCAGGTATCGAGGATGGACGAAAACGTAGTAGAGTTTGAGGATGATGATGAATAACGACGTAAGGAAACTTAAAAACGTAAAATGCTTTCTTCTGGATATGGACGGTACGTTCTATCTTGGCGGAAAGCTGATTGAAGGCTCATTGGAATTTATAAAGAAAGTTCAGGAAACCGGACGAGATTTTCTGTTTTTGACCAACAATTCTTCTCATAACGCCAGATTTTATGTTGAAAAGCTCAGGAAGATGGGCTTGAGTGTCGATAGGAAAAAAGTGTTGACTTCGGGAGAAGCAACGGCGGCAATCGTACAGAAAATGTATCCCGCAAAACGCGCATTCGTCCTCGGCAATGAATATCTGATTGAGGATATGAAGGACGCCGGTGTTATTGTGGATCAGGAGAATCCCGAAATTGTCGTCATTGGATACGATACGACGCTTGACTACAAAAAGATGACCGATGTATGTGATTATGTAAGAGCGGGACTTCCGTATATCGCCACGCATCCGGATTTCAACTGCCCGACGGAAAACGGCTTTGCGCCCGATATCGGCGCGATTATCGAGTTCATCAATGCCTCTTCTTTCAGACGGCCTGATCTTGTTGTCGGTAAGCCGAACAGAGGAATTGTTGAGGCGGCGCTTATGCGCACGGGGTGTCAGCCGGATGAGCTTGCGATGGTCGGCGACAGACTGTATACGGACATTGAAACGGGTCTTCAAAACGGGATTTTGTCGATTCTGGTTATGAGCGGTGAAACGACGGAAGAGATGCGCAAAGCATCCAAAACCATTCCGGATCTCGTATTTGGCAGGCTTTGCGACATGAACGACCATCTGTAAAGGATGTTGAATATGAACAAGCTTATTTCGCTTTGGGAGGGTACTGCGCCGTATACCGAGTTTTCGCCTGATCAGGATCAGCCGACGCTCAAATCGTTCTGTGTGCCCGGTTCAAAGGGCGCTGTGATTGTTTTGCCGGGCGGCGGATATCAAAAAAAATCGGCGCATGAGGGCGATCCGATTGCAATGAAAATCAATGAGGCGGGCGTTTCTGCATTCGTGCTTGATTACCGCGTATATCCCTGCCATAAAATGGCGCCGCTGAGCGATGCAAACCGCGCAGTCAGAGTCGTTCGGAGTCTTGGCTATGAGAAAGTCGGAATTCTCGGTTTCTCTGCCGGCGGCAATTTATGTGTGAATGCGGCTACGCATTTTGATTTGGGAAACCCCGAAAGCGATGATCCGATTGAAAGATATTCTTCAAGACCGGATGCGTTCATTCCGTGCTATGCGGTTGTGAGCATGGTTTCCTATACGCACAGAGGAACAGTGGTTTCGCTTCTTGATAAGGACGCGGATTCGTTAAAGGACAGACGTTTTTTCTCGGGCGAACTCAATGTAACGCCCGAAACGCCGCCTGCGTTTTTGTGGCATACGGCGGAGGATGGTGCAGTGCCGGTTGAAAACAGTCTCATGCTTTCTTTCGCGCTTTCGAAAAACGGCGTCCCGTTTGAACTGCATGTGTTCCCGGACGGCCATCATGGCTTAGGGCTGGCCCAGAGCGTGCCGCATGCGGCGCAGTGGGCGGATCTGATGAACCGCTGGCTGATCAAAATGGGATTTTCAGCGGAATGATCCAATTATTTCCGAAGAAATGATTGAACAAATGATTTATGCACGCGGTCTAAATGCCGTAAGATCAAAGAAACGGAGTGTGCTGAATATGCGGAAAAAACTTTTCATCATACTTTTGATCGCAGCGGCTTTATTGACCGCGTGCGGTTATGTTGTGGTCGAGGATTCCGATAAGGTTACAATCGGAAGCGCGTTTGGCCTTTCGGCAATGGCCGAAGAAGAAAAACGCGTTTCAATGAATACCGAATGCGAACTACCGGATGAACAGGCAGAAAGTGATTCCGGGGCTTCTTCTCCCTTTGAACTGAAAAGCGGGATGAGAGGGGAAGAGGTGAAGGCGCTTCAGAAGCTTTTGAAGGCTTACGGTTTCATGCATGGAAAATCGGACGGAATATTCGGATCACAAACGGAAAAAGGCGTGATCAACGCCCAGACATACAAAGAGAAGATCGATCAAGAGGAAGCGGAGATGGAAAGGCGCGAGAGAATTGAAAAACTCAATATGCTTCGAAAAAAGGTGATAAACAACCTGAGCGCGCTTTCTATAGAAAACGATTCATCCGCTTCTGTACAGGAAGCGGATTTTTCTATGGTAAGGATTTCATCTGAAAAAGAAGAGGAAAGGACAGAGACGAATACGCAGGCGGGCGTGTGCGATGAAAAGCTGCTTTTGTATCTGAAACACGATTTTGTGCGCTATGTCGAGCCGCTGAAAAAAGGATCCAAAGGCATGGACGTCAAGCGGCTTCAGACGCGCCTTTATGAGACAAACTATCTTCCGGGCGGCATTGACGGTCAGTTTGGAAACGATACGTTTCTTGCGGTAAAGTATTTTCAAAGGCTGAACGGACTTAAGGAAACGGGCATTGCCGATGAAAAGACGCAGCTTCTTTTGTTCTCGGAAGAGATGAAAAAAGCTGAAAAACCGATCTATGAATACAAAGTCGAAATCAGTATTTCGAAGCAGAAGGTGTATGTTTACAAGTGGCATTACGGTTCATATTCAAAGCTTGTAAAGACCATGACGTGCACAACGGGCGCAATCGATACGCCGACGCCGCTTGGAACATTCAAAATGGGCGGCCCCTGCGGCAGGTGGTACTATTTCAAGAAGTTTGACTGCTGGGCGCAGTACGCCTCCCGGATTGTCGGAGGAATCCTGTTTCACTCGGTCATCTATTCGGAAAAGGATGTATCGACTTTAAGACAAGGTACGGTGAGCGCGCTCGGAAGCAGAGCATCCCACGGATGCGTCCGGCTGAGCGTTGAAAACGCACAGTGGATCTACACCAACATTCCGGCGGGCACAACCTGCCGTGTCTATAACTGAAAAAAGCTGCTGCTTCGGCAGCAGTTTTTTGAATTGTAAGAAATTATGATGTTACTGTTATTTCGCTTTTCAAAATGGAAAACTTGTGCTATAATCCATAATGAAAAAATATGTGAAAGCATAAAATGGTTTTTACGGAGGATGCATACCTGAATGCGTAAAGTTGTTTCCCTGCTGATTGTCTTTGCGGCATTTTTGTTTATTCTTTTATGGCCGATAAAGGAAGGAACTCCGGCGGATCAAGTAATGCTTGACCGGGTGTCCGTAACGCCGATTCCTACGCCGTCGCCGACCCCTTCGCCTACCCCGACTCCTACACCTACGCCTACGCCTACTCCGACTCCTACACCTACGCCGACGCCCACGCCGGCAATGGTTGCCTTTGACGCGCTGTATTCGGGAATTTCGGACACCGAAAACAACATTGAGGTCAAGCGTCTTCAGTACCGGCTCAGTGAGCTTGGCTATTTCTTCGGAGAAACCGACGGCATGTACGGCGCAGAAACGGAAGAGGCGGTTCGCTTTTTCCAGGCAGTCAACGGACTTGATGTCACCGGAATTGCGGATCAGTATACGCTCCTTATCGCTTATTCCGAAGAGGCGAAGCTCGATCCCGAGCCGACGGAAAGACCGATGATGAGGGGAGATAAGAGCGAAGAAGTCAAGGCGCTTCAGAGCCTTCTGCTTAAGTATGGCTTCCTGGATACAACTGCTGACGGTTCGTTCGGTGAAAAAACCGAAATCGGCGTAAAAGAAGCGCAGATCTACTTTAAAATGTATAACGAGAAGAAATGGGCGGTCAATCCCACGCCTGCGCCCGCGCCTACCAAGGCATGGGTAACGCCTACGCCGACGCCTACGCCTGCTTTAACGCCTGCGCTGACGCCAGAAAGCACGCTTTCTGCCGGTTATATTCAGATTCCGTCGCAAACGCCCGAAATTCCTACGCCTACGCCGTCTCTTCGCCCTGTGCCGACGGCTACTGCCTGGGTTGCGAGCGGAATCCCGGATCAGGCTCTGATCAGCTGGCTTGAAAGCGGCGAATTTGATCCGTATCAGGAAGATGTAAAAAACGGCGATAAAAACGAAGAAGCAAGACGGCTTCAGAGAAGACTTGTAACGCTTGGCTATCTGAGAAAAGCAGACGGACACTTCGGAAGCAATACCGAACGCGCGCTTAAGTATTTCCAGTATAAAAACAGCCTGCCGGAAACGGGTGTGGCTGATGCAAAAACCATGCGCAGGCTGTGCTCTGATTCCGCAGTCAGGTCTGACACGATCGTAACGCTTTATAAAATCAGAATCAGCACCTCCAAACAGAGAGTATATGTCTATCAGTGGGACGGACGCGATTTTGATAAGTGCATCAAGGAAATGAAATGCTCAACCGGACTCGACGCAACGCCTACGCCCAAGGGCACGTTCTGGAATACCGCGCCGCTTAAGGAATGGTGGTATTTTACGGAATTCGATTGCTGGGCCAAATATGCCTGGTGCATTGACGGCGGCATCTTCTTCCATTCCGTAATCTTCTCAAAACAGGATGAAAGAACGTTAAGACAGGGCACGGTGGCCAATCTTGGCAAAAAGGCAAGCCATGGATGCGTCCGACTGACGGTTGACAACGCAAAATGGATCTTCAACAATTGCCCCGCCGGTACGCCGGTTATTGTAGAATAAAAACAAACAGGAGAAGACCAAAATGGGTCATAGAGTATTTGCCGTTGAACCGGGCTCCATCGCCGATCAGCTTGGCATTCGCGCGGGCGATGAGCTTGTAAAGATGAACGGCGAACGCGTGATTGACTGGGTGGATTATCAGGCTTTATCCAGTCAGGAAAAAATGAACGTCACCTTTCTTCAGAACGGGGAAGAGGTGGAATACGAATTCGAGAAGGACGACTATGAGCCGCTGGGGCTTATGTTTGAAGACGATATGCTCGGCGGTATCCGCAATTGCGCAAACAAATGCACGTTCTGCTTTGTCGATCAGCTTCCCGGCGGATGCAGATCTTCCATGCGCGTAAAGGACGACGACTGGCGCTTGTCGCTCATGATGGGGAACTATGTTACTCTTACAAACGTCGGCGATAACGAGCTTGAAAGAATCGTAAAGCGTCATGCGACGCCTCTGTATATTTCCGTTCATGCCATGGATCCTGCCCTTCGCGTAAAGCTTCTTGGAAACGAGAATGCCGGAAAGCTTCCCTTCCAGCTGATTACGCTTGCTGAGGGCGGCATTCAGTTTCATGCGCAGTGTGTTTTGTGCCCCGGAGTAAACGACGGGGAAGCGCTTGAGGAGACGATTGAATCGCTTATGGATCTTGCGCCTTCCTGCCTTTCGCTTGCGTTGGTTCCGGTCGGCCTGACGGGCCACAGAAACGGCCTTTCTGAGATCCATCCATATACGAAGGAAGAAGCGAAAAAAGTTCTTGAAATTGCGAAGAAATACAGAAAAATTGCGCTTCGCGAGATGGACACAAGATTTGTTTTCCCGTCGGATGAATTTTATCTGATTGCCGGGGAAGAG
>JAEDIV010000227.1 GCA_016296675.1 Clostridia bacterium
TCAGGGGATCGGCCCTTCCCATCAAAAAAGGTACTTTTTTGATGGCTTGAACAGCTGCTGATGTCAGCGGCTGTTCTTTTTATGCTTTGTGCATGCGATTGTGTCAGTATACTACTTTAGAATTTGATCTCGTCCGGATCGGGCGCGGGCTCGGCGCAGGGAACCTTTTCGGGGTTCATGGGCGCGATGGATACGTGTTTTTTGCAGAACGGGCAGATGAATTTCTGATCGTCGTCATACTGATCGGGATTTTTGACGGAAAAGAATTTTCCGCATTCGGGGCAGACGCAGCCGATGAAGTATTCGACTTCGGCGTCTTCGATTTCTTCCTCTTGATCGTCTTCAAATGCGTCCTCATCGTCCTTAAGGATGTGCAGCTTTCCGCGCCTCTCGGATGCGGGGGTGAATTCGATTTCATGGCTGTCTTCGTCGTATTCGTCGTCGTAGGTTGCGCCGCTTCGCATTTCAAGTTCGGTCAGATCGTCGTCGATACTTTCGACGTAATCGCAAAGCTCTTCCTGATCGGCTTCAAGCGCGTTTACGGATTCGGCGAGAGAATCGATTACATCGATCATCATGTACATCAGCTTTACGCTGTCGTCTTCCTTGTTGAGTTTAAGACCGTCCATCATGCCGTGGATATACCCGATTTTGTCAGAAAGATTGGACATAGGATCCTCCTTTGGAATGAAAAGCGGAAACGCCGGCTACTAGGGCGTTTCCGCTTTTGTAAATGGATAGATTAAGCGCGGGAGAGGTACTCGCCGACGCGGGTATCGATCTTGAGCTTGTCGCCGATTTCGATAAACAGCGGAACCTGGAGGGTGAAGCCGGTCTCGACAGTGGCGGGCTTGGTGGTGTTGGAAGCGGTATCGCCCTTGAAGCCGGGTTCGGTGTGGATAACTTCGAGCTCTACGAAGAAGGGAGCCTCAACGGAGAAGGGAGCGCCCTTGTAGAAGCGTACGGTGGCGTTGGTGTTCTCTTTCATGAACATGATGGAGTCTTCAACCTGCTCCTTGGCGAGGCCGAGCTGCTCGTAGGTTTCGGTGTCCATGAAGTAGTACAGATCGCCGTCGTTGTACAGATACTGCATTTCCTTGGTTTCGATGATGGCCTTGGGCATCTTGTCGGTGGGGTTGAAGCTGCGCTCAATAACAGCACCAGTGATGATGTTCTTGATCTTGGTGCGAACGAATGCGGCGCCCTTGCCAGGCTTAACGTGCTGGAAGTCTACGATCGTCCAGATACCGTTCTCCCATTCAACCGTAAGGCCTTTTTTGAAATCGCCAGCTGTTACCATAAGGGGTTCCTCCTCTAATAAAAATCTTTTGATTAGATTCAAACAACGATGAGTTGCTTGGGGGTCGTGATGGTGTTGATAAAGCCGTCATCGGTAATGATGACTGTATCTTCAATGCGGCATCCGCCGACGCCGGGAATGTATACGCCGGGTTCGACAGTGACCACATGACCCTTCATAAGGGTTCTGTCTGAGCGGAAGCTCAGATTGGGGGATTCGTGGATGAAAAGACCTACGCCGTGGCCGAGGGAATGGCCGAACGCGCCGGGATATTTCTCCTCGAGCAGATCGCGGGCAACCTTGTCCGCTTCAAAGCAGCTTTTGCCGGGACCAATATAGGAGAGGGCCTTGAGCTGCGCTTCCAAGACGGCGTCATAGATCTTATGAAGCTCATCCGAGATTTCGCCGATGGCGATGGTGCGGGTCATATCGGAGCAATAGCCACCGATTTTCGCGCCGAAATCGAAAGTGACGAGTTCGCCCTTTTCGATGACTTTATCGCTGGGAACGGCGTGGGGAAGCGATCCGTTTACGCCGGAAGCTACGATGGTGTCAAAGGCGATGCCTTCGCTTCCGTGAACGCGCATGCGGTATTCAAGATACGCGCAGACTTCCTTTTCGGTCATGCCGGGCTTTATGTAAGCAAGCAGATCGTCAAAAGCCTTGCAGGAGATTTCACCGGCTTTTCGGATGCAGGCAATTTCGTCGTCCGATTTCACTTCGCGCATTTCTTCAACCACGCGGGGAACAGAGACAAGGCAGACGCCTTCCAGCGCCTTTTCCAGCGCGCGGTATTCGTCTACGGTCAAAACACTGGTTTCAACTGCGAGTTCATGAATATCGTTTTTATCAAGCAGGGTTTTGATAATCTCGCTTCTGGATGCATCTTTGCCCGTTTTTTCAACAATGCATTCGGGGCTCTGACGCTCGGCCTGCTCAATGTAGCGGAAATCGGTGATGATGTGCTGGGACTCGGGAAGAACCAGAAGGCAGCCTTCGCCGGTATAACCGCTGAGATAATGCATGTTGATTTCGCTTGAAAACAGCGCGGCTTTTATGCCCTTTTCACGGAACGAATTGATGCGGTACATGCATG
>JAEDIV010000228.1 GCA_016296675.1 Clostridia bacterium
GAGAGGAAGTGTGCTCCCTCTCCATACCTCTCCCGGAGGTTTGTTGATGATCTGAAATTGCGATACGGCTGTTAAGGACGTATCGCAATTTTTTATTCTTCAAATGAAAGTGTTTTTTTCTGTCCGTCGACGCTTATGATGGTGTTTTCGAAAATGCGTTTGATTGCTTCTTCAAACGCTTCTGGGTGGGGCGTTGCCGGGCTGTAGTGGGTGAGCCATAGCTCCTTTGAACCGGCATTTTGAGCAAGGTTCGCAGCTTCCTGCATGGTCATGTGGTGGGTTTCGATGGCGCGGGCTTTCTTTTCCTCTTCGCCGAACATGCCTTCAAGGATCAAAAGATCCGTGTCCTTTCCGTAAAGGGCGATTCGGTCTACCGGGCGTGTATCGGTTGCGTAGAGGAGCGATAAGCCGCGTCTGGCGGGGCCCAGGACGTCGTTTGGCGAGAAGCCACCGACGGCCTCGCCCTTTTGAAGCTGGCTCCAGAGGGCGAGGGGAACGCCGTTTTGCCTAGCGCGCGCTGGATCGAACTTCCCGGGACGGGAAAGGGAAAGATGATAGAAAAGACAGGGCATGCCGTGATCGGCGGGGGCGGCAGTGACAGAAAGATTGGCGCATTCAAACCGCGTTTCTTCACCCGGCAATTCGTGGAAAATAAGGTCGTAGGGAAGCTCGCCGATGATCGTCAGAAATGCGCTGATCACGCGCGTTAAGCCTGTAGGTCCGTAGATGTGTATGGGCTCGGTTCTTCCTTCGTTCCCGATGGTCAGAAAAAGGCCGGGAAGGCCGCTTACGTGGTCTGCATGATAATGGGTGATAAGAATCGCGTCTATGCATTTAAAGCGCAAAGAGGCTGTGCGGATGGCAGTCTGTGTGCCTTCTCCGCAGTCGATCAGGATAGTCCGTCCGTTGGTACGGACGTACAGGGATGTCAAAAAGCGTCCGGGCAGAGGCATCATGCCTCCGGTTCCGAGCAGCGTTACGTCTATCATAATGGAATCACTCCAAAGAGGATGTATACAAATTCAGCGGCTGAAGGGCGTTCGGATGTGATAGTGGTTGTTCATATAATCAGAGACGGTATATACGGAAGCTGAAACCGTATTGATGCCCGCTTCGCTTCCGCCCTGCTCGATGAATACAGCCTGCGTGTGCGCATCGTCCGCCCAATACAGGAACATAATTACGTGGATGCTGTGACGAACAAGAATATCACCTGCAAGGAGGTTTTCGGGGTCATCGGTCGTAATGAAGCGGTCGTCATAATAAAGGGTATAGGTTTTGACGTCTTCGCCGTCGTGAACTGTGGAGTTAAAGTGGGCAAGGGAGATGAAGGAGGAACAGTCGCTTCCGACATACGGCCCGAAATAATCGGTCTTATCCTGGTTGAAAATATAGTAGTCTCCGTCGGCAGAAGGGATATACCACTTATCTGCAAGGGCACGCTCGACGTTGTAAGTGCGCGCGGCGCTTCCGCCCGAGATGTAGGGAATGCCGTAGTACATGATCCCGGGCTTGAAATCCTTCATGCCGTTTTCGGAATAGATGTCTCTCCAGTATTTCTGAACGGATTCCACCATCCAGGGGAAGGCGTACATTTCAAAAGCTTCGTCGATGACTTTGCTTCTGCGCTCATATTCCTTCTGGGTGATGGTGCCTGCTTCAAGCTCTTTTTTGAGCATCTTTTGCGCGCTTAAACGGATATTCTCGATTTTTTCAAGGTTTTCGGAAAGACCTTCCTTCTCTGTTCTGCGCGCAGGCATGACGAGGGTGTACTCGTCGCTTTCAACCGTTATGTTGAATTCTGCAAAAATATGGGAAACATGGCTGTTGACGGCGGTGATTTTGCATACGCCCGGAGAAACAGCGGTGATCACGCCGTTTTCATCGATCCTGGCAATCTCGGGATTTGTGCATGTCCATGTGTAGGACTGAACCGCATCGGCAGGCAAAAAGGAAATGACGGGCTTGATGGTCTGCCCGGGCGTCATTACTTGATTTAGGGATTCACTGCTGACGACAGAAAGCGGTGAAAGGTCGTCCTCTACCGTGACTTTGATTTCCTGATAGATCTCGGGATCCCTGTAGGAATAAATGCGCACGGTCGTTTCTCCGCGGCGGAGCGCCGAAATCGTGCCGGTTTCATCGATTTCGCACACGCCGGGATTGGAATATTCGCAGGCAAGCGCGTTTCCTGCGTCCGCGGGTGTTTTTTCAATGATGATTGATGCCTTTTCGCCTCTCGGAATGGTGATGTCGTGTGAGGAAAGCGTAAAGGATTTGATTTTGTTTCCGTACTGGACGGTTACGGGGACTTGTACGGATATCCTGGAGGAATATGCCGAGTGGCACGTGAGGGTACATTCGCCTTCGGCGATCGCTGTTACGCGGCCTTC
>JAEDIV010000089.1 GCA_016296675.1 Clostridia bacterium
ATAAATGGCCATTAATATTGCGCCTACATCCAACGATACCAGTCTGGAACAGTTGATGCACGATGTGGCCAACGGCAAAATACAGTTGCCAGACTTTCAGCGCGGATGGACTTGGGACGATGATCGTATTCGTGGAATTCTTGCCAGTCTTACACAAGGATATCCAATGGGTGCAATCATGCACCTTGGCTATGGAAGTGAGAGCGTACGCTTTAAGTACCGGACGATAGAAGGCGTAAAAGCTGAGGATGTTGTTCCCGAATTCTTAGTCCTTGATGGGCAGCAGCGATTAACTTCGATGTATCGGGCAACTTACTCGCAAGATCCAGTAGCAACTATCACCGATAAGAAAAAGGCAATCAAGCGTTTTTACTATCTGGATATAAATAAGTGCCTGAATGATGAAGAGGATAGACTCGATGCTATCCTCTCTGTTCCCGCCGATCGGATGATAAAGACTAACTTCGATCGAGATGTTGTCCTTGACATTTCAACACGAGAACTGGAATTCAAGCATGAAATGTTCCCGCTGAATATCATTTTTGATAGCAGCGAACGTGAAGACTGGGCAGATAGTTACAAGGAGTATCATGGCTATGCCCCAGAAATAATGTCGAAGTATAAGCGTTTCCGCAAAGAAATCATCGATACAATAACCAAGTATAAACTTCCGGTAATAAAATTGGACAAAGACACTCCGCGCGAGGCAGTATGTAAGGTTTTTGAAAATGTCAATACTGGCGGCGTTGCTTTGACTGTTTTTGAATTGGTTACGGCGACGTATGCGACATATGGGCATGATCTTCGCAAGGACTGGGAATCGTGCAGAGACCAGATCTGGGGTAAACATGAGCAACTGAATACGGACGTGATGTATGGTGTAGACGAATCAGCATTTCTCCAGACTATAACGCTGTATAGCAATTTCTGCGCAGCAACAATGACTACCTGCAAAAGAAAAGATATCCTCGATCTGCCCTTTGAAGTATATCAAGCAAATAAAGAAGCGGTTCTTGAAGGATATCGCTTAGCTCGGAAATTCCTGTTCAGTCAATATGTGTTCAGACAGAGAGACTTACCTTATCCCACGCAGTTAATTCCACTCGCAGCTATTTGTGCTGTGATTGGAAAAACCGAATTTGATAAGCCTAGGACGCAAGATATCCTGTCGCAATGGTTTTGGTGTGGCATTATGGGTGAAATGTACGGAGGTGCAAACGAGAGCCGATATGCCAATGATATCGATGATATTGTTGCGCTCATTCGTGGAAATAACGTTCCTGTGAGAACAGTAAATGCTTCTTTCTTCTCAGCAACGCGACTTCTTTCCTTGCAGACCAGAAATAGTGCTGCGTATAAGGGTATTATGGCGTTGATCTATAGAGAACAATGCAGGGACTTCATGAAGGGTACGACCATGGATCTAGTAAAGAGCATGGATGAATCTCCAGACATTCACCATATTTTCCCTGAAGCTTACTGTACAAAGTCAGGTATCAAACGCGAAAAATGGAATTCTATTGTCAACAAAACTCCGCTACTTCCCACTTCGAATCGCTCCATTGGAGGAAGTGCTCCCAGCGTTTACAGCAAAAAAATCATACGAGATGCGAATATAGATGAGTCGAAGCTCAAAATAAGAGTAGAATCTCATCTGGTCGATTACGAAGCTTTTGTTGCCGATGATTTTGACCGTTACTTTATTGCACGGGCAAAACGGCTTCTTGCAGTAATTGAAAAGGCAATGGGCAAGGCTGTTGCTGACAAAGGTTCAGAACAAACGACCAAAGCCTTTGGAGCGAGTCTGGAGTAAAGTTGTTTTCCAATATTGGCAATACATTCATACGACGCTTTTATTCATGTAAGGAGGGCTGGAATGAGCATTGTATTTGATAGCAAAGAAAGAATTGCCCGTTCAAACATCTATTCTATATTTGGCAAACTGCTTCGCCGTTGTACGCAAAATAATGATAATGGAGATATACTTCTTTTTGAAGCCGGGCTGTCTTCTTTGGTCGAAGAGTATTCCTTTCGCCTTAACCCGCACCGGTTTAATAAAGGCTATACGAATAATAACGATCAGTATAACCCGGAGTACGTTTGTTTGTCCATTTGCCAGAGAATTGAGTCTTCAGAAGAAGCGTTGCTGCGTTTTTTAAATACAATACTCAAGCATATTCGTCAGATTGAAGAAGACGAACTATCTCAGCTCACAAATTATCTTGGTATTATCGGTTATGAAGTCAATGTAAGTGAAAAGATCGATGAGTATTGGACGGAATATCAGTATTCGCTAGTTCCAGCATCGGACGGTAATACAGAGAGAACAACCGATGTGTCATATCTGCGTGCTATGCTGAATACTCATCATGGCGATTTGATCAATCTGTACGATGAGGCGACAATAAATTTTGGCAACGCTCAGTATGTTAGTTGTATAGATAATTGCCGGTCTCTCTTCGAAAGCTTTTTCAAAAAGCTTGACCCTGTAGACAATGATTATGCAAAGGGCATACTTGCCGCTACAGGGGAGACAATTATTGACAACGGAGCGTCTCTTACATCAATAAAAAAGATATATACTTACTGGATAAACAATAAGTGTGGAGCTAATCGCTTTCGCCTCTTTCAGACCATGTACAGTGCAATGTCTGGATTAGGAACACATCATGAAGATACACCTACACGAGAAGACGCTTTGTTGCTATTCCGTTTTGTTGAGGATACTCTGCTGTGGTGTTTTAGAAAGGGTATTGGTTGCTAATCACCAAAATACACTATCTTTCCAAACAGGAGTGTAGCAGTGATCATGCAATTTCTCTATGTTCAACCTGCACAACGAAGTCACAACGCTTCACGTTAGCCACAACGCTACACGATAACCCTACAACGCTGCACGTTAGCCTTACAAAGTTACACGATTGCTCCTTCCTAACGTGTATCGTTGTGAAGGAAACGTGTAACGTTGTGCATCGAGCCTCCCCACAACTGCATAAATCAAGGACTCTTCGAAGGTGGAAAACCTCGAAAAGTCCTTATTTTATTGGGTTTTTCGGCGGTCTGGGTCCATAAATCGTTGTATCATTTTCGTAGTCTAGATAGATAAAGGCTTTTCCGGAACAAAAGACGTGGAAGCCGAATTCGAGGATGCATACACCTATCTGTTTGCTAACATCGCCTCCGCCTTCCCGGAAAACGCCGGCGTCACCTCCTGGCAAAGAACCATCATGCTTTCCCCCTACGAAAAGCGCGTGCGCATCGTGGAATCCTATGACCTTGCCTCACCCGGCGAATCGCTCATCCTGCGCTATGTAACCCCCGTTCGTCCCGAAAAAACGCCGGTCGGCAACATAAGAATCGGAAACGTCATATTTTCAAGCGAAACCGATCTCCCCGTCAGAATCACGCCCCTGGAAAACGCCTGGGCGCTTGAAATCAACATCGAAACCCCCGGCATGCGCGGAACATATGCGTTTGCAGTGGAAGGGGACTAAAGCATCTCTTCCTCCGCGATATTGAGTTATAGCATTAAAGGGGCTGTTGCAGAAGTAAAAAATCTGCAACAGCCCCTTTTTTATGAGTATAAGCAATACAGATTGGTATAAAAATTAATCGCTCCACTCACTTTTGAGCATGGGCATGAACACGCCGCCCTGGACGGAGCGGGCGATGAAGTGGACGTACGCGCCGGTTACGGTGTCGTACCAGTCGCTGAAGGCCACGCGGGTGGGCGTTTCCTTAAGATATTTTACGAGCGGCCTTAAGAAGGCTTCGACGTCTTCCCTGGTTTCCGCCATGGCGGAAGACCAGACGATCCAGTCGCTCTTGGTATAGGTTTTGCGGCTGTCGAGGGGAATTCCGTAGGCGTTGGCTTCCTGCATGTAGCGTTTGATTTCAGCCTGATAGAACTCCTCATCCCAGATCCCGAAGCCGAAAAGCTTGTCCCACACGGTGTTGTACTTAAGGCTCCAGCCTTTTCCGTCAAGGGTGAGCGCGGTGCCGTTGTCGGTCTTTGCGCGTTCATAGACGGATTTGCCCATCCTGACGGCTGCATTTTTATAGTATTCGGCTTCATCCTTGATGCCAAGCTTTTCCATCATCCAGCCGTAGGCTGCAAGGCCGCATACGGCTTTGAAGGCAAGGTTCACATTGTGGGCAAGGTGGCCGGCAAAATCGTCTGTGCAGAGCTGTTCGCCCGGATCCTCTCCGTATTCTTCCAGATACTTGACCCATTTTTTAAGCAGCGGAAGATTCTCTTTGGCAAATTCGGTATCTCCGTCGGCGCGCATGGCGGCGGCAACCATCAGAATCATGTTTCCGCATTCCTCAACCGGCATCTGATAGCGGTGCTCATAGATATTCTCCGCACCTTCGTACAGATAAACAGGCGGGAACTGGCCCTTGGGATAGAAGTGCGCGTCGCACTTTTCGTCATCCCAGCCGCCGGCTCTTTCGCGGCCGCGTCTGCCGCTTAAGGCATACACCTGTCCGATCGCCGCCGGATATCGGCCGACGTCGTGAGGCGCAAAGTCGTCCTTCCACACGGGAAGAGCGGCAAATTTGAAAATCGGACGGCACATGCCGCGGACGAGCTCCGGCGCAAACATGAGATAAAGCGGCATGGAGGGGTAGCTTACGTCCACTGTGCCGATGCAGCCGTTGGAGTCGTTTTCCTTGGAGAGGAATACGGGATTTCCCTCTCGGTCCGCGATCAGCTTATGGGCGCAGATGGAATGGCGGTAGGCGGCAGAAGCTAAAACCTGCATGCTTTCGCCGCCGGCCTCTCCGGCCTTTTTCAGAAGATCGGCATCCAGATTTTCAAGACGCTCAACGATTTCATCATGCCTCGACATCATTTCTCTTACTGCCTGCACGATGGTTTTGCCGTTACGGGCATAATAGGCGTGCGCAGTATATTCAAAATACTGGATGGAAGCAATATCGTCATATGCGATGGCAATCATCATGCTTTCGCCGGTTTTGATGGTTTTTTCGCAAACAAGACCCCAATGACCGCCCACACGTTCAAAGCGGACAGGCGAAACAGACGCCAGATACGCGTATCCCCAGTCGATCGTCGTGTGGTCGCCGGACTGGTTCAAAAGCGGCTGAACCTGCTTGCCCATCCAGGCAAGATTGTATCCGCCGGCGTCGTATTCCGATCCGATCATGGGCGCAAAGGCAGTGTCTCCGTCTTTACAGATATCATCATGCCAGGTAAAGGAAACGCCAACCTCGTGATCCTTTCCGTCGAGGGACCTAGTTTCGATATCCATATAGTTTACAGGCGTACTCAAAAGATCGAAATCATCCATAATTAGAGGCGCGCGGAAGGATACGGAAATTTCGGCTTCGCCTGCTTTAAATACATATCTGGTTTTCGTGGGCGTAACTTCTCTTTCGGTAAGGCACGCCTTTTCATTGAACTGGCTTCCGATCAGCGCATAGGTTTTTCCGCGGACAGTTACCCAAAGCGTCATTCTTTTTCTTTCGCCTGCCCAATGGGCGGTGTCTCTGTCCGCAGGATGATCGGCAGCTGACCAGACAGACAGAAAAGGATCGATGGAAATCAAAGGATATGCGGGAAGATGGCTTTTGTATTCCATAAAATTACCTCCACATGATTTTAGTCTCTGATCTGATTATACCATATATTTACATACTTTGAACCCCTGTCTTCCTTTTTTTATTCATTCATGGTATAATGTAAATGGGTAAATATGCCCTTTTCACAAGGAGGTTTTTTAGCTTGTTCTGTCATCTTCACACGCATACCGAATACAGCCTCTTGGACGGCGCGAACCGCATCAAGGATCTGATTGCGCGCGTAAAGTCCCTGGGCATGACCTCCTGCGCCATTACCGACCATGGCGTCATGTACGGCGTTGTCGATTTTTATAAGGAAGCCAAAAAGGAAGGCATCCATCCTGTCATTGGCTGCGAAGTATATGTGTGCAAAGATATGGACGTGAAGACGGACGCAGGCCGCGAAATGAGTCACCTGATTCTGCTTTGCGAAAATCAGACAGGCTATCAGAACCTGATCAAACTGGTGTCCGAAGGCTTCACGCGCGGTTTTTACTATCGTCCGCGCATTGATTACGACCTGTTGAGGCAGCATTCAGAAGGCCTGATCGCGCTTTCCGCGTGCCTGTCGGGCGATCTTCCCAAAGCTGTTTTAAATGGGCGGATGAAGGATGCGCTCTCGATTGCGCGCATGTATCAGGAGATCTTCGGAAAAGATCACTACTATATCGAGCTTCAGAATCACGGTCTGGCGGAGCAAAAGCAAGTGCTTCCGGGCCTCATCCGCATCGCAAACGACCTGGACATCCCCCTCGTAATCACCAACGACTGCCATTATTCCACTCGCGAGGACGCCGAAGCCCAGGAAATTCTCATGTGCATTCAGACGGGCAAAACCTTAAAGGACGAAAACCGCATGCGCATGGAAACCGACCAGATGTACATCAAAAGCGAAGAGGAAATTCGCGCCCTTTTTCCCGATTTTGACGACGCGATTCAAAGGACCGAGGAAATCGCCCGCCGCTGCCATGTCGAATTTGATTTTGATACCAAGCATCTGCCCGCCTATCCCCTGCCCGGAGGAGAAACCGCCGCCGAAATGTTGCGAAGGCTGTGCACGGAAGGCTTGATGCGCAAATATGCTCCCGACCGCACAGACGCCAAAGAGCGCCTCGATTACGAATTGAATGTCATCGAGACGATGGGCTATGTGGATTATTTCCTGATCGTCTGGGACTTTATCAATTATGCCAAACGAAACGGCATTCTGGTCGGTCCGGGCCGCGGAAGCGGCGCAGGCTCGATCGTCGCCTATACCCTTGACATCACTGCCATCGACCCCATCGAATACAGCCTGCTCTTTGAGCGCTTTTTGAATCCCGAGCGCGTGAGCATGCCCGACCTTGACATCGACTTTGACTACGAGCGCCGCGGCGAAGTCATCGAATACGTTCAAAGAAAATACGGCCCCGACCACGTGGCACAGATCATCACTTTCGGAACCATGGCCGCGCGCCTTGTATTGCGGGACGTCGGGCGCGTTATGGATCTGCCGTACGGCGTTGTGGATCAGGTGGCAAAAATGGTGCCGTTTGAACTCAATATGACGCTTGAAAAAGCGCTTGAAGCCAACCCGGATCTGAAAAACGCCTATGACGGCGACGAAGATATCAAAAAACTGATCGACACGGGCAGAAAGCTTGAAGGTATGCCGCGCCATGCGTCCACCCACGCAGCGGGCGTTCTGATTACGGCAAAGCCCGTATCCGATTACGTGCCCCTTCAGACCAACGATCAGGTTATTACCACGCAGTTCCCGATGGGAACCCTGGAATCTTTAGGGCTTCTCAAGATGGACTTTCTGGGGCTTCGCACGTTAAACGTCGTGGGCGACAGCCTTCAGCTGATCCGTGAAAACGGCGGCCCGGATATGGACAGCTATGAAATCCCAATGGACGATGCAAGCGTATATCAGATGATTTCCGCGGGCGATACAGACGGCGTGTTCCAGCTGGAATCCGGCGGCATGCGAAACTTCCTGATGAACATGAAGCCGCAGAATTTCGAAGACATTATCGCCGCCATTTCTCTGTATCGCCCCGGCCCCATGGACTCCATTCCGCGTTTTATTCAGGGAAAACAAAACCCTGCCTCCGTAAAATACTTAACGCCCAAGCTGGAGCCGATTCTCAACGTCACCTACGGCTGCATGGTCTATCAGGAGCAGGTTATGCAGATCGTGCGCGATCTGGCCGGCTACTCGATGGGCCGCAGCGACCTTGTCCGCCGCGCCATGGCCAAGAAAAAACACGACGTGATGGAGAAGGAAAAGGAATACTTCATAAACGGCAAAATGAACGAAGACGGCACTGTCGATGTGCCCGGCGCAGTGCGCATGGGCGTAAGCAAGGAAGCCGCCGAAAAGTTGTTTGACGAAATGACCTCCTTTGCTTCTTACGCGTTCAACAAATCCCACGCCGCAGCCTACGGCGTTGTCGCGGTCCAGACAGGCTGGCTCAAAAAGCATTATCCCACGGAATTCATGGCCGCGCTCATCAATTCCATCGCGGGATCCAGCGAAAAGGTCGCCTACTACATCGAATACTGCCGCAAAAACGGCATCGAAATCGCACCGCCCGACGTCAACCGCTCGATGGAGAAATTCTCCGTCGATATGTCCTCAGGAAAGAAAATGATCCGTTTCGGCTTAAACGCCGTCAAAAACGTAGGCCACGGCGCCATCCGTTCCATTATCGAGGTGCGCGAAAAGGGCGGACTGTACAAGGATCTTTATGACTTTGCCGAGCGAAACGCAGGCCATCTGGTCAACAAAAAAGCTGTGGAATCCCTGATCAAAGCCGGCGCATTCGACTCCGTGCCCGGAAACCGCGCGCAGAAAATGTGCGTATTTGAAAAGGCTATGGACTCGGCCAGCAAAAAATCCTCTACCGTCTTGGCCGGACAAATTTCGCTCTTTGGCGAAATGAGCGAAATCGCCTCTCCCACGCCGCCGCTTCCGCCGCTTCAGGAGTTCGGAAGACGCCAGATCCTTTCCATGGAAAAGGAAGTCACCGGCATCTATGTTTCCGGTCATCCGCTGGAAGAATACGCATCCCAGCTTTCAAAGCTCGACATCAACGCGCGCTATCTTTCCCAGTACGCCGAAGAAAAGACCGACGGCGGCATGTCGATCGATCAGATGAAGGTCAAAATGGGCGGCATACTGACCGACAAGCGCGTAAAAGCCACAAAATCCGGCGGCATGATGGCGATTGTGAATCTGGAAGACATGTACGGAACGACCGAGGCGCTGGCCTTTCCGCGTGTATATGAGCGCGTGAAGGACAAACTGATCGAAGACACGGTCGTCCTTATTACAGGCCGCTTAAGCGCAAGAGAGGATGAAACGCCGAAGCTTCTGATCGACACCGTCTATCCGCTTGAGACCGATCAGGAAACGCAATCAGCCGCGCCCAATCCAAAGGCGGAAAAGCCTGAAAATCCCAAAAAGCTTTATCTGAAACTTTCAAGAAACCAGCTGGACGCGGTCGAATTCATCCTGGAAACTTCGCCCGGCACCATTCCCGTATACTTCTATTTTCCGGACGAAAAGAAAACCTTCCGCGCGCCCATGAATCTTTGGGTCAGCGATGATTATGACAAGGACGGGCTGGAAGGGCTGCTCGGCGCAGGCAGCGTCGTGATGAAATAGGCGCCTGATTCGCGCCATAATAAAACGCATACCGCTTTCCCCCGAAAGGAGCAAACTATGAATACCACTTCTCCCGCAAAGGTCTATGTTGTCATCCCCTGCTACAACGAAGAAGAGGCGCTGCCGATCACCGCAAAAACCATGAGCGCGTTCTTTGACGAAATGATCAAAGACGGCCTCTTCGCACCGGACAGCCGCATGCTGCTGGTGGACGACGGAAGCCGTGACAAGACGTGGACTGTCATTGAAAATCTCGTCGCCTCGTCCGAAAAATTCGAAGGACTGAAGCTTGCCCACAACGCAGGCCATCAGAATGCGCTCTGGGCCGGCATGACCGCCGCCTCTCAAAAAGCCGACGCCGTCATTTCCATCGACGCGGATCTTCAGGACGACATAAACGCCATGCGCGGCTTTATGAAGGAATACTACAGCGGCGCGGACATCGTATACGGCGTTCGCTCCAAACGCGAAACCGACACATTTTTTAAGCGCATGACCGCCGAAATGTTTTATAAGGGCATGGCTCATCTGGGCGTTGAGACGGTGTTCAATCATGCCGATTACCGCCTGATTTCCAAAAGGGCGCTTCATGAGCTTCTGAACTATTCCGAAGTCAATCTGTTTCTGCGCGGCATGGTGCCGACGCTGGGCTATAAAACCGCCAAGGTCTATTATGAAAGAAGCGAGCGCACAGCCGGCGAAAGCAAATATCCGCTCAAAAAAATGCTGGCCTTCGCCATACAGGGTATCACCAGCTTTTCCGTAAAGCCCATCCGCATGATCGCGCTTCTGGGCGTAATCTTCGCCCTTGCCGCCGTGGGGATCGGCCTTTACGCGCTCATTTCCATGATCGCAGGAAAAGCCGTGCCCGGCTGGACGAGCACCATGCTCTCCATCTGGCTGATCGGCGGCGTGCAGCTGATTGCGCTGGGCCTGATCGGCGAATACATCGGCAAAATCTATATCGAAGTCAAACGACGTCCGAGATTCATCGTGGAAGAGCACTTAACGCACAAATAAACCGCTTTTTTTGAAAAACAAGTTTAAAATGTCTTCATTCGGCACAAAATACCTCTCGCAAGGGAGGTATTTGTTTTATGAAAGACGTAAACCGCAAAAAAATCTCAATGGTCCTTTTCCTGTGTCTTGCCATCGCGCTTGTCATGACTGCGTGCATGAGCAAAACCGGAACCGATGAAAACCCCATGACCACCCCCGTCGCGTCCGCCGCCCCGTCCGTTACCCCGCAGGCCACCGTAGAAGCGCAGGGTGCATTTGACTGGCTGGTAAACGGCGAAAAGGTTGAAGAGAACTTGTCCAAAATCTCTGAAATCAGCCAAGCCCGCGTGATCGTAGACAGCGACACCGCGCTGGTCGCAGTCAAGTTCAACCCCGCCTACAAGGGCGAACTCACCGACCGCATCCGCGATATGATTGCAAATGAAATCAAAAAGGCCGATCCGCGCGTAAAGAATGTCAGCGTGACCGCAGACGAGAATGCCGTCACAAAGACCTACGCTCTTTCCGACCGTATGCGCGCCGGCGAAGGCATTGAGACGCTCAAAAAAGACATCGAAGACGTCCTCCGTTCCATCGCGGACAAAATGTAACACAAAACCCGCCTCGAAAAAGGCGGGTTTTCAAGCCATCAAAAAAGTCCCTTTTTTGATGGGAAGGCCGATCGCCTGAAAT
>JAEDIV010000090.1 GCA_016296675.1 Clostridia bacterium
CCAGTGGTTGAAAGCTCTGTTTTTTTCTCGGGGCTGTTGTGCAACAGCCCCTTTTCACTCAGTTCAGATTACTTTGCCTTCTTTTCCTTTACAGCAAGGAAGATGTGGAAAGCAGCTACGAGCAGGATTACTACGAATCCGATCATGTGGGTTGCAAACTTGTCGCCGAGCTTCAAGAAGTCGCTGAAGAGATATCCGAAGATACCGACCAGAGCGAAAACGATGGGCAGGAACGCGGCGCTCATCTTGTCTTTCTTGATGAGGCAGATGATGATGCCAATAATTGCAAGAACCAGAAGCGCGATCGGAACGAGAACAACATCATTGATGTAGAAGTTTTCAATCTTATAGCCCATTTCCATGTCGAAATCCGGTACATTGTAGGGGAAGCCTACATAACCAAGGATGGAGAGTTCCTTGATGCCGTTATACTTAACGTTGGTAGCATACTCGGTTTCGATTTCTTCGCCGTTGGCAAAGGTCAGGGTGAGAAGGTTCTTCTTGTCGTTGTACTTGGCCTTGCCGGTCGTGGTCATGAGAGCGGGCTCGTCGTTGTTCTTCTCATATTCGGGAACAACGAGTTCGGGCGCCTTATCGGCCTCTACCGCGGGAGCAGCAGTGGGATATTCTTCGGTAGACTTAAGCTCTTTGGCATAGCCTGCAAACTTCTCAATTTCCTTATCGAAATCTTTGAGAGCCTTGTCGGAAGCCTTCTTCGCTTTCTCAACAGCCTTTACGATTTCTTCTGCAGTCTTTACAACACCGGCGCACTCGGCATAGCCGGCAGCAGCCTTGGCTTTTTCGGCGGCGAGCTTTCCATATACCGCATTATCGAGGTCCTCGTTGGTGCCGGCAAGGGCATAAACGAGCTCTTCGATATCTTCATCCGAGTAGAGGGAAACCTTTACAGAAGCAGCCTTCTTGGCTTCGTCAGAAACTTTCTTAAGCTTCTGATACTCGGCCTTTTCATCTTCGTAGTCCTTAGCAATTGCAGCAGTGGCTTCGTCGTAAGCCTTCTTGGCTTCATTTACTTTAGCTTCGGTCTTGGCCTTCTGGTCAGCTACATTCGCATCATAAGCAGCCTTGAGTTCAGCAGCCTTGGCGGTGTTCTCAGCGGCAGCAGCATCGTAAGCAGCCTTGGCTTCAGCAATATTAGCCTCAGCTTCCTTGGTAACTTCTTCGAACTTTGCGTTGTATTCCTTAACGTCAGCGTCTTCCGCGGCTTCAAACTCAGCCTTGATTTCGGCGAGCTTCGCGTTGGCAGCGTCAATAGCAGCAGCATATGCATTGGCCTTCTCAGCTACAGCTGCTTTGCCTTCCTTGATAGCGGAGTCATAATCTGCCTTGAGCGCAGCAAGAGCGGCTTCACCGGCGGCAACGGCATCGTCATAAGCCTTCTTCTCGGCTTCGATCTTGGCGTTGGCTTCGACTACAGCGGCATCATAAACAGCCTTGGCAGCATTTGTCTTTTCAAGCGCAGCGTTGTACTTCTCAGTGTCCTCAGCAAGCTTTTCAACAGCAGCAGCGTTTTCCGCCTTGATCTTTTCGCGGAGCTGGGGGTTGGCAGCGTCGAAAGCGGCGTTGAAGATCGCCTTATCCTCGGTTACCCAAGCATAAGCGGCATCCGCCTCGTAAGCTTTCTCGGCGCCGGCGGCAGCAGTGTTAACCGCTTCCTGAAGCTGAGCGATGCTGTCTTCAATGGTCTTTGCGGAAGCAGCGGCATCGCTCATCGCCTTAACGAGCTTGTCATAGCTCTTCTGGGCGCTGGCCTGAATGTCAGCGATGGTCTCAGCATTGAGAACAACGGGCGCATCCTTGGGAACGTTAACTTCAACGTCCTGATATTCGCTTCCAAAGTAAGCAAAAATCAGGCCATCGTTTACAGCGTTTTCAGCATTGACGCTCTTGATATAATTGTTGATTTTCTCAACAACTTCAGCGCGGTCTGCAAGCTTCGTGGAAACTTCGTTAGCGCTGGCATAGGCATCCGCCGCTTGCTTATATGCTTCAACAGCAGCTTCCACTGCAGCGTCAGCATTGAGCTGATTTACGCGGATATAGTTCGTGCTGTTTACAGTCATGGTCTTTACAGCATCGTCAATCTCGATTTCCTTATAACCATCCTGGCCGGCTTCGGTGCCAGAGATGATCCACTTTCCGCCGAGGAAGGAGGCATTGCCTGCTTCAGGAGCGAAAACGCTTTCCTGCTTGCCGTAGCTGAAATACGGGCAGCAAAGCACGACGATCATCGCAACCAGAAGAACGGCGATGACGATGCTCGTCAGACGGGAACAGGATTTGGTCTTAAGCTTCATAAGTCTATCCCCTCACACTTTTTGTTGTAATGCGGTTAAATCCGCTTACTATATGTATTTTACATATATATAGCATTAATGTCAATGCCTTTATCGGGCATATGCGAAATTTTTGCAGGTTTTTTCTTGACAAAATATGCACATTTTTCGCTTATTTGACCTGAATCAATTCATACTTATCCGATCCCAGGCCGATTTTGACGCCCTGTTCAATTCCCGCTTCCCACTTGGTGTCCGGATGCAGCGTATGGAAATGATCCTTGTGTTCATGTCCGCATTCGCATTTTTCGCCGAGCATGCTGTCTTTGAAGGCTTCCATTTTGTTGCACATATCCGCGCAGGCCTGATCCAGAGCGACCGGATCGAAAGAAGCAAACATACCGACATCAGGAAGAATAGGCGCGTCGTTGTTGTCATAGCAATCGCAGAAAGGCGAAATGTCAATCGCCAGCGAAATATGGAAAGACGGCTTGTCCTTGACAACCGCATAGGCATATTCCGTTACTTTTCTCGAAAGCACTTCGCAGCCGTTCTCCTGTCCCGGACGCATTGCCTTTACGGGGCATACGCCGATGCAGCGTCCGCAGCCTTTGCACTTGTCATAATAGATTTTCGCTTTTTCTTCAATCCGAATCGCATCATGCGCACAGTTCTTTGCACAAACACCGCACGCAACGCATTTTTCCTTGTCGACAACAGGCTTTTCGCTTTCATGCATGTCCGCCTTTCCCGCGCTGGATCCGCAGCCCATGCCAAGGTTCTTAAGCGCACCGCCAAAGCCGGTTCCTTCATGTCCTTTAAAATGCGTAAGGGAAATGATGATATCAGCATCCACGATTTCCCGGCCGATCTTCGCATTCTTTACATATTCTCCGTCAATCGGAACATCGACATCATCCGTGCCCTTGATACCGTCTCCAATGATGACATGGCAGCCAAGGCAGAATGGATTGTAGCCATGTTCATACGCAATGTCCAGATGATCAAGCGCATTTTTTCTCGTTCCGACATACAGTGTTGAGCAGTCGGTCACAAACGGTTTTCCGCCGAGCGACTTGATGACATCAATAACAGCTTTGGCATAATTGGGACGAAGGTAAGCAAGGTTTCCTCCTTCGCCAAAATGCACTTTTACGGCGGTAAACTTGTTCTTGAAATCGATGGATTCAATGCCCGCTGTTTTAATCAGCCTCTTGAGTTTGTTCGGAATGTTCTCATCTCCTGCGACGCGCATGCTGGTGTAATACACTTTGGATACCACATCGATCACCCTTTCTTTATGCATTTTCCCAAATGGTTTTGTTTACTTCCCTGAATGTGAGCGAAGGACTTTCTACGCTCACGCGCGTTCTGTCGGGAACGGACGAAGTGACAAAGGCGTTTCCGCCGATCACGCAGTCGTCTCCGATGACGGTGTCACCGCCAAGAATCGTTGCACCTGCGTATACCGTCACACGGTTTTTGAGCGTCGGATGCCTTTTGATGCCGGAAAGCGCCTGTCCCTTTCTTGTGGAAAGCGCGCCAAGCGTTACGCCCTGATAGATTTTGGCAAAATTACCGATCTCGCATGTCTCGCCGATTACAACGCCGGTTCCGTGATCGATAAAGAAATACGAACCGATTTTGGCGCCCGCATTAATATCAATACCGGTCAGCGAGTGCGCGTATTCCGTCATCATACGCGGAACCAGGGGAACATCTGCTTCATACAGAACATGCGCAAGCCGGTGAACCGTTATTGCATACAGTCCCGGATAGGAAAACACAATTTCCGCGCGCGATTTCGCAGCCGGATCTCCGTTATATGCAGCCTCCACATCATTTGCCAGCATCTTTTGAATTTCAGGAAGTTCTCTGATAAAGTTCATGCAAATATCGTCCGCTTTGTCATTGGCACATGCGCAGTCTCCGTTTAAGCCAAGCGCGTTTCCAAGCACCGCCTTAAGCCTTTGCGCTACTTCTGTCAGCGCCTGTCCGTAGGAAAACTCGCCGCGCACCAGAAATTCATCCTTGAAGTACCCCGGGAACATCATGCCTCTCAGCTTCTCCGTAAGGAGTATGATTTCCCCTCTGTTCGGGAGCCCGCATTCATTGCTTTGAAACAATTCTGTTTCTGCAGAAAACCGGTTCATGTGGCAGGCGGTTTCGCGGATTCGTCTGAGCATTTCTTCATTCATGCGTTATCCTCCATCCCCTGTCTTTTCTTTTTTTGCATATGTCGCCTTTTTGGCTTTCATTTGTTTTTCTTCCGGGAATCTCTGATAGGGAGCCTTGGTTTTCGCATATTCCACCAGATATGTGCAGAACCTTCCAATGCTCTCCATAAAGCGCTTTTCTTTTCGTTCCATTTCGCTTTTGTCTGTAATAAGCGCCATTCTGGAAAGCGCTCTTTCCCACTTACCGGTGGTGAGCGCGCTTGTCATTTCATCGGGCGCAACCTTTACAAGCAGCTTTCCCTTTTCCGTTGAAACGATCTGCTTTCCTTTTCTTTCAGCATACCCGACATCAATAAGCCTTGTGATGGTTGCAGCTCTTGTCGCGGGCGTACCAAGGCCGGAGTCCTTCATCTTCTCGCGAAGGTCTTCATCCTCAATCGTCTTTCCCGCGTCTTCCATCGCTTTTAAAAGCGTGTCGTCCGTATGCGGAGAGGGGGGCTTTGTTTTCTGCTGCTTGACCGAGGCTTTTTTGACATTTCTTTCATCGCCGACGCGCAGAAGCGGAATCTCCGCATCGTCTTCCTTTTTCTTTTCTTCCCCTTTGTAAAGCGCGCGCCATCCCTCTGAAATCGGCATGTTGCCCTGCGTTCTAAACTTTTCGCCTTCCACTTCCGTGATGATCTTTGTTGAAGAATACACGTAATCCGGATAATGCGCGGCGATCAGCTTTTTCGCAATCAGATCAAAAATCTTCTTTTCATCTTCCGTAAGAACGCCGGTTTCCATTTTTCTGTCTGTCGGAATAATCGCATGGTGATCCGTAACTTTTGAATTGTCATAGATGCGCTTTGCGGTTTTGACAGGCGCAATCGCCTTGACAAACGACTGATAGGGTTCGGGAAGAAGATTCAATGTTTTCTGAACCTTTGGAATCATATCATCCGGAAGATAGCTGGAATCGGTTCTCGGATAGGTGATCATCTTCCGCGTCTCATACAGCGACTGAGCAATTTTGAGCGTTTTATCTGCGCTGAAGCCGAATTTTCTGTTGGCTTCGCGCTGAAGCGTAGTAAGGTCATACAATTTTTCCGGCGGTTTTCTTTTTTCGTCCCTCGTGCTTTCGACCACGCGGCCTGTTTTTCCGTTTACTTTCTTTTTGATCTCATCCGCTTTTTCCTTGCTCGGAATATGCGTCTTCTGGTTTGCGTCAATCCAAACGCCCTTATAGTCCCCGAAATCGCAGTTGACCTCGAAATAGTCTTCCGGCACAAACGCACAAATCTCGCTGTCGCGCTTAACCAATATGGCAAGCGTCGGTGTCTGAACGCGCCCTACAGAAAGATGCGCGTTGTATTTTAAGGAAAACGCTCTTGAGGCATTCATGCCGACCAGCCAATCCGCTTCGCAGCGGCAGCGCGCAGACAGATACAGTCCGTCATACGCCTCCCCGGGCTTCATGCTGTCAAGTCCTGCTTTGATGGCAGCATCCGTCATTGAGGATACCCAAAGACGTTTCACCGGCTTTTTGCATCCGGCACAGTCATAAATATATCTGAAAATCAGTTCGCCTTCACGCCCGGAGTCTGTCGCACAAATGATTTCAGAGATATCCTCATCATTCATCAGCTTTTTAACAACATTGAACTGCGCCTTCGTCTGACTGTACACCTTAAGCGGAATTTTCTCCGGCAACATCGGAAGAAGATCCATCCGCCATTTTTTATATTTTTCGTCCACCTCATCCGGCTCGCACAGTCCGACAAGATGACCGACCGCCCATGTTACCACATGCGTATCTGACGTAAGACAGCCCTGGGATGAGCCTTTTACGCCGAGAACGCGCGCAATATCTCTGCCCACCGACGGCTTTTCCGCTACCACCAGCGTTTTCATTGTACGCGCGCTTCCTCCTTTGGTTTCGTAATAGATTTATTCTTCTTCGCGTCTGTAGAGCTTTCTGTCCAACGACCAGATGCGGTCTGTAAAGCTTCCAGGCTGAACCTTTGAAAGCTCGTGCGTCATTTCGTTCATGCGCGCATCCAGCACGTCCAGCGTATGAAGCACTTCTGCTTCCGGGAACATCGGCGGCTTGGGAGATCCGTATTCCGGAAGATCATGGTGAGACAGAATCATATGTGAAAGCATCGTCACAAGTTCGCTTCTTACTCCCAGTGTGCGCGCGCAGCGATTGAGCTCGCTGACACCGATAACCAGGTGACCCAGCAGGTTCCCTTCCCGTGTATAATCGGAAACCATGCCAAGCTCGTCACTTTTCATTTCGTCAATTTTGCAAAGGTCGTGAAGAATAACGCCCGCCGCAATCAGATCCGCGTCCAGGAAAGGATACAGTTCTGAGATCATCTGCGCGCCTTTGAGCATCGTGGAGGTATGATTGAGAAGCCCGCTTCTTTCCGCGTGGTGCAGCTTGAGCGCCGCCGGCATGAACAAAAGCTTTTCTCCCGCCTCCTCAAGACGCATAAGCACCAGCGCCTTGAGCTCCTTGTCCCGGATAGCATCGGCTCTGTTCAGTATTTCATCCATCATATCGTCTGCAGGTCTGGGCGCGCAGGGAATCAGCTGATTCATATCCACTTCATCCTCTTCCCTCGAATCACGCATTTTATCTACCCTGAACTGTGCTCGTCCGTTGTATTCCTGCATAACGCCTCGGACCTTGATCACCTTGCCCACTTCCGGCGCCGGCGTAAGGCCGTCCCACATTTTTGCATTGATATCGCCGGAAATGTCGGTAAGCGTCATATCCAGATATTTGCTGCCGTTGGACGCCGTTCTCTGGCTCGCTGCGCGAACCAGCAGAAACCCATCAAACGAAGCGCCTTTGATCAAATCGGATAGCAAGGGCTGCTGTTTCATATTCCACATCTCCATCTGTCTTAAATTTGTGAATACTTTCCCCTTATATCATGCTTATCATAAACCCAATTTTCTGCTTTTGCAACTTTCAAGCGCTTTAATACACATTCGCGGCACATCCATTGACATTTGTTCATATTTTTGTTATACTTTTTTCATCTATATATACTATTCAGAAACATTTAAGGAGTTACATGATGAACACGGTATTCAAAGGATGCAAGCGGACCCTTTCCCTATTGATTGTCCTTGTTTTCGTTATATCTGTTTTTCCCGCTGTATCCTATGCAGAATCATTCCTTGCCATGGTAACAAGCAGCAAAATGAACGTATATGCATCTTCCGCCATGTCATCCAAAATCGGCACTTTATCCAGATATGCAGTTGTCGACGTTCTTACCTATTCGAACGGCGTTGCGCGCATTCAGAAAGGAAACAATATCGGCTACGCCTACATAAAGGATATGACCGCCGTTAAAGACATCGCCGTTCCGGCGAAAATCAATGCTTCCTGCCGCGTATATAAAAGCGCCTCGACAAGATCGAAAGCCATTTCTGTCAAAAAAGGCATGAACGTGCAGCTCCTTGCCGTAAACGGAAGCTGGGCCATGCTTGAAAACAAAGGAACCATCGTCTTCTGTCAGAAAAAATATGTGACCGAAATTTTAGACGCATCTTCCATTGTAAATGAAACCTTCAAGGCAACCGCGCTTTCCTCTGCCACCGTTTATAAAACCCACTCGCGCACTGCCTCCTCCATCGGAACCATAAAAAAAGGCGCCTCCGTCACGGTATATGCCTATAACGACGTCTGGGCACGCGTCAAAATCAACGGAAAATATGGTTTCTGCCTGATGGAGTTTCTAAACCGCACATCCTCTGAAACGCCTGCTCCTGTTTCAACGCCCACGCCCGATCAGACAAAGACTCCTGATAACACTTTTGTTCTTTCAGATTTCAAAGCCAAGGTAACCGCCTCTTCCGTTCGCGTATATGCTTCTGACAGCAAATCCTCCACTTATCTTGGCAGCATGAAGCGAAACACCGTCGTAGATGTGCACGCCTATAACGATTACTGGGCCTATATCAGTTTGAACGGCCGATACGGCTATTGTGCAAAAAGTTACTTGAAGCGCGTGACTATGGAAGCTGGAGCGTCTTCTCCCACGCCCAAGCCTACCCCTACGCCGACGCCTGCGCCTACGCCTTCACCTTCGCCTACGCCGACGCCCACACCTGAAGCCACAGAAGCGCCCCTTCCCATGGATCAGGCCGAAATCTTTAACGGCAACTATTCAAACGAAGAAAAGATCTTTCTTTTCTTTACAAGAATCGCAGGCTACTCAGAAGCCGCCGCCTGCGGTATCATGGCCAACATGAAAAAGGAATCCGGCTTCCGTCCGAACGCCGTCTCCTCCGGCGGCGGATACCACGGTCTTTGCCAGTGGTCCCAAACCCGCTTTCATACAATCTCCGCTTACTGCGAAAAATACGGATTCGATCCCTATTCCCTCGAAGGCCAGCTTAATTACATGATGTATGAACTTGCAACTACAGCATATGGAAAAAAGCTCGACGCCTTTGAAAACACGCAGCAGGGCGCCTATGACGCAGGCTACTACTTCTGCTATAATTACGAACGCCCGTCAAACAAAACAGCAAAATCCGAAGAACGCGGAAATCTTGCAAAGAACACCTATTGGCCAAAATACGGAAAGTAAATATCCATCCGCATGCTTTGTGTCCTGAAAGATATCCCTTTCAGGGCGCAATTTTATTGCGCACGGAAAACAAATATGGTATGATATAGAAAATGACGTGTATGCGCATTTTTGTTTATCAATCATTTCTGTCCCTCAAACAATATTTAAGGAGGCCATCCGATCATGAGACTCATCGTTCAGCCCGAGAACAAAAAATCCTATATCCATCCGGAAATCTACGGCAATTTTTCCGAGCATCTCGGCAGATGCATCTACAACGGCATTTACGTCGGCGAAGACAGCCCGATTGAAAACGTAAACGGCATGCGCAAGGATATTGTCGATGCGCTTAAGAAAATCAAGCTGCCCGTACTTCGCTGGCCCGGCGGATGCTTTGCCGACGAATACCACTGGATGGACGGCATCGGCAAAAAGGAAAGCCGCAAAAAGATGATCAACACCAATTGGGGCGGCGTTGTCGAAGACAACTCCTTCGGCACCCACGAGTTTTTTGAGCTCTGCAGACAGATCGGCTGCGAGCCCTATATCAACGGAAACGTCGGATCCGGCACCGTTCGTGAAATGTCCGAGTGGATTGAATACATGACGAGCGATAACTTCTCGCCCATTGCAAATCTTCGCCGTGAAAACGGCCAGGATAAGCCCTGGAAGCTCAAATATTTCGGCATCGGCAACGAAAACTGGGGCTGCGGCGGCAATATGCGCCCTGAATACTATGCTGACCTTTACCGCCAGTTCCAGACTTATGTTCATAACTACAGCGGAAACCATGTTTACAAAATCGCCTGTGGCGCAGGTACTTCCATTGCCAACCCCAATTACGAATGGACCGAGACCATCATGAAACACGCCCGCCACCTGATGAGCGGTCTTTCTCTCCACTATTACACCCTGCCCACTGACAAATGGGACCACAAGGGCAGCTCCACCGAGTTTGACAAGGAAGAATATTACATGACCCTCGCCCACGCTTCCTTCATGGACGAGCTTTGCGAAAAGCACGGCGCGATCATGGACAGATATGATCCTGAAAAGAAAATCGGCCTGATCGTGGACGAGTGGGGCACCTGGTACGATGTTGAGCCCGGCACCAACCCCGGCTTCCTCTATCAGCAGTCCACCATGCGCGACGCCATGGTAGCCGCGCTCACGTTAAACATTTTCAACAAGCATTCCGACCGCGTACATATGGCCAACATCGCCCAGCTGATAAACGTTCTTCAGGCGGTGATCTTGACCGATGGCGAAAAGATGCTCCTGACGCCCACCTATCATGTATTTGATATGTTCTCCCGCCATCAGGGCGCAACGCTTGTCGAAAGCATCATGCCCATGGATCCCATCACATCCGACGGACGCACCTTCTCCTCCGTCAGTCATTCTGCATCCGTGGACAAGGAGGGCAATGTACACCTGACGATTGCCAATCTCTCCTGCGATGAAGATAAAAAGATTTCTCTTCGTCTTGACGGCTGCGCATATGCGCTTTGCGATGCACAGATCCTTACGGGCGAAATGAACGCAAAGAACGATTTTGATTCTCCCGAAAACGTGAAGATCGTTCCCTTTGACAGCGCTAAGATCGAAGCATGCGCTTGCGGAACCGAAGTTGAAATCGAACTGTCCAAAGTCAGCGTTCTTTCCCTGACTTTCAAAAAATGAGCTATGATTCAATAGGCATACTGTGCAGAAAATGCCTCGATACGGATATTCCCGAAAGCGAATT
>JAEDIV010000229.1 GCA_016296675.1 Clostridia bacterium
ATTTCAGGCGATCGGCCTTCCCATCAAAAAAGGTACTTTTTTGATGGCTTGAGGCAGAAAGATATCAAACATCTTTCTGCCTGTCTTTATTTCTTCATCTGCTTTAAAAACGCATAGACCGAAAGGCACATGACGCCGAAGGTATACACAAGCACCACCCAGATATGGCTCATGATGCCAGATACATCTCCTGCCAGCGCGCTTCGTTCCATTTCCACCGCGTGGATGAACGGAAGCGCGTTTGCAATTTTGACAAATGCGCCGCCTACCAGTTCTACATCAAACCATATGCCGGACAGCCATGCGCTTACATTGGTCAGAAGCGCTCCGCAGATGCCGCCCACTTGCTTGTCCGTCAGAATGCTTCCGAAAAGAAGACCCAGGGAAACATACAAAAGTATGCCCGGCAGCGCGCAAGCAATCATGAGAAAAAAGCCGCCGTTCACCTTAAGGCCGAGGATCACTGAGGCCAGTGCGCAGACAATCGTCTGCAGGAAACCAAGAGGAATGAGGGGCAGCATATAGCCGATGATGAAGTCCTTTGCCGTCAGGGGCGTTGTATAGAGCCTGTTTAAAAGCATTCCGCTTCTGTCCTTTGAAATGAGCATTGCGGAAAACAGCGTGACAAAGGACAGCGAAAACATGCATACGCCCGGCGCAAGCAGCTCAATTTCAAAAAGCGCCGCCGGAATGTTTTTCTGAATCGCACTTAAAAGGAACAAAAGTACCATCGGAAGTCCCGCGCCGAATACGATCGTCAGAGGATCGCGCAGAATTTCAAGCGCGTTTCGTTTGGCAAACGGCCATACTCTTCTCATGCGCCATCCCCCCTGACAATCTCCACAAACGCGTCCTCAAATTTCTGTTTTCCGGTCGCGCGCATCATTTCTTCTGCGGATCCGACGCGCAAAAGCTTCCCGTTTTTCATAACGCCGATTCTATCGCTGAGCGCTTCAGCTTCCTCCATATAGTGCGTGGTCAGTATGATGGTCACGCGCCCTTTGATATTTTCAATTGCCTCCCAAAGCTCGCGCCTGGCAAGTACATCCAGGCCAAGCGTGGGCTCATCCAGAAACAATACCTCGGGCTCTTTTACAAGCGCCATGGCAAGGCTCAGCCTTCTTTGCCAGCCGCCGGACAGCTTTCCAGCGCGCTTTTTAAGAATCTCTGAAAGCGAGAATTCCTCCGTCATCTTCCCTGCTCTTTCCAGGGCTTCGGATTTATGCAGCCCCTGAATGCCTGCCATCATCATTAAGTTTTCATACACCGTCAGATTCGGCGCAACCGCCGTTTCCTGCGGAGACAGACCAATCATGCCCTTGACAAGCTCCTTTTCTGAAACAACGCTCTTTCCGCCGATCATGGCATCGCCTGACGTTGGCGAAATCAGGCCGGACAGCATACGGATCAGCGTCGTTTTCCCCGCGCCATTTACGCCAAGCAGCGCAAAAAGCTCGCCTTTGGGAATATGGAGGCTTACATCGTTTACCGCCGTCACATCCTTGAATTTTTTGGTAATGCTCTTAATCACAATCATAGTCCATTCTCCCGGTACACGGACATTACGCCCTTATAAACTCTTGAAATCTCATCGCTTATGAGTTTGTCATCCAGATACAGATATCCCGTCGCCATCATGGTCGCAAAGCCATGGACAAACACCCACATGCATCCGTGAAAACGCCGGGCCGTTTCTATCGAAAATCCGTTTGCCTGAGCGATTTTCTCAACCAGCCTGTCCGTGAATTCGTCCTCCTCAGGTGGCGCGCCCGTTTCCCTTTCACGCATAAAAAGAAGCTTGAAGAGTTCTTTTTCTTCCTTGGCAAAGCGGATATAGCCAAGGCCGCTCAGCTTATAGGCAGGCTCATCCGTCCTTTGCATTTCCCTTTGAAGGAAACAAACGTATATCTCCTTTGCACGGACGATTACTGCCTGTCTGATTTCCTGCATCGATTCAAACTGGTAAAACAAGGGCTGCGTGCTGCAGGAAAGCGCCTTTGCAAGCGCACGCGCGTTCAATTGATCCGCGCCGTTTTTCCGCACAAAATCAACCGCGGCTTCAACAATTTTTTCACGGGTCACTGATGTTTTGGGCGGCATTTTCCTTCTCCTTTTGTATAACATTTGTTATATTACACTTGTTATTATACTATTTCATTCCCATGATGTCAATACGGCAATAAAAAAACAGGGCCTTAGCCCTGTCAAGCCATCAAAAAAGTACCTTTTTTGATGGGAAGGGCCGATCCCCTGAAATC
>JAEDIV010000091.1 GCA_016296675.1 Clostridia bacterium
GAGGAAGTGCGCTTCCTCTCCATACCTCTCCCGGAGGTTTGTTGATGATCTGAGCGGAAGCTGCCTTCCAAAAAGGCAGTTCCCGCTGTTTTAAGTATAATCGTTGTATAAGCGCTTTTGTCAAAAGGCTTCCCCTCAAGGGGAAGCCTTTTGACAACTTAATTCAGCCCTCTGCTTTTTCCTGCGTGCTGTTTTCAATATCGTTCAGATCCTTGGGATCCACGGTTTCGTTGAAATAAATGGTGATGGAGCCTGAAACGTCCACGCTGTCTTCAGAGGGCGAGAGGCGTGCGATATTGTCCTGCTCGATCCATTCCCAATGGATGGCGTTGAGTTCGCCGTTGGGCTCGATGACAATCGCGCCTTCGGTCTTCGTGTTGAGCTTGGCAAAGAGGAACATGGTGCGCGGATAGGCGTACAGATACTGTTTGAAATCGCTCTCTTTCATGTTCATGATGGTGTCGACCATCGAATGAATTGCGCCGTTTTCGCGGTAAAGATTGACCTTTTTGCCGTTCTTTTCAAAGGAATTGCGGTAAATCTGGCTTTCCGTGGGTTCAGCGGAAGCAGGCGTGGTTTCGCCCTCAGTAAACAGAACCTTGATTTCGCCCGATCCTACGCCGCTTGTATCTTTGGCAAGATATACGCGCAGGGTGTTGTCGTCCAGCCACTCTTCCTTGACTTCAAACTGCACATGCGAAGCGCTGGGCACCTTGATTTCGCCCTCGATCGTATAGGACATGCCCTCGACCGCCTCCGGAACGCGCACGGTATAAACATATGCGTCCACGCTCACCGGATATTTGGGCATCTCAACGCCGTTTTCATTCACGACGTATTCGGTGCCGTCAGGCTCGGCGCAGGCGCGCATGATTACGACCTTTTTGCCGTCGTTTTCAAGGCCCATTTTGGGAATGAGCGAAAGATTCGCGGTATAGCTCATCATGCCGCCGAAGGTCATGAATACAGCAAACGCCATAAACAGAATCACGCCCGGCAGACCGATTTTCATGAACATCGTCTTCATGCGCTTAAAAAGCGCAAGGCAGATCAAAAGCACAAGGCCTGCCATCGGAACGAGATACAGAAGGAAAGAATATTTCTGGAACCACAAAAACATGATGCCTTTTCTCATAAAAAGCGCCAGCACAAGGGCGAGCATGCAGAACACAGACATCGCAATCCGGATGACGGATCCGGCCTTGGTCTTGGGGTGAATGCTGAAAAACGGGAGGACATCCGGGTCTTTTTCAAAGAGGGCGCTTTTTCTGCGGGTGCGGGATACGTTTCTCATAGAAATTTCCCTCCGCTTTACAGGTTTTCAAGCACCATGCGCTTGTCTCCGGTGGTGGCAAAAGCCGTGGCGCGTCCCTTTCTGATGAGGCATCCGCGGGTAACGGACAGGGCGTCGTAATACTTAAGATAGGCCATGGACGTGGAATGCTCGGTCAGCCACAGATGCTTGACCGCCTTTTCCCAAAGGGGATAAGCTTCTGTTACATCGAAATAGTAATAGGGCGAAAAGTCTTCGGCGTCCTCCCAGTTTTCCGCGCACATGAAACGCTTGATGGGTGCGGGCGCAAGGCCGTCCATATCAAAGGTGGGCAGGGAAGCAAAAAAGATGGCGTTGTCCGTGATCATATGAGCCTGAACATGGTCCTTGTGGATGGATTTTTTCCAGTGATACAGAACCGCATCCACCTGCTTTTCGCGCATGAGACGCGCAAGTTTGAGTTCGATTTCCTTATTGTCATACAGTTCGCCGTCGGGAACGTCGAAAACGATCGACTCGCCGCCGAGCTCGTCAGCGAACTTCCTGGCGCAGGCAACGTTGTACTTTCTGAATTCCTCAGGGGTCTGTCCTGCGGGGCAGCCGCGCTCGCCCGCGGTCAGGTCAACGATGATCACGTGATCGCCCATCTGCGCATGCTTTGCAAGCAGCATACCCATCGTCAGCTGCGCGTCTCCCGTATGTGCGCCGACAGCCATAATAACTTTCTTTCCGTTCAGCATATCTGATATCCTCCCTTATATTAAAGCTCTTTTTTCATGATGGCAAAGGTGCGTTTAACATTAAAGCCGGTGCGCTTGTAAAGCCGCTGGGCGTGATTGTCGATACCGGTAAACAGCGTTGAAAACGCCGCGCCTTCCTTGACAAATTCGCACATCAAATCGTTAAACAGCACCGTCGCAATGCCTCTTTTTTCGAAATTCGGATCGACGCAGATGCCGGTGAACCAGCCTCTTCCCGAGGGCTCCTTGTCAACAGGACCGGTAAAACCGACGATATGTCCATCGTACACGCCTGCAAGAATCACGCGCGGATTCTCTTTCGCGGTTTCATCCTGCAAAACCTTTCTCCAGTATTCGCTGCCGACTCTGTCGCACATGCCGTCAAATTCGCACGCCCATCGGGTGTCGTAGCGGCCGACATAGATGTTTTCGCTTTTTAAGCGTTCCCTGATCTCATCAATTTCGGGAAGATACTTGTACTCCTGTAGATTTAAATACATCGCGACTTCGCGGTGCAGATCCTTGTAGCCGTTTTTGAGCAAAAATTCATATCCCGCGCACTCAACGTCCGTTCCGGGGGCGTTATTGTGGTCGTGGCCCGGCGTTCCGGGAATGAACCAAGCGAGATTGACCGGGTTATTGCCGGAGGAAACCACGCTCTTTTTTCCGTTTGCCCTGAACGCATCTTCAAGCGCAGCCAGAAGCGCTTTGCCGACGCCGCCTTTGCGTTTTCCGTTCTTTACGAAAATCGCAGTTATGAAGCCGGGGGTATTTTCATGGGTCTCGCCGGGCAGAAAGATTTTCTTTTCCGCACCCGAAACAAAGCCGACAACTTCTCCGTCTTCTTCCGCCACAAAATCATATTCGCCGTCATAGTGGGGATTCATTTCAAAAAGCGCGTGAAATCTTTCTTCCGTGAGCGGTTTATACACTACTTCGTTTTTTTCGCAGCTGTCATTCCAGAGAGCGAAAATCTGTCCGCGGTCGGAGGGGAGCGCCTTTCTGATCGTCATTATTGTTGCCTCCTCAATACATATGGTATTTTTTCTTGGTTTCCTTAAATTCATTTATAAGCGGCAGATGCTTGTTGATCAGCCCGTCTGCGTCCAGCCGGCCCGCGCGATAATCGTCGGTGCCCAAAAGCAGATTGATTCCGGCAAGAGCGGTATTTCCCAGGAACTGAACGTCATTCGGGTACATATCCCGGATCGTATCCAGAAGATACAAGCCGGCCCTGAACGCATCGGCTGCGCCTGTCAGCGCGCGGATGCGAACGCCCGAGCACATTTCTCCCTGCCACTTGGAGAAAGTTGGCGTGAAGGACGCTCTGAGGACGGCAATGCCCGGAAGATCATAATCTCTCATGCGCTTTTCGAGCTTTCCTGCATCAATAAAGGGCGCGCCGACCAGTTCAAAGGGCGTCGTCGTTCCACGGCCTTCGGAGAGATTTGTGCCTTCAAAAATGCAGGTGCCGATGTACATAAGCGCGGTTTCAGGCGTGGGCATATTGGGAGAGGGCGGCGCCCATACGGCGGTTGTGTCCTTCCAGAGATATTCCCTTTTCCATCCGGTGAGCTTTGAAACCGTCAAATCGATATCCAGCTTCAGATGATCTTTGACAAAATACGCAAATTCGCCGATGGTCAGGCCGTATCTCGTAGGCACAGCGTATTCGCCGACAAAAGAATGAAAGTTTTCATCCAGCAGTGTTCCCTGAACCACGCTTGCGCCGATGGGATTGATGCGGTCCAGAACCACGACAGGCTTTCCGTATCTTGCGCAGGCAATCATAGCGTTGGCCATGGAGTAAAGATAGGTGTAGAATCTTGCGCCGACATCCTGAAGATCGATGACCATAACGTCGATTTCATTCAGCATTTCTTCTGTCGGCATCTTGATTTTGCCGTGCATGGAGAAAACAGGAACGCCGGTTTCCTTGTCCACTTCATTTTGAACCTCATCGCCCGCCTGCATGTCGCCGCGAATACCGTGCTCGCACGCAAAAAGCGCAGTCAGACGATAGTTTTCATTCATAATATCGATGGCGCTTTTCAGATTCCTGTCAAAACCGCACGGATGCGTCATAAGGCCCACGCGTTTTCCTTCAAGCTTTTCATGAACGCTTTTCAGATTATCAAGGCCCGTCATAACGGCAACTTGTGCCATGTCCATCCCTCCGATTCCAATGCTTCCTCTATTATAGCATAAAATCCACCGCCGCGCACACAATCGCCACAAATTCTATTGCTTTTCTTATAATTTTTGTGTAAAATGTATACAAAAGACGAGAGGAAGCGAGTAATATGTTGATCGGTATTGACGGCGGCGGAACCAAAACCGCTTTATGCCTCGTAGCGGACGACGGTCATATTCTGAGCCGTCACATCGGCGAAGCGACCAATCCCGCAGATATTGGCGTTGAAGAATGCGTAAAAAGGCTCGAAAAGCAGCTGGACGCACTTTTGGAAAACTACGGCAGCAGGCATGCGAAAATCGCAGGCATCTACGCCGGTATCGCAGGAAGCGCAACCGCGAAAACTGCAAATGCCATCCATGCCCACCTTGTTTCCCTGCTTCCGAACACAAGCATCATCGAAAACGGAAGCGACGCGTTCAACGCCCTCTTCGGCGAATCCGATGACGGCTACGGCATCACCCTGATCGCCGGAACAGGCTCGTCCTCCTTCGTGCTCACGCCCGACGGCATGCATCAGGTCGGCGGCTGGGGCTATCTGGTCGACGACGCTGGCAGCGGCTTTTCTGTAGGCCAGGCGGCGCTCAAAGCAGCGTACCGCTCCTTTGACGGCCGCGGCGAAAAGACGATTTTAGAAGATATGTGCCTTGAAAAGCTCGGCACCAATTTCAAAGATGCCATTCCTCAGATCTATACCGGATCAAAACATTACATCGCATCCTTTGCACGCGTGGCGTTTGAAGCATACGAAAAGGGCGATGAAACCGCAAAATCCATCATCGAAAATGCCGCCGGCGCGCTGGCCGATCATATTCACGCTTGTCTCACCCACGTCAAAACTTTCCCCGCCGTTTGCGTGGCAGCCGGCGGTCTTACCACCAACGATGCATTTTTCCATATGATTCTGGATGCGCTTAAGGAGGACAACGAGCGCGTAAAAATCATCCGGTCGGATCTCCCCCCGGTATACGGCGCAACGGTCAAAGCCGCGCGCTCTGCGGGCGTTACGGTGGACAAATCTTTCAGAAACAATTTCATGAACGATTATGAATAAAACGGAGGATATTACCTATGGATTTTAGCAAGCTTGATACCGAAAAAACGAATGCGAGAAGCGAAAATCTGGATATGCTGAGCGCACTTGAAATCGCCTCTCTGATGAACGAACTGGATATGGGCGCAATCACGGCTGTAAAAGAAGCGCTTATTCCTATTTCCAAAACAGCTGAAGCCGCTGCCGCGCGCATTCCCAAGGGCGGAAGGCTCATCTACATGGGCGCCGGTACCTCAGGCCGTCTCGGCGTACTGGATGCAAGCGAATGCCCGCCCACCTTCGGCGTCGACAATACCATGGTCGTCGGCATCATTGCAGGCGGCGACGGCGCGCTCAGAAATGCCATTGAAGGCGCAGAAGATTCAGAAGAACTTGCCATCCAGAATCTTGTCGATCTCGGCGTAAACGAGAAGGACGTTGTCGTAGCCATTTCCGCAAGCGGCACTGCGCCCTATTGCGTCGGCGCGCTTAAGAAGGCAAAGGAAGTCGGCGCGCTCGCCGTTTCCATGTGCTGCAATGTAAACACCAGGCTTTCCGGCTATGCGGATATCGCCATCGAAATGCCCACCGGCGCAGAAGTGCTCTCCGGCAGCACCCGTCTTCGCGCAGGCACGGCAACCAAGCTTGCCCTCAACATGATCTCCACTTCCTCAATGGTTCTCATGGGCAAGGCCTATAAAAACCTGATGGTCGACGTTCGCGCCACCAACACCAAGCTTCGCGACCGCTCCGTCAGAATCGCCATGAAAGCCATGGATGTTGAGCGTGAGGAAGCCATTGAACGCCTTGAAAAGGCAAACGGCTCCATCAAGTGCGCCATCGTCATGAAGGAAACCGGCGCATGTCAGGAAAGCGCGCAGAAAGCGCTCGACGACAATCAAGGCTTTGTAAGACGCGCCATCGCAGCTATCAAATAACCGATAAAACTGAAAAGAGGATCCACGTACACAAAATACGCGGATTCTCTTTTTTATTTTGCTATTGACAGCTAATTTTTTGCAGAGTATCATTAATTTATACATCTATACGGAGGAATGTAACAATATGAGCTCTGTTCTCAGCGCAGTAGAAGTGGTATTATCGATCTTTATCATGATCTCCGTCGGCATGCTCCTTACCCATATGGGCTGGATCAAGGAAACGGAATCCAAATTCATCTCCCGTTTTGTTATCCGCGTGGCGCTGCCTGCAACCATCGTCAGCAATATTTTTCAGAAGTTTACGCGCGAAAGCCTGATTTCAATCCCCGCCGGACTCATTATCCCAGTCATCTCGCTTCTTGCAACAATGCTGGCCGCCATCCTGTTTTCAAATCTGCTCAAGATCCCGAGAAACAGAAAAGGCGCGTTTGTCGTCATGTTCACGTTTTCAAACGCCGTGTTTATCGGTCTTCCCGTATGCAAGGCGCTCTTCGGCGAGGACGCTGTCGCGCCGACGCTCGTGTATTACATTGCAAATACCACGCTTTTCTGGACCATCGGCTATTCCATGATGCGTCTGGACGGCGGACAGGAAAAGGAGAAAAAGGATTTTGCCGGCATCATTCCCTATCTTTTCTCAAAGGATAAGTCGGACGCAAAGCATCAGAATGCCAAGAATGCAATGAACTTTTTATCGAAGGTCATTCCTCTTCCGCTGCTTTTCCTGCTTTTCAGCGTCATCGGCGTTCTATTAAACATCAAGCTGCCCTCTTTTCTCATGTCTTCCGTCAACTATATCGGCGGAACAGTTACGCCCATTTCCCTCGTATATACGGGGTATGTTCTTATGAACATGATCAAAAAGCGCTCTTTCACATGGAAAAAAGGCTATCTGGTCATTTGCTTTGGTAAGCTTCTGATGGTGCCCTGTATCGTAATCGGCTTATCTCTCATCACCAAATCCATTCCGGGCGCGCAAAACATCTATACCGACATCATGCTCAAGACCTTCCTGATCGAAGCTGCCATGCCGATCATGACCCAGACCACCATCGTCGAAGCCGGATGCGGCGGCGACGCTGAATATGTCGCAGGCGCGACTGCCCTGACCACCGCGCTTTCTCTTGTGTTCATTCCCCTTTATATGTTTGTAATCGGCCTTGTTTTCTAAAAAAGCCTTTTTCCGCATATGATCATCCGAATAAAAGCAGGAGGTTTTCCCATGAACAAGCTTACCTTGACCGAGGCTATCGCTCCCGCAACTGAAATGCTGATGAAAGGCCGCGCGCTTTTGACCGTCGGCGGCGAAACGCCCAACACCATGACCATCGGCTGGGGCTTTATTGGCTATTGCTGGAATAAACCCGTCCTTACCGTTGTCGTAAGAAAGCAGCGTCACACCCACGACTTTCTTTTGAAGGAGAGCAATTTCACCGTTTCCATGTCAATGGACGAGGATTTAAAGCCTGTCTTTGCCTTTGCGGGCTCCGAATCCGGCCGCGACGTAAATAAATTCTCCGGTCACGGCATGACCATGGAAAAAGCACAAAAGGTTTCTGCCCCAATCGTAAAGGAATGCAAGCTTCATTTTGAGTGCGTAACCCGCCTCGTTCAGGAAATGACCGAGGATAACATGGACAAGGAAATGAGCGCGCACGTATATCCCATGAAGGATTTCCACACCATGGTATTCGGCGAGATCGTCGATATCTACGAAACCTGACAGAAAGGAACAAATCGACATGAAAGAGACGTACACCCGTCCGGTCAATGGAAAGAACGTTGAAATTCAGCCTTCGTTTTTCAAAAACCTCATGAATTTAGCCGCCGACAGCATCATTCCCTATCAGTGGCGTGCCCTAAACGACGAGGTTCCCGATGCAGAGCCCAGCTACTGCATCCGAAATTTCAGAGCCGCTGCTGGCGAAATCGACGCTCCGCACGCAGGATTCGTCTTTCAGGACAGCGATCTTGCCAAGTGGATCGAAGCCGCAAGCTACATGCTCATGTGGCGGGAAGACAAAGAAACCGAAAAGAATATCGACGCATGTGTAGATCTTATCGAAAAAGCGCAGCTGGAAGACGGATATCTTGATACCTATTACATTCTCACCGACATCAATAAACGCTGGACCAATTTAAGAGACAATCATGAGCTCTACTGCGCAGGCCATATGCTGGAAGCCGCTGTCGCCTACTATAAGGCCACAGGCAAGGATAAACTTCTGAACGTCATGATCAAATTTGTCAAGCATATCAAGAGCCGCTTCGGAACCGAAGAAGGCAAGCTTCGCGGCTATCCGGGTCATGAAGAGCTGGAACTTGCGCTTGTGAAGCTTTATGAGGAAACGGGCGACAAGGAACATCTCGCCCTCGCCAAATACTTTATCGACGAGCGCGGCCAGAGTCCCCTTTTCTTTGACGAAGAATGCAAGCGTGAAGGCCGCGGCATCGGCTGGGTACGCTCCATCTATGAAGGCGGCGCGTATTACCAGTCCCATAAGCCCGTGCGCGAGCAAATCAAGGCCGTAGGCCATGCCGTTCGCGCGTGCTACCTCTATAGCGGCATGGCGGACGTCGCCCGCGAAACCGAGGACGAGCGCCTGAAAGAAGCCTGCGACACGCTTTATGAAAACATCACCCGCCGCCAGATGTACATAACAGGCGCTGTCGGCCAGTCCTCCTTCGGCGAGGCGTTTTCCTTCGATTACGATCTGCCCAGCGACCTTGTTTACGGCGAAACCTGCGCATCGATCGCGCTGTTGTTCTTCGCCCACAGAATGCTTCGCATGTCCCCCAAGGGCGAATACGGCGACCTTATGGATAAGCTTATCTATAACGGCACCATCAGCGGTATGAACCTTACGGGCGACAAATTCTTCTATGTCAACCCCCTGGAATCCTGGCCTGAAAGAAGCAGAAAAAATCAGCAGTTTGCCCACATCAAGAGCGAGAGGCAAAAGTGGTTCGGCTGCGCCTGCTGCCCGCCGAATCTTGCGCGCCTCGTCTGCTCGCTCCCGGGCTATATCTACCACACTCAGGGCGACACCGTGTATTTTGCGCTCTACACTTCATCAAACGCAAATATTCCGCTTGAAAACGGCAATGCCGCCTTCTCCGTCAAGACCGGCTATCCGTGGGACGGAAAGGTCATCATCCAAATGGAAAAGGCATTTTCCGGCATGACCATGGCCCTGCGCCTGCCCGCATGGGTCAAAACGTACAAGCTGAATATCAACGGCAAATTCGCCCATACGCGCATGCAGGACGGATATCTCTATATCGAGGATGCGCTTAAGGCAGGCGATGAAATCGTGTTCGACATGGATATGCCCGTCATGGTCATGCGCGCCAATCCCAAAGTGCGCGCTACCAGCGGAAAAATTGCCCTCGTGCGCGGCCCTGTCGTATATTGTCTCGAGGAAGCGGACAACGGATTTGATCTGCACGCGCTGTCCATGCGCGCTGATCAGAACATGCAGTACGCCTTTGACCCCGACCTTTTGGGCGGCGTAGGCACCATCACTGCCGATGCGTACCGCGAAATTGAAAGCGGCTGGGACGATAACGAACTGTATGCCGATCATGCAACGGAAAAAGCGCCCGCAAGCGTTATGTTCATCCCCTACTATGCGTGGAACAACCGCAGCGTCGGGGAAATGACGGTATGGGTGCGGGAGGAAAAATAAATGGCCGATTCCTTTCGCGATATGGTTGAAACCGCTATGGACGAGGGCGTTGACATCGATTCCATCCGCCTCTCTGCGGACGCGATCGAAGATTTATCCGCCTTCGGCATCACCGTTTCCGCCTCGGAATTTCGCGATTGTTCGTTTATCCAGTGCGCCTTTGAACGGGTGAATTTCGCCTTTGTCAGATTCTCTCACTGCGATTTCCAGTCCATCCCCTTCAACCGCTGTTCGTTTCACAACTGTGAATTTGAAAACTGCCGCTTAACCGGCGCGGATATGGTGGACAACACCCTGCGCCACACAAATTTCACCGATTCCATGATGGAATACACCAATTTATCCGGCAGCAAAATGACAGACGTCGCTTTTACAAATTGCCGTCTTACGCACGGATACCTGAACAATATAGCATTCAAAAACACGTGCTTTGTAAACTGCGACCTGACAGGCGCTGAAATCGTCAGCACCCGCCTAAACGGCATTGATTTCACAACCGATACCCTGACCGGCCTTCTCGTATCGGCAGACGCGCTCAAAGGAGCCGTCGTAACACCGCTTCAGGCGCTTGAGCTTTCAAGGCTGCTCGGAATCATCATAAAAGACGCATAAAAAGGAAGAGGAGCTTCTGCAATGAAGCCCCTCTTCCTTTTTCTCAGTATTCGTAAA
>JAEDIV010000092.1 GCA_016296675.1 Clostridia bacterium
GAGAGGAAGTTATCTCCCTCTCCATACCTCTCCCGGAGGTTTGTTGATGATCTGACGCTGCCTGAAAACGCGAATTTCAGGCAGCGTCTTATTTAAAACAGCCATCTTCCCCACGCTCTTTCCCAAGCATCGAAAAAGCGTTCTCTCTCCACGCCTTCTGCCGTTACTACAGGGATTTTTGCAATGGTTCTTCCGTTTCTCACAATGTCCACGCTTCCGATTTCATAGCCTTTTTCAAACGGTGCGCGGATAGAATCCGGAAGCGTCGGGATAAGCTCGATATCAGCGGTTTCGGATTTGTTCATGAGAAGGTGTAAATCTCCGTTGAGTTCCAGGGGGACGCTGTCTTCCCTTCCGCCCGCTACCTTCATGCCGCCTTTGACGCGCGTTCCCTTTTCGGCGACTGCGGTCACACGGTAGTTTGCAAATCCGTAATCCAGCATATCTTCCGCGACGGAAAACCTCGTTTTGCCAGCGTCCGCGCCCAGGACGACCGCGATCAATCGCATGCCGCTTCGTTTGGCTGTTGCCGATATGCAGTAGCCCGCTTCGTTGGTCGATCCTGTTTTTCCGCCGTCGCAGCCCTCATACAGACGGATCAGGCGGTTGGTATTGGTAAGATCGGTCACTCTTCCGTCCAGATGGTCCAGTTTATCCATCCATACGGTGGAGTATTTATAGTAAATATCTTTCTGAAACAGCGCCTGCGACATGGCGGCCACATCTCTGGCCGTCGTATGCTGACCGCTTTCAGGAAGGCCCGTGCAGTTTAAAAACACCGTGTCCATCATATTGAGTTCTTTGGCGCGTTTGTTCATCTCCTGCACAAATAAGTCCTCGCTCCCGTATATATGCTCGGCAATCGCAACAGCGGCGTCATTGGCGCTTGCAACAATGGCGCTTTTTAAAAGGATCTCCAGCGTCTGAACTTCGCCCGTATCCAGAAGCACCTGAGATCCGCCCATACCGGAGGCGTTTTTCGATATATTCACGCTGTCCGTCAGGGAAACGCGCCCGTTTTCCACGGCCTCTATGCACATGAGTATCGTCATCATTTTGACAATTGACGCAACCGGACGCTTTTCATCGGCGTTTTTTTCAAAGATGACCTGTCCGCTGGACGCTTCCAAGAGTACTGCGCTTTTGCAGTTCACGCCGATAGGCGTGCCCTCCACAAGCGGCAGCACTGACAATGCAGCCTGCGCGCTCATCGGCGTCAGAAGACATACGATCAGCGCGCAGGCAAGCATCTCTTTTATTTTGCGCATTTTGCACCCTCCCGAATCGTTTTTGATGCATCATACGCGATAAGCTTTTAAAACATACCGAAAATCACTGAAGATGCGCAATGTCCGACTCAAATTCTTCCGCGCCGAGATATCCGGCGAAATCCTCCAGCATTTTCAGAACCGCTTTTTTCATAGGTTCCGTAATTCTGACATTCTCCTCCCACCACCAGGTTTTGATCTTCAGCCGTCCGCCGCGGTAGGGCTCGGGCTCAAAGCGGGCGATGAACCTGTCTTTATAGAACACCGGCAGCACATAATAGCCGTATTTCCGCTTTTCCTTCGGCGTATATACTTCCCATGTATAGTCAAAATCAAATATCCGCTTGATCAGTTTTCTGTCCCACATGAGGTTGTCCAGCGGAGCGATTGCCCGCGCAAGATACTTACGCGCCTCGTTTACAGTATAGATTTTATCCATGCTTTTTCTCCGCTTTTGTGAGTTCCTTCAGAATCGCAATCAGCGCCTTTTTTCCGCCCTGTGCGTTTGCGCCCACACAGCTGGGGCACCCGTTTTCGCATGGGCAGGACAAAAGCATTTCAAGCGCTTCCTCAAAAAGCCGCATATCCATCTCGTACACGCGGTCGGAAAGACCGACGCCGCCGGGAATATGGTCATACAGATAGACAGTCGGCTGCTCGCTGAAGGGGTCTTTTACATGATATACGACGGAGATATCGGTGGTCGCGCACATAAGATGCATGGGCGCGATGTGGCGGATCAGGTATGCCAGAGCCACCATCGCCGTCTTCATTTCGTCTTTTCCGTATTTGTCTTCAAGGCCCTCCGGCAGCGTCCACCAGCAGGCGGACGTCTGCATTTCAAGTTCGGGCAGCGTAACGGGGCCCCATCCCAAATTCTCATGGGTATCGAAGCGGATTTTCTTAAAGAGTGTAACGATCGAGGAAACCAGAACCTCGCCCCTGTGCTTGGTGAGCGGACCGGCCGGCGCATCCTCAAATTCGTCCAGCACTTTCAGGCTTGTCGTCAGGTCTGCGTCTGTATAATAGCCCACGTCCACCTGACGGATATAGGCCTTTTTGTCATCAAAATCAAGGTCCTCCACCTGATACTGCCTGCCCTCATGCATATAAATGGCGTATTTATGAAGCAGCATCGGCACGGTGAAACGGTCCATCTCGCCGATCACCTTGTGCTTTTTGGGATCGGTGATATCGACAATCAGGAAGTTCTGATCGCTTGCGCTTCTTAAATTGATACCGGCCTGCGGAAATTCCTCCGCCATCCAGTACCATTTTCCGTTTACGCAGCGCAGGATGTTCTGATCGGAAAGATAATTTAAAAGCTCTTCCGTCTCCTCCACATCCCCGAACTTTTCGCCTTCCGCAAAAGGCAGCTCATATGCCGCGCATTTTATGTGGTTTAAAAGGATAAACAGATTATTCGGGTTGATGTACGCCCTTTCCGGCGACTGACCGAAGAAATACTCCGGATGCGTGATAATATACTGATCCAAAGGATTTGAGCTCGCGACCAGAATCATCAAAGCTTCGTTGCTTCTGCGGCCGGCTCGGCCTGCCTGCTGCCAGGTGCTTGCGATGGTTCCGGGATAGCCGCACATGACGCACGCGTCCAATTGGCCGATGTCAATGCCCAATTCCAGCGCATTTGTGGAAACGACCATGTCTACATTGCCTGCGCGGAGCTCGCGCTCAATTTCGCGTCTGAGCGTAGGCAGATAGCCGCCTCTGTAGCCCCTTACGCGCGCGGCGTTTCCGAGCGGATCGCGCACGAGATCTTTTCCGTAGCGCAGAAGCACTTCAACCGCCAGGCGAGAGCGCGCAAACACGATGGACTGGATGCCGGAGAGAATCAGTTTCTGCGAGATATCACGCGTTGCGGGGATGCTTCCCGCGCGGATGCCAAGCTGTTTGTTGATGACCGGCGGGTTGTAGAAAACAACATGCTTTCTCCCTGCGGGCGCGCCGTTGTCGTCGATCATCTCCATGGGCTTTCCGACCATGTTTTCGGCAAGCTCTTTGGGATTCTGAATCGTGGCCGAGCAGCAGATGAAGGTGGGGTTCGCGCCGTAAAAAGCGCAGATTCTTCTTAAGCGCCTTAAGACATTTGCAAGGTTTGACCCGAACACGCCGCGGTAGGCATGGATTTCGTCGATGACAACATACTTGAGATTTTCAAAAAGGTGCACCCATTTCGTGTGGTGCGGAAGAATTCCCTGATGCAGCATATCGGGATTCGTGACCACGACGTGCCCTGCCTGGCGGATGGCGGTGCGCGCGCTCGCGGGCGTATCTCCGTCATAGGTATAGGCCTTGATCTCTTCGCCCATTTCTTCAATCAGGCTGTATAATTCGCTCACCTGATCGCTGGAGAGCGCCTTGGTTGGGAAAAGATACAACGCGCGCGACGCTTTGTCCTTGATGATCGCGTTTAAAACGGGCAGATTGTAGCACATCGTTTTTCCGCTGGCCGTAGGCGTTACGACGACAAAGTCGCGCCCGCTCGATGCAAGATCGACCGCTTTTCTCTGATGCACATACAGCTTATCGATTCCGCGCGCGGAAAGAACGCGAATCACCTTCTCGTCCATATCATCCGGGAAGGAAGCATATCTGGCCGCCCTTGGCTCAATTTCATGCCAATGGGTGACGTTCTCAATAAAATCCGCGTCTTTTTTTAGCGACTGTATGAAATCGGTAAGCTTCATAAAATATTAGTCCTTCAAGAAAAGAATTTCTGTGTTCTGAACCGCTTCCTCGATCAAGGTTTCAAGATCAAGGCGCTTTTCTTCTTTTTCCACCTTGTCGATTTTCGGCTTGGTCACCGGATGACGGGGCGTAAAGACCGTACAGCAATCCTCATACGGCAGGATAGAGGTTTCATAAGTATCGATTTCCTCGGCGATTCGGATGATGGCCAGTTTGTCCATGCCGATCAAAGGACGGAACACGGGCATAGTCGCAACCGCGTCCGTGCAGGCGAGCGCCTCCATGGTCTGGGAAGCGACCTGGCCGATGGATTCGCCGGTGATGAGCGCAAGGCAATTGTTCTCCTTGGCAATGCGGTCGGCAATTCGCATCATGGCGCGTCTCATAATGACGGTGCCGAGGCCGTCCTCGCATTTTTCGTGGATTTCCATCTGGATTTTCGTAAAGGGAACCATGTGAACGCGCATGCCGTATTCGTACTCGCCCACCTTCTTGGCAAGCGCGAGCACCTTTTCTTTAGCGCGCTCGGAGGTATAGGGCGGAGACGCAAAGTGAATGGACTGAACATGCACGCCGCGTCTCATGATCTGATATCCCGCAACGGGCGAATCGATGCCGCCGGATAAAAGCAGCATGGCACGTCCGCTGGTGCCCATGGGAAGGCCGCCGACAGCCATGGTTTCGGTGTTGCAAAGATATGCATGATCGCGGATATCGACCTTCATCCTGATTTCGGGATCATGAACATCGACGACCAGTTTGTCGTTGACTTCCAGAATCGCTTCGCCGACTTTCGCAGCCAGTTCCTGAGAATTGAGCGGGAACTTTTTATCGCTTCTTTTGCAGATGACTTTGAAAGAGCCTCTCATGCCCTTCATCATTTCAGCGGCCTGACGGCAGATCGCGTCCAGATCCTTTTCCATTTCGATGGCGGGGCTTACGGAATAGATGCCGAACACCTTTCTTACGCGCTCAGCGCACTCATCCATATCGCTGGCGTTGGAAACGTAAATGCGGCTTTCCGCCATCCATACATGACCGCCGATGTCTTCAACGGCTTTTCGGACGTTGTCCACCAGCGTGCGTAAAAAATAGGGGCGGTTGCTTCCCTTTAAATGAACTTCGCCGAAGCGGGCGAGAAGAACTCTGCGCATAATCATTTATCTCCTTTGAAAACGCTTAAGAAGGTCGTATTTTGCTTTCACGACTTCAGCGGCATAGTTGATTTCATCACAGGTGGTATAGGGAGAAAGGCTGAATCTGAGCGCCCATTCGGCTTTTTTCGCCGGGATGCCCATTTCAGTCAGCACGCGGCTCACCTTCATTTTTTTGCTGGAGCAGGCGCTGCCGGTGGAGGCGAAAACGCCTTCTTCCTCAAGCGCATGGAGCATGACTTCGCCCCTTACATTCGGGAAGCCGAAATTGACGATGTGCGGCGCGGCAGTTTCAGGCTCGGGGCCGTTTATGATAAGATCCGGAACCGCATCTTTAAAAGCGCTGATCAGCATCCGCTTTTTTTCCATCAGCTTGCTTTTCAGATCCGGCATCGCCTTCATTTCCTTTATCGCCTGCATAAGGCCGAAAATGCCGGGCGTGTTTTCCGTTCCGCTTCTGAGCCCCTCTTCCTGACCGCCGCCGATGTGCGCAGGAGCCAGGCGAACGCCTTTTCTGACCACCAGCGCGCCGACGCCCTTCGGACCATGGATTTTGTGGGAAGAGAGCGTATACAGATCGCACAGGGAGAAATCCATTTCGCATCTTAAAAAGCCCTGAACGCCGTCGATATGCAGAAGCGTCTTACTGCCCTTTTCGCGGACAAGCTCTGAAAGCCTTTTTACATCCGCAATCGCGCCGGTTTCATTGTTGACCTGCATGACGCTTACAAGCGTAAGTCCCTTTTCAAGCTCGCTTTCCAGCTGATCAAAATCAAGCTGTCCTTTTCCATCGACCCTGATCCTGACAATTTCCGCGCCCAATTTGGTAAGCGCGTCCGCCGCATCAAGAACGCTCGGATGCTCGACCGACGATACCGCAATGCGGATGGGCGGCCTTGAAACGCCGAATACACCGAAGAGCGCGAGATTGTTGGATTCCGTGCCGCCGGATGTGAAAATCACGCGCGCGTCCTTTGCGCCTATGCTTTTTCTGATTTCGTCGCGGCACAGATTCATCTCTTTTTCCACTTCGAGCGCTTCCTTATAAAGCGACGAGGGATTATAATACATTTCGCTCATCCGTTTCGTCATTTCATTTATGACGCCCGCGGATGGTTTTGTGGTTGCACTGTTGTCCAGATACGCCTGCATGCGTCAATCGCCTTCCTGCAAGAAAAGCGGAACGCCTCTTCGAGAAAGCACGAAGAAGCATCCCGTTTTCATTTAGTTTTTCGTTTTTCTTAGCCCTGCCATACGCCGAAGTTCAGATAACCGCGGCTGTTGATCATGTTAAGCATTTCCTGACTGGGCTCGATGACCGCCAGATGGCGCACACCGTTTTTCGTGAAATAGATGTAGGTAAGGTTTGCATCGCGGTTCAGAAACCAGTTGTGGCGCTTGATGGTCTTGTCGTTCAGATAGCGGTTGAAAGAAGGATGCTGAACAGAGCCGATGCTCTCAACGATCTTCATGTTGATTTCGGAAAGATATCTGCGCTTGGAATTGTTGAGAACCATGGATACGTCCAGAACGCCGTTAGTGAACGTGTACTCATATTCAATGCGAAGGCCGTCCTTCTTCACCCAAAGAAGCACCGCAAGAGCGATAAACACGACCGCCACAATGACGCTGCCCCGGGCAAACGCACCCGTTCCGATGGTGTTAAGCGCAGCCTGCAGCATGAAAATGCCGATCACGCCGAAAAGGACGAGCATCGTCCAGGCGAGGTAATAGGTAAAATTCGCAAAGCCGCTATGTCTTCTTACGACGATTTCTTCCTTAAAGTTATCCATTGCCATGATGAATTTGCCCTCCAATATGTGTTGTATAGACTACAGTGCATCTATTATACCATATTTTTCGGCTTTCGCATAGCAAAAATTCATTCTTCATGTTTTTTTCACTTTACGTTCTGTTTTCCCTTCCCACAGGCCCAAAAATAATTGAACGGCTGAAACACCATGCCCATTCTGAGCGTGATCTCCCTGAGCGTACGCGAACTGGCGTACTCGATTATTCCGTTTTTCATTTCGCGCATTTTTGCGCCGTCCAGCTGATTTCCCCTGCGTCCACTTTTTCAAGCTGATTCATGCGCCGTAAAAACGTGCTCTTGCAGAACTTCTTCTGCAAACGATCCGCCCTGAACGGCGATGTATTTTCCTGCAAGATCCTCTGCCTTTTCAATGCCGGAATCCTTCTTGGTGAGAATGACGATGCAGTTTTTTAAGCAAGCCTCCGTCATGCACATGGCTTCCTGACGGGCAGGGGTGATGGACATGCCGTTTTAGATACAGTCGATATTTCCGCCATCCAGAAGCGCTTTCTTGGCCGCCCTGTCGATGGGCTGAGTCTTGGGCTCTACGCCCAAACGCTTTGAGACTTCCGCCGTAAGGTCAATGTCAATGCCGACGATATTTCCGTTTTCGTCGTTAATGCCCATCGGCGGGAAGCTGTCATCCAGGCTCAGAATCAGATATCCTTTTTCCTGAATTGCCTTAAGAGAATTGTCTTCCTCAGCCAATGCAACAAAAGAGGACACAAGAACAAGCGCCATAAGAAATGCAAACAGTTTTTTATATCGGGTTCCTTCATAAATACTTTATTTTGCTAACGTGGTGCTATATCAAAACAGCAGTATTGATATGTCAATATTCACGCATGTAAATTTCTTGTATTTTTGCGGCAAATCCATTATACTTAATCTATCAAAGGAAGGAGTGAAACAAGCATGGAATTCAAGCGTTCAACGCCCGGAAAGCTGGGCATTTCCCCGAAAGCCGTCACCGCATTTTTAAACGCAGTCAACGATAAGGAATTGGGTCTTCATTCGTTTATGCTCATCCGCCACGGTGAAGTCGCTGCCGAAGGCTGGTGGAAGCCGTATTCTCCCGATTATGTGCATATGCTTTTCTCCCTGAGCAAGTCCTTCACCTCAACAGCCGTGGGCTTCGCCTGTCAGGAAGGGCTTTTGTCAATTGACGAAAAGGTGGTTTCCTTCTTTAAAGACGAGCTTCCCGCGAACCCCTGCGAAAACATGATGAATATGACGGTCAGAAACCTTCTCACCATGGGCACCGGGCATTCCAAAGAGCCCAATGCCTTAAACGGCGAAAAATGGGCTTATAACTTTCTCACTTCCTATGTCGACAAAACGCCAGGCAGTATCTTTACCTACAACACCCCGGCGACCTACATGCTGAGCCGGATCGTGCAGAAAGTAACCGGCGAAAAGGTGTTTGACTATCTGAAACCCCGTCTTTTCGATGTGCTCGGCATCAAAAACATCTGGTGGGAGGAATCGCCCGAAGGCGCAAACACCGGCGGCTTCGGTCTCAATCTCCATACGGAAGACATCGCAAAATTCGGCCAGTTCCTCTTAAATAAAGGAAATGTTGACGGAAAGCAGATCCTGAATTCCGAATGGATCGGCCTGGCGACCTCCAAACAGATTTCAAACGGCGATCCAAATGAAGACAGCGACTGGTCGCAGGGCTACGGCTTCCAGTTCTGGCGGTGCAAGCGCGACGGCGTATACAGAGGCGACGGCGCGTTCGGTCAGTACTGCATCGTCATGCCGAAACAGGACGCGGTTCTTGCCGTTACCAGCGGTTCCAACGACATTGGGCAGATTTTGAACGAAGCCTGGACGCATCTGCTCCCCGCAATGGGCGAACCCACAGAAGACGACGGTCTTGATGAAATGAACGATGTAATTCAAAGCCTCTCCATTCCCCTTCCCGAAGGCAGCAAAAGCGTAAACATCGAAAATGCGGAATACAACCTTGCCGTAAATCCCCTGGGTCTGAAGACGCTGAAAGTAACCCGCGATCAAACAAGCGCAAAGCTCACCATCACCTACTGTCAGGAAAACGCCTATCAGAAAAACGAGGAAATCCCCTTCGGCTTCGGAGAATGGATCGAAAACGGCGAAGGTTTTGGTCATACCTTTGCAGCCTGCGTGCAGCAGGAAGACGGAAGCATCCGCTTCAAATTCATCCTTGCCGATACGCCGTTTATCCGCGAAGTAACCCTTCTGCAAAACGGCGATTTCGCAGAAATCACCCTCAGGCAGAACGTGGGCTTCCAGCCGGTCGATCTGTATCTGATCGGAAAGAAAGCCCTGTAAAACTGCATAAAAAGAATCCCCGGCGTTTGCCGGAGCGTTCATAAAACCGACAAGGCGCTGTCTCAAAATACATTCAAACTCCGTTAATCGTGTATCTCCATGAAATGATCAAAGATTACGGGACGGGAAACCCGTCCCCTACATAACGAAGAAGCTGTTTTCTTCCTGTAGGGGACGGGTTTCCCGTCCCGCTGTGTTGCTTTTTTGAGGTTTTATTCTGAATAGGACAGGCCCTCTTGAATATTCTTCCGTTTTGGGAAAGGCGCCCTTTTTGTCAGATAAATTGGAATTTATCGGTCGATATAGTAGTACATTAAATCTACTGGCTTATCCAATCCTTCGTGCCAAAGTGCCTTGTGGCGAATACCCTCGTTGCTGAACCCTAGCTTTTCGAGCAGTTTAATTGAAGGAGTGTTCTCGGGAAGGACTCCCGCTACTACCATATCAAATAACAAGTCTTTTTGTAACAAACTGATAATGGCCGATATTGCTTCATATGCATATCCGTTCCGCTGGTGTTTGGGACTGATTGCATATCCGATTTCTTTAGAGGACACGGCTCTGGAATCATCAGAAAAAACATTTATCGTTCCGATAACCTCATTGGTACTTTGAAGGACGATAACATATTGACCTTCTCTTTCTTCGAAAAGCTTCATCCGTTCCCAATAATCTTCGTCCATTGTATTGAATGGCTTGCATCCGTCCAAATACATGCCTTGTTCATCGGACATAAACGAAAAACATGCAGTTGCATCATCCATACAAAATCGTCTAATGACTAAACGCTCAGTTTTCAGAACAAGATTCGGTAGAAGTAGCAAGGAAACTGCATATGCCAAAAAAGCCTCATACATAGAGGTATCAATTTTCGTATCATTAAGTACTATATTGTTAATAGCATTATTGGTGACCAGTTCGTACTTAGGCGCATCTGCAGTATTGTTATTTGTCACAAGAACAGAAATACCGTGTTCCTTGCAAAGTTCAATATAGCGATTATGTAGCTGTTCTCTTTCCATACAATCAAATTCCTTCGTCAAATTCAGGTTTGTTTAACAGAATATATACTATCACAATTCTGCCGCATATACAACAGCAGGCACAGCAGTTCAAACCGCTGTGCCTCAGATCATCAACAAACCTCCGGGAGAGGTATGGAGAGGGAGATAACTTCCTCTCC
>JAEDIV010000093.1 GCA_016296675.1 Clostridia bacterium
TGCCGCCAAAATCGATTGAAAATGGAGAGGAAGTGCGCTCCCTCTCCATACCTCTTCCGGAGGTTTGTTGATGATCTGACCAACCGGACTGCCGCTTATGAGCAGTCCGGTTGGTGTTTTACAGATTGTAGTATCTGTCGAATTCTGCGGGATGGGGGATTTTAGAGAGCTCTCTAAGCTCCTCGCGCTTCATTCTGATGAAATTTTTCAAAAGGGTCTCGGGGAACACGCCGCCTTTTACAAGGTATTCATGATCCTTTTCAAGAGCGTCGAGCGCTTCGTCAAGCGAAACGGGAAGGCCCTGAAGCTTTTTCTTTTCTTCCTCAGGAAGATGATAGAGGTTGAAGTCGTAGGGGCCCCAGCCGTTTGCGTGCGGATCGATTTTGTTCACAATTCCGTCAATGCCGGCCATCAGGAGCGCGGCATAGCAGAAATAGGGATTGCACGTTGCGTCAGGGTTGCGCAGCTCAAAACGGCGTTTATCGGGCGATTTTGCGTATGCGGGAATGCGGATAACGGCGCTGCGGTTGGATGTTGCGTATCCAACGGTTACGGGCGCTTCAAAGCCGGGAACCAGACGCTTAAAGGAGTTGGTTGAAGGATTGGTGATTGCGCAAAGAGAGGCGATATGCTTAAGAAGGCCGCCCATAAAGTAATGCGCAGTTTCAGAAAGATGCGCGTAACCATTATCATCGGAGAACAGCGGTTTTCCGTCTTTGAAAAGCTGCATATGAACATGCATGCCGCTTCCGGCTTCTCCATAGATGGGTTTGGGCATGAAGGTTGCCGTCTTTCCGTATTTGAGGGCGGTATTTCTGATGATGTATTTGATCATCATGGTTGCGTCAGCCATCTTGCTCATTTTGCCAAGCTGGGGTTCAATTTCAAACTGACCGGAAGCTGCAACTTCAGGATGGTGATAGTTGATCTCGATGCCGGCGTCGTTCATATGCATGCACATTTCGCTGCGCATTTCATAGGCTACATCGAAGGGCTTGGCGATATGATATGCCTTTTGCTTGGGAACGATGACGCCGCTTCCTTCGGTCGCGCTGTTGAAATAGGACTGATTGGCGTCGATGGAATATCCGACGCTGTTGGACGCAACTTCCCATCCTACCTGATCGAAAAGATAGAATTCGAATTCGGGAAGAATGAGCATTGTATCGGCGATTCCAAGATCCTGCATGTATTTTTCGGCAGCCAATACGATATTTCTCGGGTACTGCGCAAGAGGCTTGTTCTGAGGAGAATCAATGATCATGGCGTTTCCGGTCATCGAGAGGGTTGGAATCGCGCAGAACGGATCGATCACGGCTGTATCGGGGTCAGGAATAAACACCATGTCGCTCTTCTCGACGACCGCATAACCGTAATTGGATGCGTCAAAGCCGATGCCGCTTTTCATAGTATCTTCAGAAAAATTCTGCGCGGGAATAGTGACATGGCGATATTGACCGTTGATGTCGACCATCTTAAAGTCGATCATCCTGATGCCGTTTTCTTTGATCATGCGAAGAATGTCTTGCACTGTTTTTGCCATATATATCTCTCCTTTAATCATTCAGTGAACGTACGATTTTGGAATTTCCGAGCTTGGCTTCCGAGAAAATCTCATGAATATCATTGACAGGGTTCTTAAAAAGCATTGCTCCGCAGAGTACATTGGAACAAGAATGCGCGTCGCTTCCGGCGAACATGAGTAGATGATTTTCCTCGGCTTCATGAAGCGCCTTTTCATTCCATTCTTCTTCACGGTTTCCTGCGTTAAAGACTTCGTAGGCTTCAACAGAGGAAGGATCCGGCTTGAAATCAGGAATATAGGGCGCCTGTCTGTAGGGATGCGCGTGGATGATTCTGCCGCCGGCACGATAAACAGCTTTTATGTAATCCTCATAAGGGAGCTGATCGATGTCGGGGTTTTCAAGAAGAAACTTTTCATCAAGACCATATGTGAGAAGTTCACGCCCTGCCTGAAACGTCTCCCAGCCGAAGATGACCTTTAAACCGACCTCATCGCCTGCCTTCTTTGCCGAGCGATATCCGCGCGTAAGGTATTCAACTTTTTCTTCCCATGGAAGATCGCGGTCACAGCCGATATTTGCGTTAAAAAAGTGATCGGTGATTGCGATCAGATGATAGCCGGCTTCTTTGCAGGCTTTTGCGATATCATAACCGGTATCGTGTCCGCAGCGGCTGGTTTCAGAAGTGTGAAGATGAAGCTGAACGAGATATCCGTTATACATGGTTTTGCTCCTGTTTCATAAAATGTCAGTGAATGGAAAACGGCTTTGAGATCAGATGACGGTGTTTTTCGGTCAATACAGCGATGGTTTCTTTGTCCAGAAAATCCATGGAATCATACGCGGGTTCTTTTCCAAGAAGCCGCGATTTGCTTACGCCGAGCGGGTGATAGGGTTCAAACTCAACGGATTCGACGCAGGCGTACTTTTTGACAAGGGTAAACACATTTATGATGTGATCATCGGTTACGTTTACGCCGGGAATCATCGGACAGCGAAGGATGACTCTTTTTGAAAGGTCGTTCAGGAAGGATAGATTCTCCAAAATGGAATTATTTGACACGCCTGTGTATCTGATATGGGATTCTTCGTCGATGGTTTTGATGTCATAAAGAAAAAGATCTGTGTATTTTGATATTTCGGCGATTTTGGCTTTATCGGCATATCCCGAGGTTTCAATTGCCGTATGGATTCCGTTTTTCTTCGCTTTTATAAGAAGCGAGAGCGTAAAATCAAACTGCATAAGCGGCTCGCCGCCGGAAATCGTCATACCGCCTGTGGACTGATAAAACGGTTTGTCCCGCAAAACAGTATGGATGACTTCATCAGCGGACATTTCTTTTCCGCACAATTCTATGGCCTGCGGAAAGCATGATGAAGCGCATTTTCCGCATGATGAACAGGCATCCCTGTGAAAAATATGTTTCCCGTCAGAAAACATGTGATTTTCGCATGTGTTTTGACATTCACCGCAGAGAACGCACTTGTCGGGATTCAAAAGAATCTCGGGCGATTTTCTGTGAGATTCAGGATTGTGGCACCATGCGCAGCGCAAAGGACAGCCTTTCAGAAATACCGTGGTTCTGATTCCGGGGCCGTCGTCTGTACAGAAACGCTGGATATTGAATACTATCCCATTCATTTAGATCAAACCTCGTGTGACGTTCGCTCGATAACCTCCGCCTGCATCTCAGGGGAGATTCTTACGAAATAGTCGCTGTATCCGCCGATACGGACGACGAGATCATTGTACTCATCAGGACTGGCCTGTGCTCTTAAGAGGGTTTCACGGTCGACAACATTCAGCTGAATTTCGAATCCGCCGCGGCCTATATAGGTTTTGATGAGATGCTTTACTGTTTCGGAAGATTGATTTGTGAACGTCTTCTTGGAAAACTTCATGTTCACGGCAACTCCGCCGATGAGATCGGTGTGCTTCCATTTGGTACTGGACAGGATGGATGCAGTGGGGCCGTTCTTTTCTCTTCCCTGACAGGGACCGGATCCGTCTCCGAGCGGGAAGCCGGCTTTTCGCCCGTCTGGGGAGGCCTGGGTGTTTCTTCCGAATTGCTCATGCATAACCCAGCAGAAAACGCTTGGAATCAAACGGGCATTTTGCAAAATCGGCGTATGCTTTTTGCACTCTGAAACGATGTGTGTAACGATCGATACAAACATTTCGTCAACTTCGTCCACGTCGTTTCCGTATTTGTCAATGCGGTTAAGAAGCATTTGACGAAGCGGCTCATAGCCTTCGAAGTTTGCATCCAGGGCATTTTTTATCTGTGCAATGGTAAAGAGCTTTTTTTCGAAAACGACTTTCTTTATGGCATAAAGGGAATCGATGAGGTTGGCCATACCGACAAAGCTCGGCATGATCCAATTGTATCTTGCGCCGCCGCACTCGATGTCAAGACCGTTTTTTAGACAGTCATTAACAAAGCACGAAAGAAGCGGATGGCGGCACTTGATTTTTCTGAATTTTCTGTATTCATTCTGCTCATTGAAATTTTTGAGAATTGAAGCATCCAAATCGGAAAGAACGAGGGAAAGCAGATCGTCAAAGGACGAATACTCTCTGTCCATTCGGTTGAGCAGAAGGGCAAGCATATTGGTGTAAGGGCTTGCGACCCATACGTTTGAGGAGGCAATCGGCGTAATCTCGACGCAGGTTGAATGGATATAATCGTGCGCCTCGGATTCGTTAACGCCGTAGGAAAGAAGACCTTCTGTGATGACGCGGTCATTAAAAATTGCCGGATGCGATCTTCCTTTGGCGAGGATGTCCATCGCTAAAGAAAGCGTGGATTCAGGCGTATCCGGTGTGTAGCAAAGCCCGACGGACGGGTAAACGAGATGCACATCGTCAATCGCCTGAAGAAACATATGCGTAAGCTCATTGGATACAAGATGACCCGACTTGTCGTATCCGCCCACCATGTAGCCGCTGGATAATCCGTGCGGAACGCGGTTGTTGATCTGTATGGCCAATAAATCGATAAGCGTCTGCGCCATTTCTGTTGTCAGCGTTCCGGATTCTATATCGCGCCTGAAATACGGATACAGATATCTGTCAGGCCGGCCCAGTTGAAACTGCTGCATGGAATAAGGACGAAGCGGGGAATAGCTGAGTGCAAGCGAAATAAAGTGAACGCACTGAACCGCCTCATGAAAAGACCTTGCGGGAAAACGGGGGACTCGGGAAGTGATCTCTGAAATCAGAAGAAGCTCCTTTTTTCGCGCGGGATCGGTTTCTTCTTCCATTTGGCGAAGCGCTTCTTTTGAATATGTTTCGGAGAAGGCCAATACTCCATTCAGTGCGCTTTTGCAGGCTTTATAAAAGATACGCTTCTCTTCATCCGCATTTTGGAGATACACGTCAATATCCTTTAATATTCCGTCGATTCCCTTATTAAGAACCAGTTCAAAATCAACAGCCATATGGGAATCCTGACCTTCCCAATACGCATATTGTTTGACGATGGTGTCTTTATAAAGATCGTATTCTTTCTGCTCATCCTCCGTCAGGCGATAATCGGATTTTCCGACAATCAATTCGTCCTTTGATATAGACGGATGGATATTTCGAAATGCGTATTCCCATGCATTGCCGAAAAGCGATTCGATACTGCCTTTTTCCGATTTCAGATACCGATAAAAATAAAGATAGAATTCATCATAGCATATAAAGGGAGCGACGGCTTTATCGCGTAAATTTTTGACGCGTTTTTCATCATACAAAAACATGGTTTTCCCTCCCTTGTGCTTTTCTATATTTTAACAAAATTATGCTTCAATTGCAATAGAAAAATAATAGAGCTGGGAAATACCGGCTCAAAAAATCAAAGCGTTTTGATCATGAAATACTCTTTGAGGACCGTTCCGTTTTTAAGAATTATGGCGTTGGGCTTGAAAGAGACGATTTCAAACCCCATTTTTTCATACAATGCGCGTCCGCGCTCGTTTCCTTCAATAAATTCAAGCTCAAGCTGGCGGATGCCTTTTTCCTTGGCGACATGAATCATCAATTCAAACATTTGTGTACCGATACCGAGATTCCAGAATTCCTTGTAAAGCGCGATGGCAACGCTGGCGCGGTGGCGGGTCTTGATTCGGTTGTTCATCATCAGATGACAGTTGCCGGCAAGCCGTCCGTCTACTTTGCAAACGGCCATCATATCATAATCGGACTGAACGACATTGGTAATAAAGCGCTCTTCCTGTTCGAGCGTCATCAGGCATTCCTCAGGATACCGAAGAACAAATTCGGTCTCTCCGGCCGTTTTATAAAGATATTCCAAAAGCTCAGGAGCGTCTGAGAGTGCGGGAGAGTCAAGAAAAGCGTGCTTTCCGTTTTTTAATTCGAATTCGATTGTATCGATTTTCATAGTGTTCTCCTTTATTTGTCGTTTGCAAAATAGACGCAGATTTCGCCGTTATTGTCAAAGGAGCGGATATATTCGGGTATGGAGTTTAAAGACAGATGCAATTCACCGCCTCTTGGAAGGGAAGCGGAAATGGTTTCGGTATAGGAATCGTACACAAGTTCAAAAGAAGAAAGCGAAAAATCCAAGGGATTAACGATTGTAATCCCGTCATCTTCAGAAAAAGCCAGCGCAAAAGCGCCTTCTCTGAAAAGACAAAAGCCCATGGTTTTTGTATCTTTCAATGCGGATAAATCTTTATGGAGCAAAGATGACGAAAAGTTGTCGTACGCCTGTATGCCGATCAGTGTCTGAATATCGCGTTCGGCCGTTTCTTCACAGATACTTCTGACCCAATCAGACGTCTTGTCGTAGGCTTTTGAATATGCCATCGGAATAAGAAAATCGCACATCTTTGAAAGATCTTCATAATTCTGACCGTAATGAAGGTCGGAAAATTCATGCGATGCATACGCGCCTTCAGGCATCACAGCTGCAGACAACATGACTTTAGGATGATCTTTTCTGATCATCGAATAAATCTGCTGGGCAAAGGATGTGACATCGCTGCGTCTTGCGTTGGCAAACGCACGAAGAGTTTTATCGCCGTTTTTGTATGCGTCAAAGAGAAACTCGTGGCTTTCATCAGAATAAAAGGCTTTTTCAATATAGCGCTTTAACAGATCGATATCCGCGCCTTCTTTCTGATAAGCCAAAAGGTCATTTTCGTCCCAACCGTAGAGCATATGGTTATAGCGAATATAGTCAAGATGAACACCGTCAACAGAATAATTCAGCAGCATTTCTTTAATGATCCTTTTAAGATAAGAAAGATAATCTGCGTTTTTGAGCGAGATGAGACCTTTATCCTTTCCTTTTTTGAAATGGCAGCGACCGCTTTCGGGATGAAGCGATTTATAGTGTTCATCGGATGCGGAGGTGAACCATGCGTGTACGCGAATCCCCGATGCATGCGCCGAATCGATCAATTCCCTAAGAAGATCCCGTTCGCTTGCGTGGGGACAGATGCCGGAAAGAAACGCGGCTTTTCCGTTTAAGCCTTTGGTCAGAAAAAACACATCCGTAAATCCGGCGCGTTTTAAATAGGCAATGACCTTATCCGCGCCGAAATCAATGATGTTCTGCTGCCAGAGCCAAACGCCTTTCATCATTGTTTCATCTCCTTGAAAATGCAGATTGATCCGGCCGGAAGAATAAAGGAGGAGTCTTCGGAAAGGGAAGAGAGGGAGGGTGAAACGGAAGCATTCTGCTTGTTGGCAATTGCTTCGGGATCGGCAGAAAAGACGGTTGCTTCAGCGTCAAAAGGAATTCTGACAGATACGGAGGACGAGAAGTCTCTGTTTACGATAAACAGGGTTTTTCTTCCGTCATTTAAGCAGCAGGCGCAGGATAAAGCGGGAATGAAAGCGTCATCACTGACTTGAATATCATATGCCCCTGAGAGTTCTACACAAACATGGGTTCCTGAAGCGTTTTTTCGATAGAATTCAAGCGGAATAAAAATCATCTGCTCATAGGAGCCGGTTCCGTCCGAGAGAATGGGGGATAAGACATTGACAAGCTGCGCCATATTTGCGCCGGAAATAAGCGGTTCATTTATGAATGTATTGATCATTGACGCGACCCAAACCGCATCTTTCCACGCATAATTCATGTAAAGGCCGTATGCCCCATCGTCTTTATAATCCCAGATGTTCCATTCGTCGATCATGAGGGATATCGGATGCTTTCTTGCCGGAAACCGGTACCAGGGATTGTGATTCTGAGGTTCAGACGGGTAAGTTTGAATTAGGGATGTAAATTCCCTGACTTTTTCCTGAAACACTTTTTCCGCGAGAAACGTTCCGTACAGCGGATGAGGGCTGTGAGCGGCATAGAAGTGATAGGAGAGATAGTCGCAGAAATTCCCAAGCTGATCCAAAACGGGTTTGTTCCAACCATCCATGTTATCAGATCCTACGAGGATCAATTCGATGGATGGATCAGTGAGCTTCATGAATTTGATGAATTCCCGTGCGTCTCTTATGTAAATCTGAACATCATTCTGGATTCCGATATCAGGCTCAGCATAGCATTCGTTTCCGACACACCAGTATTTCACATTGAAAGGTTCATCAAAGCCGTGCTTTCTTCTCAGATTGGAATAATAGGTATTTCCTGTACCGTTCATATAATCTACAAAATTACCGGCTTCTTCGGGTGTGCCGCTGGCCATATTGACGCAGATCATCGGTTCAGCGCCTACGCTTTTGCAGAACATCGCAAATTCACAGGGTCCGAACTCCGGACGAAGATCTCCGCCCCAGACAAGATTCTTCTTCGTTTTTTTGTCGCTTACAGGTCCGATCGCATCTTCAAAATGATAGATATTGACTACGGTTCCGCCGGGAAAGCGGATGGTAGGGGGCGAAAGACGACGGATTTTTTCAAGTACGTCTGTTCGGAGATGATTTTCATTTGAAAGAGGATTCAGTTCATCATAGATTCCGCCATAGATGCATGTGCCGAGATGCTCAATAAACTGTCCGAAGATGTTCGGGTTGATCGTCCGTTCGTTTGGCGAAAGCGAAAGAGAAACCGTATGCATAATCCACCTCGCTATTTGTCTATTTTGATTTCAAGAAAGCCGTGTAAATTGATGCTCCCGTCGTCGTTTCTGTCGACGCCCTTAAACGTCTCCGTCTACTTTTATGGTGATTTCGCCGTCTGCATTTGTAACGCAGGAAAGGGTATAGTCGCCTTGTTTGAGGTTTCGCCGGAAGTGATGGCTATTGTTGGCTTGATTTTAATGACAGGGCGTTCTTCTTTTGTAAGATCATCTTCCGGAGAGATCATGCGTAAAACAATATTTGAAAAAGTCGCCCTTGCATTGGGGATAAAAAGAAACTGTCTGAAACTCTTGATTCCATTATACTTTCATTTTCTGGAATTGTAAATCATTATGTTTTCTCTGTGCTTTATTTGAATTTCGCCTTAAAAGATGATCTTTACATATTAAAAAATCGTAGTATAATATCCGTAAATACATGAACGGAGGATGAACTATGAAGGTCGCAAGGCTCAAAAAATATGCAAAGCTTATTGCGCGCATGGGCGCGAATGTACAGAAAGGGCAGGATGTGTACCTTTACGGAAGCATCGAACAGCCCAAATTCATCGAAATGGTCACAGAGGAGCTTTATAAGCTCGGCGCGAGAAGGGTACATGTGAAATGGCAGTATTCCGATATGGAAAAGTATCACGTGAAATACCAGTCGCTTGAAACCCTTTCAACGGTAGAAACCTTCGAAGAGGAAGAGCTTAAGTACATGCGTGATAAGCTTGCCGCGCGCGTTTTCGTCGGCTCCTCCAATCCGGATGCTCTGAAGGGCGTAAATGTAGCAAAGATGATGTCTGCGCAGAAAGCAAAAGCGCCCGTCCTAAAGCCTTACAGGGACGCTGTTGACGGTCTTCACCAGTGGACAATTGCGGCGGTTCCCGGAAAGGCATGGGCAAAAAAAGTGTTCCCGAACGAGCGCCCGGCAAAAGCGATGGAGCTTTTATGGGAAGCAATATTGAAATGCGCGCGCGTGGATGACGATCCGATCAAAGCCTGGGAAAAGCACAACAAAGATGTGCACGACAGATGCGAGTATCTGAATTCGCTGGGCCTTAAGGAACTGAAATACACTTCCTCAAACGGCACGGATCTTACCGTTGGTCTTATGGACGAAGGCGTTTTTGCCGGCGCTGTCGAGACGACAAAAAGCGGGGTATCCTTTAATCCCAATATGCCCACGGAAGAATGCTTTACCACGCCCAAAAAGGGATTGGCGGAGGGCATTGTGTATGCTTCTTTGCCGCTTTCCTATCAGGGAGATCTCATTGAGAACTTCTGGATGAGATTTGAAAACGGCAAGGTAGTGGAAGCGCACGCTGAAAAGAACGATGAGCGTCTTCAGAAGATGATCACCATGGATGAAGGCGCGGCTTATCTCGGAGAATGCGCGCTGGTGCCGTTTGACAGCCCTATCAATCAGACGGGACTTCTTTTCTACAATACGCTGTTTGACGAAAATGCCTGCTGCCATTTCGCACTTGGCCGCGGTTTTAATGAATGTGTAAAAGACGGCCTTAACAAGACGAAGGATGAGCTCAATGAAATGGGCGTAAATGATTCCATCATCCATGTGGATTTTATGATCGGAACGAGTGATCTTTCTATTGTCGGAAAGTGCAGGGACGGAAAAGAAATTCAGATTTTTAAAGACGGAACTTGGGCGTTCTGACAATAAAAAAAGCTGCCTTCTGTGATTATCTGTATTCAAAAAGGCGCTGTCTCAAAATACATTCAAACTCCGTTAATCGTGTATCTCCATGA
>JAEDIV010000094.1 GCA_016296675.1 Clostridia bacterium
CTCAATACGATGTGGGCGCTCATTCTTCCCGGCGCAATCAGCATGTCCAACGTCATCATTGCCCGCACGTTCTTTGCCAACAGCATTCCGACAGGACTGATCGACGCGGCAAGAATCGACGGCTGCAATAACCTGCGCTTCTTCTTTAAAATTGCGCTTCCTCTGTCCAAGGCAATCATTGCGGTTATTGCGCTGTACTACGCGATTGGCTACTGGAACGATTATTTCAATGCGATGATCTACATCAAAGACCGCGAGAAATATCCGCTGCAGCTTTTCCTTCGCGAAATCCTGATCTCCTCTCAGACGTCCTCCGCCATGACCGGAGACGTACTTGAACAGGAACTGCTTGCGCAGCTTCAGGAAATTATCAAATACACCCTGATCGTAGTTGGCAGCGTTCCGCTTCTGATCGTTTATCCGTTCCTTCAGAAATACTTCGTACAGGGTGTTATGATCGGATCTCTTAAAGGGTAATTACCCGCTTGAAAAGCGGTAATTAAATAGAACAGGAGGAAAGACACATGAAAAAATTCGTATCCCTTCTTCTGGCGCTGATGCTCATGTTTAGCGTCGCGATGGCGGACACGTCGATTCTGAATACTGAATCGGTTTATCCCGTCGTCAATGCTCCCCTCACTTTGGATATGCTTGGCCCGCGCGATGCAGCTCAGGGCGAATGGGAAGAACTTAAGTTCTTCAAAAAGTGGCAGGAAATCACCGGCGTTACCCTGAACATCGAAACTGTTCCGGAAGACAACTGGTCCACTGCTCTGAACCTGCGCATGATGGAAGAAGGCGACCTGCCGGACTTCATCTATGCCGGTCAGATCACTGCTGCCCAGGAAATCGACTGGGGCGATGATCAGGAAATCCTCATGCCCCTTGAAGACCTGATTCCCAAGTATATGCCGAACCTGAACGCCCGTCTGGAAGCGGATCCGGTTCTGAAGAGCTCCATCACCACCCCCGAAGGACATATCTACTGCCTGCCCTGGATCAACGATATGCCCCGCGACCTTACCAGCGGCAAGTACTGGATCAACAACGCCTGGCTGAAGGCTCTCAACCTCGAAGAGCCCACCACCGTTGACGAGCTCTACAATGCTCTTGTGGCGTTCAAGACTAAGGACCCCAACGGCAACGGCATTGCTGATGAAATCCCCTACAGCGGACAGAAAGAAATCGTAGACTTCTACCGCACCGTAGCATGGTGGGGCAAGAACGTAGACAACACCACCCTCCTCGGCACCACCGATGACGGCGAAGTCTACTACGGCCCCCTCACCGAAGAGTGGAAGAAGATGGTTACCTTCTGGGCCAAAGCCTGGAAAGAAGGCCTCGTAGACAAGCAGATCTTCGAACTTGACGGCGCTGGCCTCAAGGCGAAGGGTCAGGCTGCCGGCGATCAGACTCTGGGTATGTTCCAGGGCCCCGGTGCGTTCCTCTACATCCCCTCTGCGCAGAACGAACAGTACTCCATCGTAGGCTGCCTCGTTGAGAATGAAGGCGACACCCCCGTTTGGTCCCGCACCACTGGTCTTTCCCGCGGCACTCTCGCCATCACCTGCGAGTGCGAATATCCTGAAGTTGTGCTCCGCATGGCTGACTGGGTATACGAGTGGAAAGAATATGACGGCGGTATCTTCAACATGCGCGGCGAGCCCGGCGTTGACTTCTACTATGTAGACGAAAACGGCGAGCAGACCGAACAGGCGAAGATCGATCGCAAGAACCTCGTTCTTGAGTACACCGGCTTCGATTCCTTCGAAGTAAAGCGTGCCAAGACCCTCACTGCGAACTCCGGCTCCACCACCCCCGGTATCGGCGGCGGCACCATGCCCCAGGTTATCTACCCCCTGAACGACTGGATCAACGTTGAAGTTGAGCGCCAGCAGATCCCCCACTGGAAGGTAGCTTATCCGGACGTTTACCTGTCTGCGAAGGACACAAATCGTGCTGCGGACCTGAAGGTTCAGCTGGACTATGCTGTTGAGACCTGGACTGCTCAGTTCATCACCGGCGATAAGTCCGTTGAGAACGACTATGACGACTTCATGAACGAAATTCAGAAGATCGGCACTGAATACCTCGCAATCTATCAGGCGGCGTACAACAAGTAAGTTTAGCTTTGGCGCGCGCGGCACAGTTTCTGCGCCGCGCGCGTTTCCTTATTCAAGAAGAAAAGAAGTACTTCACTTTGGTTTCCGGCATCATACTTTAATTGAAAGAAATTATTTACTTTAAAAGCAGGCGGTTGGTAAAATCCACTTTGCCGGTGATTCAAGGAAGGGCGTTGGCTATGAAGCAATATATATCTACAAATGATCTTACACGTGTATTGTCTCTTTCCAAAGATGAACCCATGTATGAAACTGCGTCAAGACCGGACGAAGATACCTTTATGATCGATCCCACTGTGAAGGGACAGCCGATTTTGGGATTCGGCGGAAATCTTACCGACACAGAAGTATACAACCTTATGCGCATGTCGGAAGGTTCGCGCAAAGCAGCGCTGAAAAAACTGTTTGACCCTGTTGAGGGAGCGGGATGGAACTTCCTGCGTCTGCCCTTCGGTTCCAGTGACTGGGAACGCAATTTGGATTTCTACACCTATGACGATATGCCGGAAGGCGAAAAGGACTGGAACCTTGAGCATTTCTCCGTTCAAAGAGAAGAAGAACGCGGTTATTTTGACCTTTTGAAACAGATCATTCAGGACTATCCTGAAGTTGTATTTGTCGCCTCTGTTTGGGCCATTCCCGGATGGATGAAATCCACCGACAACATTTTAGGCGGCATTTTCCTCAGCGAATATACCGACGTATATGCCAGATATCTGCGCAAAACTGTACAGGAATTTGAAAAGCGCGGCATCAGCATCTACTCTATCACCATACAAAACGAGCCCAAATCCTCTGATTTCCCGAACAACTGCCGCCAGTCTCCCGCGACGCGCTTCACCTGGCGTCTTGCCAAGGATGTAATGATCGCGCTTCGCCGCGAGTTTACGGAGCATAATATTGCTACCCGTATCTGGGCGTATGACCACAATTATGACATGGTCAATATCTTCGTCGATCCGCTGCTGGCGGATGAAGAAGCGCGCAAGGCCTTCGACGGCGTTGCCTTCCATCCCTACCGCGGCGATCCGAAAGTATTGGCAAAATATGTCCGCGATTATCCGGATGTTCCACTTTACAGTATCGAAAAAACCGTCAGCACGCCTGAAGGCATGGATGAGCTTCTCCGCCAGCTGCGCTACGGCGTACAAAGCTATCTCCTTTGGTCCTTTGTACAGGACAACTACGGCGGCCCCCATCAGCTGCTCGGCACACCTTTCAAGTATCTGCGCGACACCCGTCAGGGCATCATCTACAGCATGGTTGACAATCCGGATGATTGGCGGATTTCCGCAAGCTACGGCTTGTTTGGCGCATTCACCAAATACATCCGCCGCGGCATGCGCCTTGCGGATTCCAAGTACGGCCACGCAAAGTGGCTTACGCAGGTTGCCTTCTCAGACGATCTTGGCAATATCGTTTCCGTCATCGTTAACCAGACTGCGAAAGAGCACTACTGCACTGTCCGCGTAGGTTCTTATGAACAGCGAATCTGCGTTCCCGCAATGGCTGTCAGCGCGTGCGTCATCGATGCAGAAGAATACAACGCGAATGTCGATCTTAAAGCTGTAGCGCCTGAAAAGGAAGTCTATGAGGCGCCTGTATTTGACATGGAACCGGTAAGCATGTATATCGACGAGCCGGCAGTCAGCAATACAGAAGTGCGCTTCAAGGTAGAACTCAAGAACGTTGGAAACGCATCTACCCCCGAAAATATGACGGCGGCTGTCGATTTCCTGCTGGACGGAGACTTCAGAATCGGCCGCGCTTATGGAACGATCAAGCCCCTTGCTCCCGGCGAGAGCGTTGTATTGAGTGCCAACACGCCGCTTCCCGATGTATCCGGCACGGGTGTAAAAACCACATGGACTGCGGTAAAGGGCATTCATGACTTTATGGCGCTTCTGAATGTAGGCAACTGCTATCCGCCGGAAGCCAATGAATACAACAACCGCTTCTGCATGGAAATGGAAATCAAGTAACACAAACGCTTTTAATCACATTATGAAAGGCGGTAATGCGAATGATCATGGATGTCTCTGCATCCCCGTTTGCGAAAGTCTCTTTGAACAAGTATCCGGTAGAAACGACGGATGGTTTGATCCATGAGCGTCGTGTCGCCGCGCGGGATGTAATGATTCCGCATATTATGAGCATCTTTGCGGACAAGGACAGCTTTTTCCATGAAGTTGAAAATTTCAAAATCGCTGCAGGCGAATCTGAAGGGGAGTTCCGCGGAAACGTGTACGGCGACGGTGATTTCTATAAGCTGCTTGAAGGCTGCTCTTATTTCGGAATCGACATTGACGAATATGCTGCGCTGATCGGCCGTGCGCAGGAAGAAGACGGATATATTTCCACCAAGCAGATTATTGCTTCGCGCAAGGGACTGCACACGCGCCATGCCGATCAGGATGACTTCGAAGAATACAATTTCGGCCATCTTTTTACCTCCGCATGCGTGCATTACCGCAAGACCGGCAGCGACAAGCTGATGAAAGTGGCAAAGAAGGCCGCTGATTACCTCTGCCGCCGCTACGAGATCGCCATGGAGCAGAAAAAGGCCATGACAGCGGTATGTCCTTCCCATTATATGGGACTGATTGAACTGTACCGTACAACCGGCGAAGAGAAGTATCTGGAAGCTGCCAAAATGGCAATCCAGCTGCGCGATTATGTAGAAAACGGAACCGACGACAATCAGGATGAGATCAAGCTCCTGGACCAGCGCACCATGCATGGTCATGCAGTCCGTGCAACCTATCTGTATGCAGGCGTTGCGGATCTGTATCTGGAAACCGGCGACGAGCGCTATAAGAAGGTTCTGGACAGCTGCTTTGACAATCTGATCAATACCAAAGTCTATGTAAACGGCGGACTGGGCGCGATCTATACGGGCGCATCTCCGTTCGGAGATCTGATCAACTCCAAGCGTATCCATCAGGCGTTCGGCTATGAATATCAGCTTCCGAACATCACTGCCTATAACGAAACATGCGCATCTCTCGGCGGCGTTTTCTGGGCGGCCCGTATGTTCGCCATCGATGCAGACAGCCGCTATCTGGACTTCATCGAGCAGGTTGCCTACAACCTTGCAATGGCTGCGGTAAACGTCCGCGGGGACAAGTATTTCTATGAAAACATGCTCCGCCGCACGCAGACCGTGGACTACTTCCTCATGTGGCCCCGCGAGCGTAAGGATGATTTCAAGTGCTTCTGCTGCCCGACAAATCTGTCCAGGTTCATGGCGGAACTGCCGGAATATGCGTTCTTTGTATCGGATGACACGGTCTATGCCGGTCTGTACATGGCATGCAAGACGCATATCTCGCTCAAAAACGGCGCACAATTCGATCTTGTCGAAAAGACAGATTATCCGTGGAACGGAAAAATATCTTTCTCGGTTGAAAACTGGAACGGCGTTCCTTTCCGCATGATGGCGCGTGTTCCCGGCTGGGCAGGCGGCGGATTTAAGGAACTGGATATCAGCAAACCTGAAATCGAATTCGATATGACGCCTCAGATGCTCAGAGCCAATCCGAAGCTGGAAGAGAACGAAAACAGCGTCTGCATTCGCCGCGGCCCGATCGTCTACTGCATGGAGGCGGAGGATGCCAGCGGATGGCTTATGCCTCAGGACAGCGTGTTTGAGGAATATGTAAAGGACATTGAAGGCGAAAAGGTAATCGCGCTTAAAACGAGCGCGCTGAAGCTCGACAGTGTATGCAGCGGCCTCTACGAAAGAATTCCCAAGGTAACCATCACCAAGCAGCCGCTGGAATTGATTCCGTATTTTGCGTGGGACAACTCCGGTTTTCAGGAAATGAGAATCTGGATTCCCGTTCGCTATTAATGGAAGGAAGTGCTCAAATTGGAATACAAGATTGCTATCGTATATACCGGAATGCCTGTTAAACTGGTCAGCATGATCGAAAGCGCGCTGACTAAGCAGTTTGAAGGCGACAAGCTGACCTTTCTCTCGCTTTCCGACCCGTCCATCATTGCCGATGCAGTGAAAAACGGATCTCCGTCGAAGGAAGCGTCCAAGAGGCTGTATCTCATGTACGCGCAGGCTGTTGCAGCCGGCGCAGATGTGATTCTCAATGCATGCTCCTCCGTAGGTGACATTGCGGGCGCTGCGCAGGAAGGCCTCAGGAAAATCGGCGTTCCGCTCGTGCGCGTGGATGAAATGATGGCCAATGAAGCCGTTAAAAATTACCGCAAGATCGGCGTAATCGCGACGCTTTCCTCTACCCTTGAGCCGACCATGCGCCTCATCAGAGATTGTGCGAGCAAACAGAACAAGGAAATCGAGATCGTCAGCGCTTTGGCGGACAATGCCTTCGGCGGCGGCGCAGAGCCTCTGATTGAAGCGGCGAAGAAGCTTGGCGATGCAGAATGCATCGTGCTTGCGCAGGGTTCCATGGCGGACAGCGAACAGGCTGTATCGGAAGCAATGGAACGAAAAGTATATTCCAGCCCGTATTGGGGCGCAAAAGGCGTTTTTGAGGTGGTTAAGTAATGGATATGCGTGAACTTTCGCGTATGGGCGACAAAATACGTCGCGACGTCGTTGAGATGATTTATCGAAGCGGAGACGGTCATCCGGCGCCTTCGCTTTCCGCGGCAGATGTGATTGCATGCCTGTATTTCGGCGTGATGAATGTCGATCCCCAGAATCCCCTTTGGGAAGACAGAGACCGCTTTGTGCTTTCAAAGGGTCATGCCTGTCCGGCGCTCTATGCAGCATTGGGTCTTAAGGGATTTTATTCCAGAGATGTGTATCCCACGCTGCGATGCCTCAATTCGATTCTTCAGGGTCATCCGGATATGAAAAAGACGCCCGGCGTGGATTTGACCAGCGGCTCCCTGGGCAACGGCCTCGCCGGCGCAACGGGTATGGCGATTGCTGCCAAGAGACTCAATAAGTCCTACAAGACCTATGTTATGACCGGCGACGGCGAACTTGGAGAGGGACTTAACTGGGAAGCTGCGCAGACCGCAGCCAAATACAAACTGGACAATCTGACGCTGATTGTTGACAACAATACCATGCAGTCGGGCGGAGGCATAGAGGAAGTCGGCGGCATTACCAATATTCCCGGCAAATTTGCTGCTTTCGGCTGGAAGGTTTTGGAGGTTGACGGACATAATGTGCCTGAAATCATGGCGGCTCTGACGTGCGAACGCGACGGAAGGCCTGTATGTATCGTAGCACACACTGTTAAAGGAAAGGGCATTTCCTATATGGAGCATAACAATGCCTGGCACAAGGGAACGCCGAATGACGAACAGTATGAAATTGCAGTGCGAGAATTGGAGGCGCGAATCCATGAGTGAAATCAAAAGCACGCGCATTGCGTTTGTTGAGGCGCTCACCGAACTTATGGAAAAGGATGAGCGCGTGTATATGGTCAGCGCGGATTCTGTAGCCGTTTTCAGAGCGCAGGGGCTGATGAAAAAATATCCGGACCGCATTATTGAAGCAGGCATTGCGGAAGGCAGTGCGGTAATGATCGCCGCCGGCCTTGCCAGCGCAGGTCTTAAGCCGTTTGTGTGCGCATATGCCGGGTTCCTTACCATGCGTGCATGCGAACAGATGCGCACGTTTGTTGGATATCCGGGTCTGGATGTCAAATTCTTTGGCGCAAATGCCGGCATGTGTTCCGGCGAACGCGAGGGCGTAACGCATCAGTTCTTTGAAGATCTGGGCATCATGCGCGCAATTCCGGGCTATACCGTGCTTGCGCCTGCAGATGCGGACGATACCGGAAATATGGTTCGCCGTGCCTATGAAACCAAAGGCCCCGTATACTGCCGTATCGGAAGCGGAAGAGATCCCGTGGTTGGCACGGATGAGATCCTGCGCGCGTACGGAGAAGATGTTCTGATCCTGGGCTGCGGCGCGCCGCTATATGACGCCTGCCTTGCTGCAGACAGCCTGAAGGATAAGGACATGGGTGCAACTGTTGTGAACTGCAACGTGATAAAGCCGCTCAACTGCGAAAAGCTTATTCCCATGATTGAGAAAGCGAAAAAAGTAATCGTTGTGGAGGATCACAACATTTACGGCGGTCTTGGAAGCGCGATATGCGAAATCGCCGCCCGACCGGTAATCAGGCTGGGCCTTAAGGATATCTATCCTGAGAGCGGCACGGCAAACGAACTCAAGCACAAGTATGAAATCGACGCGCCCGCAATTATTGCGGCAGCGATGAGGTGACGCATATGGGATATTTTGAAAGAGTACACCGTCTGACGCCTACCCGTTTCTGGGTAAACAACCCCACAATTTCGCAGGCGAGACTGGCAATTGAAGCAGGCACAATCGCCTGTACCACCAACCCCACCTATACCGCAAAAATGCTTAAATCCGATGAGATGCGTCCGATTCTGATGAAGGAAATCCTCCGCCTGAAAGCGGAAGGTCTGACCGCATCCGAAATCGCTGCGAAAACGCAGCGGTATGCCGTTAAGCTTCTCATGGACGAGTTTGCCAAGCTTCACAAAGAGAATCCCTCCCGCATGGGTTATGTCTCCATTCAAGGCGATCCGACGCTGGAGCATGATCCTGCAAACATCATAAAGGAAGCGGAAGCCGACATGCAGCTGGGCGAAAACGCCATTGCCAAGATTCCCGTGACGGAAGCCGGCATCAAAGCCATCGAATATCTCGCGGCGAAGAATGTTCCGATCATTGCAACGGAAATCATGTCCGTCTCTCAGTGCATCGCAGTGTGCGAAGCATATAAGCGCTCGAAGGGAACTGCTCCCTTCTTTGTCACCTGTATTGCGGGTATCTTCGACGACTGCCTTAAAAATCAGTACAAGGAAAACAAATTTGAAATCGAACCGGACATTCTTTTCCAGGCCGGATGCGTGCTTATGCGCCGTCAGTATCGCGTGATGCGAGAAAAGCAGCTGCCCGGCATCCTTCTGGGCGGCGGTGCCCGAGGACTGCATCATTTCACGGAGTTTGTCGGCGGCGCCTGCGATATCACCATCAATTGGAAGGGCACGGCGGACCTGCTTCTGGAAGCGGATGCACCGGTCATCAGCCGTATGGATACGCCTACGCCCGAATATGTGCTGGATGAACTTTTGAAGATCCCGACCTTCGCAAAGGCGTATACGGTTGACGGACTGTCTGAGAAAGAATACGCGGATTTCCCGCCGGTCGAATTGTTCCGCAGTCAATTCGAAGCCGGATGGGCTGATCTGATCAAGGAGATTGAAAACGCATGAGCAATAAAATCACCAATCTTTCCGAAAGAAATAAGGTCGAGCTGCGTCCCGGCCTTGTAAAGACGAACCTTTCCTACAACAATGAAACCATGCTCTGCCACTTCACGATGAAGAAAGGCTGCGTTCTGCCGCTTCACAATCATGAGGCCGTGCAGAATGGATTTGTCCTCTCGGGAAAACTCAAGTATACGCTTGCGGATGAAAACAAAAACGTATACGAAGAAGGCGTTATCGGCCCGGGCGGCGGATATGTATGGAATGCCAACGAATATCACAGCACAGAAGCGCTGGAAGATATGGAGTTTGTCGAATTCTTTGCGCCCATGCGCCCAGAGTATATAGCGGAGTAATTCAATGAAGCTGACAATATCGGAGAACAAACGAAATTTCTGTCTGGACGGCGCGCCGTTTTTCTGGCTCGGAGATACGGCTTGGCTGCTGTTTTCCAAGCTGACTTTTGAGGAAAGCTGCGTCTACCTTCAAAACCGTGCGCAGAAGGGCTTTAATGTCATTCAGGCAACGCTCGTGCACAAGAGCGGTTATTCCACAATTGATGGAAAACCCGCATTGACGGACGATGATTTTTCGCGTCCCGTTGCGCCCGAAGATGCAAACGGCTATTGGGAGCATGTGAGAAACGTTGTAAGGTATGCCAAAAAGCTCGGCCTCATCATGGCGCTTCTCCCTTCGTGGGGCAATTTCGCCAAAGACGGAAAGTTGAATGTGAACAATGCAGGAGGCTACGCGGCGTTTCTTGCAGATTATTTCGCAGAAGAAGAAAACATTCTTTGGCTCGTGGGCGGCGATGTCAGAGGCGATGCTGCGCCTGAAGTGTTCCGTATCATCGGTAAAACGCTCAAGGCTCGCATGCC
>JAEDIV010000095.1 GCA_016296675.1 Clostridia bacterium
GATCATTTCATGGAGATACACGATTCACGGAGTTTGAATGTATTTTGAGACAGCGGCTTTTATATTGTTTTAAAAGCATTTTCCCGATTTGCAGTCCTCGGCAGCGTTTCCGCGGAAGCACAATTCGTTTGCGCACTGACCGTCTTCAAACAGATCCACGAGGTTCTTAATTGTGGTTTTGGCGATGTTTTCAAGCGCTTCTTCTGTCAAAAACGCCTGGTGTGAAGTCACGATGACATTGGGCATGGAGATCAGCCGGGCGAGGATATCGTCGTTTAAAATGTGCCCGGAGTTGTCCTCAAAGAACAGGTCGCTTTCTTCCTCGTATACGTCCAGGCACGCCGCGCCTACATGGCGGGACTTGATGGCGTTCAAAAGGTCTTCCGCGTCTACAAGTCCGCCGCGCGAGGTGTTGATGATGACAACGCCTTTTTTGCATTTTTTGAGCGTCTCTTCATTGATCATATGCGTCGTATCGTCCGTCAGCGGGCAGTGAAGGGAAATGATGTCGCTGTTTTCATAAAGCTCGTCAAGGGACACATAGCGGACGTCATCTGCGTTTTCAAGGCCGGGGGAAGGGAATTTGTCGTAGGCAAGCACCTTCATTCCGAAACCGCGCGCAATGTCGATAAATACGCGGCCGATTCTGCCCGTTCCGATCACGCCCACGGTCTTGCCGTGCAGGTCGAACCCGGTTAAGCCGGAGAGGCTGAAATTGAAATCGCGCGAGCGGATATAGGATTTGTGAATCCTCCTGATGGACGTTAAAAGAAGCGCCATCGCGTGCTCCGCAACGGCATACGGCGAATACGCCGGAACGCGAAGAACATGGATTTTTCCAAAGGCGTGGCGCATGTCTACATTGTTGAAGCCCGCGCATCTGAGCGCGACGGCTTTTACATTCATTTCCGAAAGGCGGTCGATTACATCTTTGTCCACTGTGTCGTTTACAAAGGCGCATACCGCGTCAAATCCGTGCGCCAGTTCCGCCGTGTCCAAATTGAGCTTCGTTTCGAAATATTTGATTTCGACGCCGTTAAGGCCCGCATACTTGTCAAACGATTTCTTGTCATAGGATTTTGTATCAAAAAAAGCAACTCTCATGCTTTCATCCTCCTTTTGCGCGATATTAGTATACCGGAAAACGCGCTCTTTAGCCGTTGCATTTCCAATGTTTCTCAGGATCCCCGGAAATTTCTTTGTTTCCCAAATTGAACCAAAGGATGTTTCTTTTCGTCAAAGAAACAGAAAGAAGATGAAGCGAAAAGGAGGAGAAGAGCATGAAAAAGCTTCTCGGCGTCTTTTTGGTAATCTGTTTATTTATGGCAAGTATTCCGGTGTATGCGGCGGGCACGCAGTATGCGTATTGCCAGACGCCTACGAAAGACGGAAGCGCATATGTGAGAAAAGTGGCCGGCGCGGGCCAGCCCATTGTCGGCGCGGCGAAATACGGCGATAAGCTGATCGTCCTTTCGCGCGGAAACACCTGGCACAAGGTGAAAGTCGTAAGAACCGGCGTTGTCGGCTATATGTACGGAAGATATATACGCTTTGCCGAATATGTGCCGGATGACAGCTATACCGGCGGCTCGACCACGGACGGATGGGGAACGACCGGAACTGGCGGCAGCTGGGGCGGCGTAAGCAATTATGTCCCGGATGCAAGCATTAAGGATGCCGACGAAGTGGTCAATGTAAACGCCACCGTCCGCTCTTCCGACGGCTATGCCAACTTGCGCTGGGGCCCCGGTAAGGAGTATAATGTAATCGGTCAGATTTATAACGGAACTGTGGTCTGGGCGCTTGAGAAAAACGGCAGCTGGGTCCGCTGCGCGACGAGAGACGGAAAAATCGGCTATATCAGCAAGGGTCTTTTGAAAATGGATACCGCTACCGCTGAAGGACTCAACGGAAAGACAGCGACCATCCGCTCAAGAGACGGCTTTGCCGCCGTGCGTTCCGGCGCGGGCACCAATCATTCGATGCTCTATCAGCTGTATGTCGGAGACAAGACCAACGCATATTCGTCCTACGGCCAGTGGATCCGCGTGGAAAACATGAACGGCTGGGGCAGCGCGTATATCCATCGTTCGCTCATGCGCTTTAACTGGAATGCGACGACGACCGGAAATGTCAACATCCGAAAAGGCCCCGGCACGAGCTATGGAAAAATCGGCGTTGCTTATCCGGGCATGCAGGTCAGGCTCCTGGCTACCGACGGCAATTTTGCGCGCGTGGACACGGGAAACGCCGTCGCCTATATCAGCGCCCGTTATCTGAACTATTGATAAAAAGCGGAGTGAGATACATGAAATTCGTCATCATCGGAGCCTCCGGTCATTATCACCAGTCGCTGGATGCGGTTTCTGAAGGATTGAACGCATACCTTGCCGCCATTGCGCCCGGATCAAAGGGCGAAGATATGACAAAGCTTGCGCAGAGAACCGGGGCGAAGCTGTACAGCGACTATGTCGAGATGCTGGAAACGGAAAAGCCGGATGTCGCGGTGGTCAATCCGTGGTTCTGCGATATCGCAAGCGTTTCCATCGAATGCCTGAAAAGGGGCGTACACACCTATTCGGAGAAGCCGCTGGCCATCGATATGAACGATCTGGCCGCGCTTGAAAGCGCATGGAGAAATTCGCCGGCGGAGCTCGGATGCATGCTGAATCTCAATTGCTGCGATTGGTTCAGAACCATTGAAAAGGCGATCGAAGACGGCGAAATCGGACGCGTCCGCGTCGTTCACGGCCAAAAGAGCTATAAAATGGGCGTAAGAGGCGAAAACTATCGTGCCCGCGCCCTCTACGGGGGCACAATCCCCTGGGTCGGCATTCATGCCATCGACTGGCTTTTGCGCCTGGGCGGAAAATGCAAAAGCGTGAGCGCCACGCATACGACGATTGAAAACCGCGGTCATAATGAAATGGAGAGCGCCGGAAGCGTCCTTCTGACCCTTGAAAACGGCGTGATCGGCACCTGCGATATCGACTATTTCCGTCCTGCGGGTTCAGCCCGCCACGACGATGACCGCCTGCGCGTAACCGGCACCAAAGGCATGATCGAAGCGGTCGACGGCGTGGTCACCCTTGAAAACGACGAGAAAAAGCGCGTCCTTCCGCTCGAAGACGGCGTGAATCCCTTCACAAGATTCATAAATGCAATCGGAACGGAAGAGGCCGCGCGCTTAGCCGAAGAAGCCTTTGAGGACACCCGGATCAGTCTCCTTGCAAGACAGGCGGCGGACGAGGAAAGAACGATCCGGGCGTAGGCGTATTTTCAAAGCAAAAAACAATGCAGCCCGCAGCGCCAAAAGGCTCCCTTGTGCAAAGGGAGCTGGCAAAATCGAAGATTTTGACTGAGGGATTGCAGCAAACGCTTAAAGAAGATCAAACGTAAGCGTGGAATCAAGAAGCCTTCACAATCCCTCCGTCTTCGCCTCTTGGCGAATCCACCTTCCTTTGCACAAGGGAGGCAGAAATTGTCCGCTACTTAAAACAATATTAAAACCTTTGGCCGCGCAGGCGTTCACCGGACGCCTGCGCTTTTTGCGTCCTTTGCGGAAACACTCTTCAATATTGTCATCCTTTTTATGATATGATATACTTAACAAAAGGAAAAAACCGCAAGGAGGACAAACAAATGATCGGCGCGATTATCGGAGATGTCGTGGGCTCCCGCTTTGAATGGAACAATCATCGAAGCAGGGAGTTTGAACTTTTTCATCCTGACTGCAGATGCACGGACGACAGCATTTTAAGTATTGCCGTCATGAAAGCGCTTCTTGAAAGCGAGGCTGATTTTTCCGATCTGTCCGAAAAGGCGGTTTGCTGGGTCCGGAAAATCGGAAACCTGTATCCCGACGGCTGGTACAGCCGCCGGTTCAAAGCGTGGCTTACTTCGGACGATCCCGAGCCCTACGGCGCAAAAACCAACGGCGCGGCCATGCGCGTGAGCGCCTGCGCCTATGCGGCGAAGGATTTTGAAGAAGCCAAGCGCCTGTCCCGCACGGTTACCGAGATCACGCACAATTCGCCCGAAGCCGTCAAGGGCGCGGAGGCGGTGACGGTGGCCGTATACATGGCAAAAACGGGCGCAAGCAAGGCGGAAATCCGCGAAGAAATCATAAAAAATTACTATCCCATCGATTTTACCATCGATGAAATCCGCGATACATACGAATTCGATTATACATGCGAAGGCAGCGTTCCTCATGCATTGGAAGCATTCTTTGAATCCTGCGATTTTGAAGACGCAATCCGAACAGCCATCTCCCTCGGCGGTGACTCAGACACCATCGCCTGCATTGCGGGCGCGGTCGCCGGCGCGCACTACGGCGTGCCGGACGAGCTGCGCGAAAAAACGCTTTTTTATATGGACGATACGATGAAAGAAATCTATCTTGCGTTTGAAGAAAAGTATAACCGAACCTAAGAAAATTGATTGGGAGGGCTTAGAGAATGGCCAATGATTTTGAGATCAGAAACGGCGTTCTTATCAAGTACAATGGAAAAGAAAGTCATGTGATCGTGCCGGACGGCGTTGTGGCCATCGGGAACAAGGCGTTTACCGTTACTGAAAGGGTTAAAAGATATCGGGAGGCGCTTCCGCCCATGCTTGCGGAATGGTCAAATCGCGAGTATGAGACGATCGAATACTGGGAAGATGAAACCGTGTCGAATCATCATATTAAGAAAGTTACCCTGCCCGACAGCGTTCTGGAAATTAAGTCATGCGCTTTCTATAAATGCAGCGCTCTTGAATCGATCGAACTCGGTAAAAACATTTGTCGTATCGATTGGGCAGCGTTTCAGGGCTGCCATAACCTTAGAAAGGTGACGGTTCCGGACAAAGCAGTGATTGACAGCTATGCGTTTGAGAAAATAACGGAAATCATCCGCGTGCCCAAAGAAGAATATAATGCATAAATATACGATGCGCTTGTAGGCTCCATTCGGACACGCATATCAGCTTTTTTACAGAAGAAATATTCGAACGGGAGGTTAGACAAAATGAGCATTTATGGATGTGTCCTTGGTCTTGCAGGCTTATGCATTTTTGGCGCTCTCCTTAACGGCAATACTCATTTTATTCCCTATATTTTTGGCGGCGGGGCGGCGCTTTTGCTTGTTGTTTATATTCTTGAGCGCATAACTCCAACGCCGCCCTATCAACCTCCGAAGCCGCCGTCTGTGAAGGATACAACGCGGAATTCCGAGCCGGCGGAGTTTACTCAGAAGCCCTACACGCCGCCTTCACCCATGGATTTTACCATCCGTGTCGCAAACGCGAAATCCGGAATCCGGGAGGAAACTGTGGACGTGCGCCGCGCGCCGGTTTCTAAAGTTACAGAAGCCTCTGCGTCTCATGTTTTTTCCGCGCCTGAGCAAAGGGTCAGGAACGAGGATTTTGAGATTAAAAACAGCGCGCTGATCAAGTATAAGGGCAATGAAAGTCATGTAACCGTGCCGGACGGCGTTGAGCGCATTTGTACACATGCGTTTACGGAAATTGAAAAATATAGGTGTGGGTGGGCCGCCCGGGAGATGAGGGCGTAGTGACCCATGAAATAGAAAGACCGATGGATTATGTCCGGGAGGTTGTTCTGCCGGACAGCGTATCGCATATCGAAGGCCGCGCTTTCGCCTGGTGCGAGAATCTTGAAAGCGTTCGATTCGGCAAGAACATCCGCGTAATCGAAAAAGGGGCGTTTGATTTGTGCGGAAAACTGAAACAGGGCATTGTTCCCGAACACGCCCAAATCAGCGAAGGCGCATTTGATGGAGCGACGGAAATCATCCGGGTGCCGAAGGAAGAACTATAAACGCATAAAAATACAGGGAGGTATAAGCGCATGCTCGGCGCAATCATCGGCGATTTTGTGGGCAGCATCTATGAAATGAACAACATCCGTTCGACGGACTTTCCCTTCTTTTCGGATACCTGTACCTTTACCGACGACACCATGATGACCATCGCCATCGCCGAGGCGCTTCTGACCGATCGGGATTATGCAAAAAGCCTTAAAAAATATGCAAGGGCGTATCCGAACGCGGGCTACGGAAGCCGCTTTCTGAATTGGGCAATTAACGAAAACGCTCCGGCCTACAACAGCCTTGCAAACGGCTCGGCCATGCGCGTGTCCCCGGTGGGCTGGATGGCGAAGTCTCTTGAGGAAGCGCTTGCACTTGCGCGCGACACCGCCCTGCCCACCCACAATCACCCGGAGGGGATTCTCGGCGCGCAGGTGGTCGCTGGCTGCATTTTCCTTTTGAGACAGGGAAAAAGCAAAGACGAAATCCGCGCATGGGTGGAGGAAATGGGCTATCCCATGAATTTCACCATCAGTGATCGCCAAAAGACCTATAAGTTCGATGTGACCTGCCGAGGCAGCGTGCCCGAGGCGATTCAGGCGTTTATCGAATCCACGGATTTCGAATCCGCCATCCGCCTTGCCGTCTCCATCGGCGGCGACAGCGACACCATCGCATCGATCGCGGGCGCATTGGCGGAGGTCGTCTACCCCATCCCGCGCTATATGATTGAGCGTGTCCGGGACAAGCTCAGACTGTGCGGCCCCCAAAAGCCGCTGGACGTCGTGACGGAATTTTATGCGAAACTGAGCAATTGTGCTTTAGCGGATACACGGAAATGCCTGGAGGAAAAGTCATGATCGAAAACAAAGGAAATCTGTGGTTTTACGACAGCGGAAAAAAGTTTCTGAGCGAAAAACATGCTATAAAGAATCTGACCCGTAAAAACGATATCTGTGTGTACAGCCTTACGCCCAAAGGAGAGAAACAGCCCAAATACCTGATTGCAAAGGTGATGCAGGCGGGCGCGATGTACCATGCGGCATCGGACGAAGAGCGCTATGTTATCATAGAGGTAATGGACTACGAAAAAACGCATCCGATGAATCTGTTCAGTATCGTGAAGGGTTTAAATGCGATATTGAAAAGCAATATCCTTGACAATGTAAAAGAGACCTTTTTGAGAGAAAACGGTCTCTTCAGAGACCGCCTGACCTCGCAGGAATTCTTCTCCATCGAGGTCGATCCCGATTCCGACGATCCCGGCGCGAAGATTTATCTGCAGGACAAGGCGCATTTTCTCGGCATATCCAAGTAAAAAGGAGATTAGCACAGCATGAAGATTCCCTTCGGCGAATTACGCTGCCTTAGTCCCCGGAAAAGAAAAACATGACCGAACTAGAAATGGAATACTGCAAAACAACACAGGGTGTGGACATAAGCTCGCTCTTTTACGGCGCGGAAAATCTTACAAAACTGGATATGTCCGCATTTGATTTTTCGGGCGTTACGAATATGCGGGATATATTTGCGGACTGCAAAAATCTGAGAGATGTAATTCTGTCGGATACCCTTCTTAACGCAAAATGCCCCGTAAAGAAAGCGCTCAATAAAAACAAGCTGCCCACGGGAGCGTTCATAGACGAACACGGCGACCCCTGTTTCTATGGATACAGAAATGCCGGACCGTACTCGGCATATGAAGACAGGATACCCGTGCCGGATTTCCAGCTCGTATATGAGCCTGTCAGCTTTGACAAAACCACGCAGGCGGACTGGCGCAAATACTTTGGCTTAACGGGCTTGGCGAGAATTACAATAGTTCCGCACAAGGTGGAACCTTGAAAACTTAAGCGGAACCCGCCCCGAATTTCCATAAAGAAAACCCGTCCCCCACGATGCAGGAATACAGAACGTTCCTGCCGTAGGGGACGGGTTTCCCGTCCCGAAAAAAACATATGTATAATATACAATCTTCCAATAAATATACGAAAAAACTTATCTGAAAAACTCGCTTCCCACGCGCGGACAAACGCTCTCAGGCGTTGAAAGCGTAAGGCTCGCAAGCTTCGTTCCGTATCGAACCGCGTCTTCAAGATGCCTTCCGTTTGAAAGCGCCGTGACGGTGGCTGAGAAAAACGCATCGCCCGCGCCGGTCGTATCCTTCACAACCGTAGGAATCGGCGGGCAGTGTCCGAAAACCTGCCTTTCAAAATCCATATACACGCATCCGCTTACGCCCATCGTCACAACCATCTGGCGAATGCCCGCCTTTTCGGCAAGCGGCTTTGCGGATGCAAGCATCTGATCGGGCGTAAGATGCTGAAGGTTTGCGTCAAACAGCCTTCCGGCTTCGATTTCATTTAAAATCACGCAGCTGGTTTTGTACATAAGATCGCGCCTCGACAGAATCACGCGCATGTTGGCCACGATTATATAAACCTTCTTGTTGTAGCGATTGCAAAGTCCGATTACGCGCTCAGCCAGTTTTTCGGAAACGTCCATTTCCAGAACAACCGTATCCGCGTTTTTGACGATTTCTTCGCCCGCTTTTTCAAAAAGCTCCTCCATGGGTTCGGGGGTCGGCATATGGGAGATGGATCCGGTCAAATCGTTTTGCTCATTGAAAACCGCCAGCCACATGCCCATGCCTTTTCGGGGTGTAATGACTGCGTTTTCAAGCGATACGCCTGCTTCTTCCAATCGGCTTTTCATTTCATTGCCCAGCGCGTCGTCGTCCACCATCGTGATCATGCCGACGTTTTCGCCAAGATTTGCGAGGTTTTCGGCCACGTTTCTTGCAACGCCGCCGTGGGTCATCACAATATTTCCAAGATTTGTGCCGCGGGGATCATAGCTTCCGAACGGAAAGCCTTTGATATCCAGAAACACAACGCCGATTACTTGCGTATTCAAGTAAGGAACACTCCCTCTTTTGTATTAAGTATAAGTATAGCATAGAAAAGAAGTGGAGACAACTGAATGCGGCAAAATTTTGAATCAATTATGGCTGAACAGGCAATGCGTCCGAAATGCGCATGCTTCCGCTTATGACGGAAAGAAGCGCTTCTTCAGGATCTTCTGTATAGGAAAAGGCAGGCGCGGGAATCAGTTTTGCCTCCGACAGCATCATTTCGATTTCCTGATAATGTGCTTTTCCGCTGTAGATGACTTCACCTGTCACGCTGAACGCCTTTGCGCTCTCAAGCCGCTTTTGTGCATCCTCGGATAAAAGGTGTTCAAGAAATGAGGCGCACATCTCCTTCGCTTCGCCGTCTTTGGCGTCGGTTACTGAAAAAAGCGAAAGGCAGTCTGTATATAAATCGCCGGTCATCGCGATTTCAAATTCCGGGGATCCGGATGCATTTAAAAGATACGGGAGATCCTTTTGTGTCATCAGTATCGCATCGCCCTCTCCTTTTATGAAGGCAGATTTCGCGTTTTCAAGAATCAGGCTTCCGGAACCGGGCGAAATCGAATGTGTTTCTTCTATTATGGGCTCATCATTTTGATCAATGGATATCGGAAGTCCGAGATCGATTCCGTATTGCGCACTGTGGGGGGCGGAAGGGGAAAAATCCTTTTTAAGCGCATAAAGCGCGCGAAGGGAGTTGCCTTTCTCAAAAAGGAGCGTCTTTCCCGAAAGCGGCTCGCGCGCGTTTTCATTCCGGATCGCCCAGAACGATGCACCTATGGCGATAGGCGTGCAAAGATGCGACTCATAATTCTGAAATTCTGTTCTCAATAAATTGGAAACATCTGTTTTGACCAAACCATCGTTGCTTTCGAGCATGCCCGGCGAAAACACGATCATGTCCGGCGGAAGCTCTGCCGCATAGGAAAAAGAAGCCAGCGTCTTTTCGGAAACCGGCGTGATCTGTACATACACGCCGTCGTGCTTTTTCTCAAACTGCGCGCTTTCCCTGGAAAGCCATGCTGAAAGACCGGATGGCGATGCGGAATTTTTTTCAGAAATCCAAAGCCGGAGCACGCCGGAAAATGCCTCGGAATTTTCGTGTTGCATGTCGTCTTTGGGGAAAGGAAACAGGTTCAGCGTGTGTATTGCGGCGTATACAAGAAATATCACAATGCCCAAAAGCAGTACTCTATATCGAATGGCCACATAATCACCTCCAAAAAGCAATTTTATGCAAAGCAAATCGAAAAATTCAAAAAAATGAAAAAAATTCAAAAAAAGGGGTTGACAAACCATGGACCCTTTGATATAATGAACAAGCTTTCGACGAGAGAGCAACGATCCTTGAAAACGATACAGAGAACGAACAAGAAGCGAAACAGTCGATTCGA
>JAEDIV010000096.1 GCA_016296675.1 Clostridia bacterium
TTTCAGGGGATCGGCCCTTCCCATCAAAAAAGGTACTTTTTTGATGGCTTGAAGGATCCAAAGGATGGATCCGTTTTTTGTTTGGACGTCTTATTCGCCTTCGATGACAGCGAGCATCAGGATGCCGATGATAATGATGGCGATGAACGCATACTGCTTTTTGGTGAGCTTTTCCTTAAGAAAAATGCGGGAAAGAAGCAGGGACACCACGCATACAGAGGAGAGGATGGGGGCGGCGATGGCGCCGTTTCCGCTCATTGCGTAGACATAGGTCAATTGGCCTGCGGTTTCGCATACGGCGGCGAGGGCTTTGTCCTTTTGCTTGATCAGGCCGCCGAACTTTTCGCCTTTGATCTTCATGAAGATGAACATGACAAGGCCGACGATGGCGAAGGTCAGCTCATAGGAAACGTTGGCGACGAGCTCGATACTGTCTTCGGTCACGCCGATTAAGGGGCTGGTTTCCATTTCAAGGAAATAAATGTCGAGCACGCAGCCGACTGCGTCGATAAACGCATAAAGGAACGGCATGCAAAATGCGATGACGGCGAGCTTTTTGCCCAGACGCTTCTGCCTTAAGCGGTCGCCGCTGTTTTCAAGATAGCCGATGCCCACAACGCCCACGGCGACAATCGCAATCGCGATCCATGCGGGAAGCGAAATGGCTTCCTTCAGAATAATTACGCAAAGAAGCGAGCACAGCGCGCCGGACGTGTTTTCGATGGGATCGGAGATGGATTCTTCTATAAAGCGCATGCCGAAGAAGGAAAACGCCATCGAAAGAATATAGCACGCGGAAACGGGCAGATAGGCAATCAGGTTTTTGAAATCATAGGCAAAGTCGCCGGTTATGAGCGTGAAGACGGCATGAAGCCCCATCACAAGACCGACCATGACGCAGATTTTCAGATGACTGTATCTTTCTCTTTCTACCGCGCCTTTTTTATAAAACAGTTCTGCAAGACCCCATAAAAAAGTAGTTGCCAGCGTATATACAAGCCACATACTCATCATTCCTTTGTGTGTATTTTGTTGATGAAAACAATATTGATGAATGCTGCCGGTGTCAGAAGCCTGCGCTATTCAAACCATGCCACAGCCCTGATGGGCGAGCCGTCTGAATTTTCGATGTTCAGCGGGAAGCAGCTGAAATTGAAAAGATCGTTTCCGCACAGATCGAGATTCTTGAGGTTTTCGATGTTGACGATGTCCTTTTCCTTGAAAAGGCGGTTGTGGCGGATGAGATTTACATCCGAAATCGGGTCAAGCCCGATGACATCAAAACCGATGCCCTTGAAACTCCCGTTCATGATGTAGGAAAGCACTTCATCGTCCACGCACGGGTAATCGCCGAAATAGGCGTCCGTACCCCATTTTTTATCCCACCCGAGATTGAAAAGAAGAAAATCCGCTTTTTCGGGGAGAAAACCGTATTTTTCGATTTCCTTCAGGGTGATTTTTTCGCCCTCTTTCAGATGGCGAACGTCAATCACCAGCGCGCGGCCGATGAACTGGTCGATCGGGAATTGATCAAGCGTTGTCCGTCCCGCATACAGGTGCGCGGGCGGATCCATGTGCGTTCCGGTATGGGTGAACATGCTGATCTTGGTTTCCTTGAAGCCGTCCTTTTCGTAGCTGTTTGCTGGCGTGAAGACCGGCTTTTCTGTTCCGGGATATACAGGCATGTCGGGCGTGATCGAATGGGTCAGATCGATAACTTTCATGCGGATATGCTCCTTTAGCGTAAATGGGCGCTGGGAAAAAGGTCAGACGTGATTTTCGGGCAGTTTCGTCTTTGAAAATTCCTTTTCGAAATCCGCGATCCAGTCCGCCATGCGAAGGAGCATTTCCCGTCCCCATTCCTTGTCCGCGCGGGAGGGTACGTCGCCTTTAAAGGAATGAACCAGCCAGCCGTTGTCGGAAATGTCCTTGATTTCGCGAAAAACAGTGACGGTTGCGCCCTTGAAGGAAACGTTTTGCCACGCGGCATAGGGGAGAGAATCACCCAGATCGTTTTTATAGTTTTCGGGAAGATGCAGGTATTCTTTTTTGATGAGGCTTTCATCCACTGCCATGATCGCCGCGGTTTCCTCGCCGCCGCCATGGCCGCCCGCCCACTGGGGATTCAGCTGCCCGGCCATCAGCCACCAGTTGAGATTGGCCAGATATGCGCCCTTTCTGTACAGATGCATGCCGACATCCTGAATGGCCGCATTGTTTCCGCCGTGGCCGTTTAAAATGATGAAATGCCGAAAACCGTACAGGTATAATTGATCGCAGACGGCTTTGAGAAGACGGGTCAGTCCTTCCGTTCCGATGGAGATCGTGCCCGGATACCCTGATAGGCCGTCTGTTGCGCCGTAATTGATGGTGGGCGCGATCAGAAGATCGCTTTTTTCATTTAGAAGGCGCGCGATTTCATCCGGAATCATTGCATCCGTCCCCAGCGGCATATGGAAGCCGTGGTTTTCAAGGCTTCCGACGGGAATCAGGATGGCGTCGCTTTTTTGAAGGTAAGACTGAACTTCAAGGATATTCATGCGGCTTAAATACATGCTTATGTCTCCTTTGAAACGCTAAAAGATAAGTTTCATGCGTTTATGCGGTTACTCTGTCCAGACGAAATTGTAATTGATGGCTTCTCCGCCGTCCACGAGGATGTTTTGTCCGGTGCAGAATTTGTTTGTGACGGTCAGAAAATAGGCCCACTCGGCGATTTCTTCGGTCGTTGCCCATCGCTTCAGCGGCGTTTCATCCATGATTTCTGCCCAGAGAACCGGGTCGTTCATCACGCATTCGTTTAAGGGCGTAATGACGCCGCCGGGATCGAGGCTGTTGCAGGTGGCGCCGAAGGGAGCGATGCGCATGGCGACATTTTTCGTATAGGCCAAAACGCCGCCCTTGCTTGCGCAGTATTCCGGGAATTCCGCGCCGGTGTGCCCGCTGGCGGATGCGATGTTCAGAACGGATTTGATCTTCGGCTGAATGGCGTATTTCTCGGTAATCCCGATCAGCGCTTTCAGGTTGATGTCTATGTCGTCCTCGTTTTGGGTGCCGGCGTTGTTGATGAGAATTTCGATGTTTTCGATCGCCGGAAGATGCGCCCTGTCCCTTACATCCACTGTATGGTGGGTGTAATTCGGATGAAGGATGCTTTTTTCCTGACGGTCGATGCCGATAACTTCGTGGCCTTTATCAAGGAAAGCTTCTGCGATGGCTTTTCCGATTCCCTGTGTCGTGCCCGTGATCAATACCTTCATATTCTCAGTCCTTTCCGGATAGTGTCAGATATTCGCTGCCGATGTTCTGCTGTTTCCATTTCTGCGTGATTCTGTAGCCGATGGGGGAAAACGCGATTTCCATTATCAGTTCCGCAACCGCGCCCGTGAGCGCGCACATGACGCACTGCAGAATCGTCCAGTGGAAGCCGTTCCAGAAAATTGGCGCGCAGATCACAAATACGATGATGGAGAAAATCAGATTGTCCAGAAACTGACCGATGAACGTGGAGATGTAGGTTCGCATGGCGTAGGCCATTTTTCCGTCGGGGTTTTTCCTGAAGATCTCTCCGATCATCCAATTGAGCGTGTTGTTTATGACGGCGGAGGACAAAAATGCGATGGTCGAGCCCATCAGGATAAACCATGTGCCTGAGAAAATGCCGTCAAAGGCGGAATAATCACCGGCGTTGGACGGGATGATGCTTGCGATAAAAAAGATGATGCAGGTAAGCAGATTGATCGCCGCCGCGACGACGGATATGCGGTTGGACGCCTTGGGGCCGAAATGCTTTGTGATGATGTCCATACACATAAACGACAGCCAGGAGATGAGGATGCCGCCGTCCAGCGCAATCCAGTCATTCTGATAAAGCGTCTTGTTGGCCAGAAGGTTCATGGAGATCACGCTCACGACAAACAGCGTCACAACCGTTGCCGGTATGGATTTCAGAAGCACCTGAAAGGCTTCTTTTTCTTTTTTCAGGCAGGTGTATAATTTTTTGATCATGATGTTCGTTCCTTTTACGTGTATTGTGATTTATCGGATTTCAAAGGAGAACAGGCGGAATTCCTTGCTTCCGTTTGTGGAAAGCGGGATAAAGCGGACGCGCTTTGCCGGCGCATTCACCTTGTGCTTCACAAATCTTTGGTGGTTATCGGAAATGTGAATGGAGGAAATAGCGCCCTTTTCGTCTTCCAGTTCGATCCTGTATTCCCTGATAAGCGTTCCCGGCAGCTTGAAGCGCTCCTCATGAAGCGGGTAGCTGCAGGGCATGTTGTGGTACTTTCTGTTCATGTCGTTATCAAAGATAAGACGGATTTCGGATATGATCGTGTCTTTGGAAAGCGTGTATTCAATTTTATCGCCCGTCTTTCCGATCCACAGGTTTTCTTCGCCGCGGTCGTTTCCGTTTCTGACAATATCGCTTGTACATTCGGCATCAAGCGACAATTGGGATACTTTGCGCTTATGCCACGGAATATAGTGGTCGTCCTCCAGGAGCGTTTCCTGAAGGCGTCGGATATCTACGTTTTCCACGTGGCAGTTGTCAGTCACTGCCTGCGCTACCGCCGTGCCCAGCGCCTGGCCCAGAACTGCGCAGGTCGCCATGACGCGTGAGGAAGAAAGCGCCGCATGGGTAACGCTGATGTTTCGGCCGGCGAAGAGGAGATTTTCGATGTTTTCAGAGATCATGCACTTAAGCGGAAGGCCCCACGGCTGCGGCGCGGGATGATAGATGGTCGGATGTCCCTTGGCGTAGTAAAAGCCTTCCGGGAAATGATCGTCCATGGACCAGCCGGCATAGGCGACGATGTCGTCAAATCTGCCTTCCGCTTCGACGTCGTTTTGGGTGACGATATGTTTTCCGATATATCTTCGGCTTTCTCTCTTTCCGGGCAAAAAGCCGATCCATTCAAGCTCCCAGTTTTCCGCGCCGTGATCGCCCTTGTTTTTCATGTGATCCCATACGCCGTAGCAGATTTTGATCAGCTCATCGCGGCATCTGTCGGTGTCATGGATGCAGTCCCATTCGCTGCCCAGTTCGATCCACCAGAAATTGTTTGTAAGGTCGTGATCCTTATAGGGAAGATCTGCGTCCGTTTCATAGGTGTAGGCCCATTTGGGCGGCGTGAAGGGCACGGGATGATCGGTCTCGCGTACCTGGAAAAGGCAGCTCATGCCCATGGTCTTTTTGTCGGAAACATCCGGCGGAATGGTCTCGCGGAAATCCGACTTCGCCTCGCGGCCATACATGAAATGAGCGCCTGACAGCGGTGCAAGCACGCTGTCGCCCGAGCAGTCGGCAAACCATTTGGCCGAAACAACGTGGAAGGTTTCGGCGTTTGACTGGTAGCCTCTGACGGAATGGATTTTATCTTTGTCCATCGTAAGGTCAAAAACAGCTGTATTCAGAAGAAGCGTGATGTTTTCTTCCGCTTTTGCCTTTTCATACAGTACGCTGTCCCAGATCGGATATTTGTGGGACGGATTCTGATAGAAGTTTTCCAGAAAGATTTCTTCGATGATGCCGCTTTCGCGGTTGTCCTTGCCGTGCGCGCCGCCGATCCACATGCGGATTTCGCTGGACGCGTTTCCGCCCAGCACCGGACGATCCTGCAAAAGCGTTACAGTGATTCCGTGCCTCGCTGCCGCAATTGCGCAGCAAAGACCTGACATGCCGCCGCCCACAACGCATAAATCCGTATTGTGCGTAATCGTTCTCATTCAGAAATCATCCTTTTCGTATTCTGCGCCGCTGGTTTCGATCAGGCGGAATCTGTTTTTGTCAAATTCCAGCATGCCCATGTCGCGCATCTTGCAAAGCTCCAGCGACATTGCGCTTCTGTCCACGGACAGATAATCCGCCAGCTGCTGGCGGTTGAAGGGAATGGTGAATTCGTTTCTGGAATGCTTTTTGGATTCTTCCGAAAGATAGGAGATCAGCTTTGCCCGCGTGGTGCGTCCGGAAATGTGCCTGATTTTTGAAACCAGCTTCTGATTCTTTTCAGACAGCGCGAAAAATAGATTCTGCGTAACCATCTGATGAAACCGGCAGGCGGCGGAGCAGGTGGTGATGATGCGCCGGACGTCGAAAAAAGCCACGGTCGATTTTTCCACTGCAATTACGTCATTTTGAAGTGCGCCGGAATTGGGCGATACATAGGATTCTGCAAACATATCGCCTTGCGTGATATGGCCGAGAATGCTTCGGCTTCCCCAGTAGTCGACGGACTGCACGTGCGCTTCGCCTTTGAGCATCAGGAGGATATCCTGAACGCGCTCGCCCTGATTAAGGATCATTTCGCCTTTTTCATAGGTTTTGACGCGCGCTGCGAGACAGGACATCATGGAAAGGATTTCACTTTCCGCTACGCCTTTGAACAGCGCGGATCGTTTCAGAACCGGAAGATACGCTTGCATAAAAAACTCATTTCTGTTGTAAAAACAACTGATTTATCGAAAGTATTATAGTATGATATCCCTGTAAAAACAAGGAGGGAGCAAGTAAATGATCAGAAAAATTATTAAAATAGACAAAGAAAAGTGCAACGGCTGCGGCGCATGCGCAAAGGCGTGCCATGAAGGGGCAATTGAGATGATAGACGGAAAAGCCGTTCTCACCAGAGAAGACTACTGCGACGGCTTGGGCGACTGCCTTCCGGCCTGCCCGATGGACGCAATATCCTTTGAAGAAAGGGAAGCGCCCGAATACAACGAGCAGGCTGTGTTGGACGCAAAAAAGGCCAAGGCGGCGCCTTTGCCCTGCGGCTGCCCGGGCACAAATGCCAAGGCAATCAGGCGCGAAGCGTGCGAAGTTCCTGTTGAATCGAAGACAGTATCAAGCCGGTTGAACCAGTGGCCGGTTCAGATCAAGCTTGCGCCTGTAAACGCCCCGTATTTTGAAAACGCCAATCTTCTGATCGCCGCTGACTGTACGGCGTATGCCTACGGAAATTTTCATGATCGGTTTATGAAAAACAAAATTACCCTGATCGGGTGTCCGAAGCTGGATGAAGGCGATTATGCGGAAAAGCTCACGCGCATCATTGCCCTTAACAGCATCAAATCCGTAACTGTTGTGCGGATGGAAGTGCCCTGCTGCGGCGGAATCGAAAACGCGGTCAAGCGCGCCCTGATGGCGAGCGGAAAATTTATCCCGTGGAGTGTTGTGACGATTTCAACCGACGGAAGGATTCTGGAAGAATAGAGATAAGCGCATGCAGAAGGCATCTGCATGTCAGATCATCAACAAACCTCCGGGAGAGGTATGGAGAGGGAGCGCACTTCCTCTCCATTTTCAATCGATTTTGGCGGCATGCACGTCAAAATCGCGCGTTTTCACAAAGCGTAGCAACTGTTAACGCTTCCCCTTTCCGATCCCCTGAAATCCCGCAGGATTTCAGGGGATCGGCCCTTCCCATCAAAAAAGGTACTTTTTTGATGGCTTGGCATGCAGAAAGCATCTGCATGCGCTTTTGAATGTTCGTCAGTCAATTGAGCTGATCAGATTATAGATTCCGTCCTCAGACAATACGCCGCGCTTGATTTCCTTTGGAATGAGACCTTCCTCGTCTGCTTCATAATCCTCAAGCCACACACCGCCCTCATAATACGCGAGGAGCGTATCCATCATCCGGATAGTTTCAGGATCGGTTCTGAACTTTTCGGGATCTGTTTTTTCGGTCAAAAGGAGATGATCAAAAATGGCTTCCATTTGCTCAATGCGCTTTATCATTTCTTCCATGGCGTCCGCCTCCTTTTGTTTTTCTACATTATATCACACATTCCCCCGAAATTCCAAATTGCTTCCGAAGTACGGGTGTGATATACTTGATTTACCATTTTTGAAAGCGGAGGAATTAGGATGAGCAGGGTTTTTACCATTCAAAACGGAAGCCTTATTTATAAAAGAAAATATGAAACCTTGAAAATCGAGGGCTGGGGCGAAAACGCGCTGCGCGTTCGCGCCACGGAAAACCGCGCGTTCACGAAGGAAGACTGGGCGCTGACGGAAAGCGTTCCTCATGAAGCGGATGTACATATTGAAACGCGTGAAACGGCAAACGGCGGAAGGGAAACCGTTGCCATCGTAGAAAACGGGAAAATCCGCGCGGAGATGACCGAAAGCGGCCGTATCCGCTTTTTGAATGACAAGGGAGAAGTGCTTTTGAAGGAGCACTATCTTGCCATGGGTTTTGGCAATGATTTCGGCGATATTCCCGATTGGATCAATCTTCATAAAATCGCAAGAAACTACCGTTCTGTCGGCGGCGACAACTATAAAATCACGGTGAGCTTCAACGCTGATGAAAACGAAAAAATCTTCGGCATGGGCCAGTATCAGCAGTCGAACCTGAACCTTAAGGGCTGCATTCTGGAGCTTAGGCAGATCAATACCCAGGCCAGCGTTCCGTTTTATGTATCGAATAAAGGCTACGGCTTTTTGATGAACAATCCCGCGATAGGAAAAGCTGCCTTTGGAAATAACCACACCGAGTGGCAGTTTGAATCCACCAAACAGATCGACTACTGGATTACGGCAGGAGACACGCCCGCGGATATTGAAAGGCAGTATTCCGCCTGCACGGGCCGCGCGCCGATGATGCCGGATTATGCCATGGGATTTTGGCAGTGCAAGCTCAGATATCAGACGCAGGAAGAACTTTTGGAAGTGGCAAGAAAATATCATGCGCTGGGCATCCCTGTCGACATCATCGTCGCCGACTTTTTCCATTGGACGAAAATGGGCGAATGGAAATTCGATCCCCAGTTCTGGCCGGATCCGGAAGGAATGTGCAAGGAACTTTCCGAGATGGGCATAAAGCTCGTTGTTTCCGTGTGGCCGACGGTGGACATGCAAAGCGAGAATATGGGCGAAATGACCGAGCGCGACATGCTTATTCGCGTAAACCGCGGTATGAACCGCCAGATGGAATGCGTGAACATCTCGCAGTTTGCCGATATGACCAACCCCGAAACCCGCGAATTTGTATTCGGGATTCTGAAGAAAAACTATCTGGACAAGGGCGTTTCCCAGTTCTGGCTGGATGTTGCGGAGCCGGAATTCGACACGCCGGATCATGATATCTACAGGTATTACAAAGGCCAGGCGCTCGAGGTTGCCAATGCGTATCCGGCTGACTACGCCAAAATGATTTATGACGGCATGCGCGCGCTGGGCCGGGACGACGTGGTTTCCCTGATCCGCTGCGCATGGGCGGGCTCGCAGAAATACGGCGCGCTGGCTTGGTCGGGCGATGTGCAGTCCAATTTTGAAACCTTTAAGCGTCAGGTCGTTGCGGGGCTCAATATGGGCATGGCGGGCATTCCGTGGTGGAACGCCGATATCGGCGGCTTCTTCATGGGCGATATCAGAGATGAAAAATTCCATGAACTGCTCATGCGCTGGTTTGCCTTTGCCGCGTTCTCTCCGGTCATGCGTCTGCACGGCGACAGAAATCCTCACGACAAGCCTGCGCTCGTTTCCTCAAGCGGCAAGGAATGCTGCGCTTCCGGCGCGGACAACGAGGTCTGGAGCTACGGCGAGAAGGTCGAAAAGGTTTTGCGCAAATACATTGATCTTCGCTATCGCATAAAGCCCTATACCAAGCGCCTCATGCAGGAAGCGCACGATAACGGAGCTCCCGTCATGCGCCCTGTGTTCTACAATTTCCCGGCGGATAAAAAGGCATGGGACGTGAACGATGCCTATATGTACGGGCCCGATGTACTGGTAGCGCCGATTTTTGAAGCGGGCGTGACCAAGCGGAATGTGTATCTGCCCGAAGGCGCAAACTGGATCGACATGCAGTCTCAAAAGACCTGTGCAGGCGGTCAGACAGTGTGCGCGGATGCGCCGATGGATGTGATTCCCGTGTTTGTAAGGGAAGGCGCGGATGTTGAAATGATGATCAGGGGATAATAGTATATAAAAAAGCGAAGCGACTTTACGGCTGCTCCGTTCAGATCATCAACAAACCACCGGGAGAGGTATGGAGAGGGAGCGCACTTCCTCTCCATTTTCAATCGATTTTGGCGGCATGTACGCCTAAATCGC